>NZ_JBFTQH010000065.1:0-18458 GCF_056398905.1 Rhizobium sp. 01T417 | reverse complement strand
ATCAACGCCGTTCTCACCATCAGATGGGCCGACCAACTCGGAATGCCCAGACTCGCATAACCTCAATCCCTCGAACCGCCCGGTGCGGACCCGCATGCCGGGTGGTGTGGCAGGGGAGCGATCAAATATGATCGCCCCCTATGCCGATTCCGGGCCAGGGCGGAAAAATCGGGCAACGCGGTCACATCCCAGAAAGAGCGGTTGATTTTCGTTTCCATTTAGAGAATAAAGCGCCTCCCGTATTCTTTTCGAGCGAATATATGGATCTGTCGTCAATTGAAATCTTCAAGGCAGTCGCGGCGCATTCCAGCGTCACGAAGGCGGCGGCCGCAGTGGGGCGTGTGCCGTCGAACGTCACGACGCGCGTCCAGCAGCTCGAAGAGGATCTTGGGGTGGCGCTGTTTTCTCGAGACGGCAAAAAGATGTCGTTGACGCGCGAAGGCACGATCTTTCTATCCTATGCGACACGTCTTGCCGATCTGGCCGTGGAAGCAAAGCAGGCCGTGCGGCCGCTGGCTGCATCGGGAGTGATGCGCGTCGGAACGATGGAAAGCACGGCCGCGAGCCGACTCCCCGACGTCATCAGGCGGTTCGGGTCGCTGTGGCCCGACGTTTCCCTGCAATTGACGATGGGGGCGACACGGGAGCTCATGCAGAGCGTGCTCGCCGAAGAGCTGGATTGCGCGTTGATCGCGCGGCCGCCGCAGACGTCGCTGGACGAGACGCGCTATGCCGATCTCGACCTCGGCCGGTTTGAAGCGCGGCGGATCTATCTCGAGGATCTGATCCTCGTCCTTCCGCCGAAGCATCCCGAGGTGAAAGCCGCAGCCGATCTGCGTGTCGGGACGCTCGCCGTGATGGAACCAGGCTGCACCTATCGGCGCATGGCCGAGGAGTGGGCTGAGGACGCCGCTTCGCCGCGCACGCTCGAGCTCGGCTCCTATCATGCGATCCTCGCCAGCATTGTCGCCGGCAACGCCTTCGGCGTCATGCCGCGCTCCGTCTACGACCTTCTGCGCTGGCCCGCCGATATCGTCACCCGCGATATTGGCGCAGTGGAGACCTTTCTCGTTCGCCGCAAGGGTGACCGATCGGACGCGTTCGAGGCTTTTCACGATGTCCTCATTGCCTCGAGGGGCAGGGACGGCCTCTCACCTCCAAGCGGCTGACCTCTGCGCGCAACCTTCTTGCAACCCGCACGCTTCGTTTCACAAACTGTCGGTTCGTCATGTCAGATTCCAGCACTCCCAAGGCCCTCGGCCGCCGCTTGTTTTCGCCGATCCTCGCCGGCGCCACGCTGCGTGAGCGCATGCTTGCCTGCCTTGGCGCGCTGATTGCGATCGCGCTGACAGGCATGGTCTGTGGCTACTTTTTCGGCCAGGGCCCGCACCTGCCGCTAATCGTCGCGCCGATGGGGGCTTCGGCCGTGCTGCTTTTCGCCGTGCCGGCAAGTCCGCTGGCACAGCCCTGGTCGATCATTGGTGGCAACACGATCTCCGCCATGATGGGCATTCTCGCCGCACACTTCATTCACGAACCGATCATCGCGATCGGCGTCGGCGTCTCGTTGGCGATCGGCGCCATGTCGTTCACCCGCTGCCTTCACCCGCCGGGTGGCGCCGCGGCGCTGACCGCCGTGCTGGGCGGCCCGGCGGTAGCGAGCTGGGGGCTGCTTTTCCCCTTTGTGCCGGTGGCGCTGAATTCCTGCATCCTGGTGGCGCTCGGCATTGTTTTCCATAAACTGGGACGGCGAAACTATCCGCACGTCGCCGTGCCGGCGCCGGTCAATACGCATCAGACGATCGATCCGCCGTCCGTGACACGGATAGGCTTCCGCGAGGAAGACGTCGACGCGGCGCTGGCGAAGTTCGAGGAAACGTTCGATATCGATCGTGGTGACTTGAGCCGCTTGCTGCGGCAGGTCGAGGTAGAGGCTGCCGTTCGTTCCCATGGCACCGTCAGCTGCGCCGATATCATGTCGCGTGATGTGATTGCGGTCGGGGAGAAAGCCACGGCGGAGGATGCGCGCGCGCTGCTTTTGAAGCACAACATCCGCACGCTGCCCGTTAAGGATGGCAGTGGGCGATTGATCGGCACGGTCGGGCTGCGCGAATTGATGCAGGCCGAGCAGGTTGCCGGCCATATCGTGACGGCGGCAACCGCTCCTCCAGATGCGCCGGCCGTCAGTCTGTTGCCCGTCTTGACGGACGGGCGCACCCACGCCGTTGTCATCGTCGATCCCACCGGCCATGTCGTCGGGCTCATCTCGCAGACGGACCTGCTAAGCGCCATGGCCCACATGCTGCCGGAACGGACGGCGCGGATCGCGGCCTGAATGGCGGCTAGAAGAGAGTGGGCGGTCCGAACTGCAGGTATGCGGCCAGACTAAGCGCGGAAAGCGAGATGGCAAACGGCGGCGCCGGCGTGCGCATCGTCCAGCCGAGAAGCAGGCCTAGCGCCGCGATCAGCATGCCGAGCCATGGTCCGTTGCCGGCGAAGGCCAATCCGAGAGCGGAAAGGCTGACGGCGCTGGCGATCATGGTCAGCGGCGCAGTTGCCACCGCGGCCTGTGTTTCGCCGCGAAAGATGCTGCTGAAGGGCGGCCAGCTCAAGGCAATGGCAAGAACGAGGAGGGCGGGGGCGATCGTGTGGAGTTGCATCAGCGCGCACCCATGACCAAACGATGATCACCGTCGAAACCGTTCGTGTCGCGAACGTTCAGGCGTGCTGCAAGCGCAGTGCCGACCGCAATCAGTACCGGATTGTCGTAGCCGATCGCCGCAATTCCCTCAGGGATGGTTGCGAGCGTGCCGCTCCAGTCACGTTCGGTCGAACGGCTCACGTCGCTGATGATGATGGCCGGCGTTTCCGGCGGCAGGCCTTCCTCGATCAACCGGTCGGCGATGAGCGGTGCCGTCCTGCCACCCATGTAGAAGACAGCTGTGGTGTGCGGATCGGCGACAGCGGTCCAGTCGACATCGATCGGCAGGCCGCCATGACGAGAATGGCCGGTGATGAAGCGGACGGATTGGGCATGGTTGCGATGCGTCAGCGAAATCCCGAGGCGGGACGCCATGGCGCTTGCGGCTGTTATGCCGGGGATGACATCGACGGGGATGTTTTCGCGATCGAGATGGGCAATCTCTTCGCCGGCGCGGCCGAAGATCATCGGATCGCCGGACTTCAGCCGTACGACCCGCTTGCCTGATTTGGCGAGCTTCACCATCATGGCGTTGATGTCTTCCTGGCGGCAGCTTGTGCGGCCACCGCGCTTGCCAACCAACATGCGCTTGGCTTCTCGCCGGGCAAGCTCCAGAACCTCTGAAGAAACCAGGTCGTCGAAGAGGATCACGTCTGCGGCTTGCAGGGCGCGGACGGCCTTCAACGTCAGAAGCTCCGCATCACCCGGGCCGGCGCCGACCAGCGTCACGCGACCGCGCGAGGAGTGGGCGGGCGCTTCCCGAAGCCTGTCGGCCTCCTCGAGAAGCAGCCCGCCGACGCCCTCCTCCGGCGTATCCGAACTTGAAAAGGCGCGATCGACAAATCGCTCCCAAAAGGCGCGGCGGAGCGGGCCGGGAGTCAGTCGTTCATTGACCCGGTCGCGCAATGTCTGAGCGAGTTCAGCCCAACCCTTGAGTGTCCAAGGCAGCAACGTCTCGATGCGACGCCGGATCGCCTGGGCGAGGATCGGGGCGGCGCCATCCGTCGAGATCGAGACGACGACGGGTGAGCGGTTGACGATGGAGCCGAACTGGAACTGGCAGAAGGCAGGCTTGTCTATGACGTTGACTGGGACGCCGGCCATGCGGGCGGCGTCGAAGAAGGCTTTCGCCTCGTCCTCTTCCTCACAGTCGGCGATGGCGATGGCCGCGCCGGCGAAGATGGTTTCATCCCATCCATGGCAGTGACGGACGAAACTGCCCCGAGGATGCTCGGCGCCGCGCGAGATCAGCTTCTCGAAAGTGTCGGAAAGCGCGTCGGCGTAGACATGCACCTCCGCGCCGCAGGCAGCGAGAAGCTCGGCTTTCCAGGCGGCGGCATCGGATCCGCCGGCGACGATCACGCGCTTGGATTCAAGTGCCCAGAACACCGGCAGCTTGGCAAGCGGTTCCATGCGGGCGGGTGCTTCATTCCGCGGCTGCTGCAAGACATCCATCGATGATCCCCCTGATTTCGGCGCGGCACGAGCCGCAGTTGGTTCCGGCATTGAGTTCCTTGCCGACGGCTTCGACGCTGTGGCAGCCGCCGCGTACAGCGGCGACGATCTGGTTGACGCCGACGCCGAAGCAGGAGCAGACGGTGGCACCCGGATCGGGCTTGTCTGCGCCCGGGCGACCGGCAACGAGAGCGAAGCGCTTGCGCAGATTGGTGTGCTCGGCGGTGAGCTGAGAGATCGCCCAGTTGCGCGCAACAGCCACCGGTTCGCGCGCCAGGAACAAGGCGGCAAGCAGTCGCTGGCCGCCAAAGAAGGCAAGCCTCAGATCGCCGGATTGCTGGTCGGCGTAACCAAGCGGCTCGACGCCCTCGGGAATAGCGAAGGTGCTGCGGCACCACGTGCACCAGTCCTCGACCGGCTGGTCGAAGGCGAGCTCCACTCGCCAGCCGCCTTCGGCCTTTGCCAGCGCCCAATAGGCGGCATCGAGGTGATCAGGCTTGGCTGCGGAAACGGCAAAGCCGTAGCGCGCCGCTTTGAAGCGTCGAGCAGCAACCGCACCATTCTTCGATGCCGGCTGGCCGGAGATTGCGTCGGTCAAGGGTGCGACGACGGCGTCGATGCGTGCCTTCGCGGCGAACTGATCGTTCCAGTGCATCGGTACGAAAATGCTGCCGCGCGCCTGGCGCTCGGTGATCAGGGCGCGAACCACGGCTTTGCCGTGAGGGCTTTCTATTTCGACGAGGCCGGCATTGCCGACGCGGATCTCGATGGCGTCGCGCGGATGAAGCTCTGCGAAGGGCTCGGCGATGTGCGAGGAGAGCCGCGCACTTTTGCCCGTCCGGGTCATCGTGTGCCACTGGTCGCGGATACGGCCGGTGTTCAGTGTGAAGGGATAGTCGGCGCTGGTGCGATCCGAGGCGACCGGTTCGACGGCGATGAAACGTGCCTTGCCGTCGGCGTGGTAGAAGCCGCCCTTGGCGAAGAAGCGGGTCTCGGTCGCGTTGTGGCCTGCGGGCTGTGGCCACTGGAAAGGGGGGAGTTCGTCGTACGACTGACGGTTCAAGCCGACGTATGCGCCGATATCAAAGTCGCGACGGCCGTTGTTCTCGAAGGCGGAGAGAGCGGCGTGCTCGTCGAAGATTTCGGCATTGGAGCTGAAGTCGAAGGCTTGGGCAAAATCCATGCGGCGCGCCACTTCGGCAAGCTGCCACCAGTCGGCGCGGGCCTCTCCCGGTGCATCGAGGAAGGGGCGCTGGCGGGAGATGCGGCGCTCGGAGTTGGTGACAGTGCCGCTCTTCTCACCCCAGCCGAGCGAGGGCAGAAGGACATGGGCGTGACGGGCGGTGTCTGTGCTTTTCAGGACATCGGAGACGACGACGAAGGGACAAGCCTTGATGGCGGCCTCGACGGCGTCGGCATCCGGCATGGAAACAACCGGGTTGGTCGCCATGATCCAGAGCGCCTTGATGCGGCCGTCGGCGACAGCCCTGAACATGTCGACGGCCTTCAGGCCCGGCGTTTGCGCAATGGCCGGCGCATTCCAGAAGCGCTGGACACGGTCGCGGTCCTCGGCATTTTCGATGGCCATGTGGGCGGCAAGCATGTTGGCAAGCCCACCGACTTCGCGACCACCCATCGCATTCGGCTGGCCGGTGAGCGAGAACGGGCCCATGCCCGGCCGGCCGATGCGGCCGGTGGCGAGATGACAGTTGATGATGGCGTTGACCTTGTCGGTGCCAGATGAGGACTGGTTGACGCCCTGGCTGTAGCAGGTGACGACCTTCTCGGTCGTGGCAAAGAGGCGGTAGAATTCGCGAAGCTGCATGGCCGGCAGGCCGGTCATATCAAGCACCTCGTTGAAGGAGACGCCTGTGGCAGCCGTAAAGGCCTCCGCAAAGCCGTTGGTATGTTCGGCGACGTAGTTCTGGTCGATGGCGTTGCTTGCGATCAGGTGTTCGAAAAGGCCGACGAAAAGGGCAACATCGCTGTCCGGGCGGATGGCGAGATGCAGGTCGGCGATATCTGATGTCATCGTCCGCCGCGGATCGATGACGACGACCTTCATGCCGGGGCGCGCGGCCTTGGCCGCCGCCAGCCGCTGGTAGATGACCGGGTGGCACCAGGCAAGGTTCGAGCCGGTGAGGATCACCAGATCGGCAAGCTCGATGTCTTCGTAGGTACCCGGCACTGTGTCCGAGCCGAAGGCGCGGCGGTGACCGGCGACGGAGGACGACATACAGAGCCGCGAATTGGTGTCGATGTTGGCCGAACCGATGAAGCCCTTCATCAGCTTGTTGGCGATATAGTAGTCCTCGGTCAGCAGCTGGCCGGACACATAGAAAGCAACGGAATCGGGGCCGTGCTCGGCGATGGCATCGGAAAATCGTTGCGCGACGAGGTCAAGCGCCTGTCCCCATTCCGCCCGCTCCCCCGCAATTTCCGGATGGAGGATGCGCCCGTCGAGATCGACGGTTTCTCCGAGCGCCGAGCCCTTCGAGCACAGCCGCCCGAAGTTGGAGGGATGGTCCGGGTCGCCCTTGACGGACACCTTGCCGTCTTCCGCGAGCTTGGCGATGACGCCGCAGCCGACACCGCAATAGGGACAGGTTGTCTTGACCTCTTTCTGCATCATTCGGCTGCCATCATCAGGCTTTCGAGCGCGATGTAGAGGGCGCCGTCCTCGTTGCGGACGGGAATGGTCCGCACTTCGCCCTCATCGGCGCCGAGCGCCTTGCCGGTTTCGAGCGAGATCACCCAGTTGTGCAACGGGCAGGTGACTGCCTTGGCATGGACGATGCCCTGGGAGAGCGGCCCGCCCTTGTGCGGGCAGTGGTCCTCGATGGCGAAGACCTCGTTTTCGGCCGTTCGGAAGACGGCGATCTTTCCCTGGGGTGTCTTCACGCAGCGAGCGCCCCGCAGCGGAATGTCGGAGATGTCGCCGATTGAAATCCAGTTCATATCAATCTCCTTACTCAGCGGCCTGCGGGTAACCGATGGTCGCCATCGGCTTGAACTCATGCTTGTCCTTGCCGGAGACGCGCTCCGACCAGGGATCGACCTGGGCGAATTTCTGGGAGAAGACGAAGCGATCGTAGTAAGCCTCGCGCTTGTCGGCGTCGCCCATGATCTGGCGGCGTATTTCCTCCAAGCCGACGCGCTTTGCCCACTTGTAGATGCGCTCGAGATAGCGGGCCTGCTCGCGATACATCTGTGTCAGCGCCACGATATGCTCCAGCGCCTCGTCCTCGGTCCTGACGAGGCCGAGGACCTCCGTGCCCTTGATGTCGAGGCCGGCGGCGCCGGCGAAGTGGATCTCGAAACCCGAGTCGACGCAGATGACGCCTATATCCTTGCAGGTCGCTTCGGCGCAGTTGCGCGGGCAGCCGGAGACGGCGAGCTTCAGCTTCGCCGGCGTCCAGGAGCCCCACATGAACTTCTCGATGCGGATACCGAGGCCGGTGGAGTCCTGCGTGCCGAAGCGGCACCAATCGGAGCCGACGCAGGTCTTCACCGTGCGCAGGCCCTTGGCATAGGCCTGTCCGGAAACAAATCCTGCCTTGCCGAGATCGGCCCAGACAGCCGGCAGGTCTTCCTTCTCGATGCCGAGCAGGTCGATGCGCTGGCCGCCCGTCACCTTCACCATCGGGATTTCGAACTTGTCGACGACATCAGCGATGGCGCGCAGTTCGTTGGAGTTCGTCACGCCGCCCCACATGCGCGGAACGACGGAATAGGTGCCGTCCTTCTGGATGTTGGCGTGGACGCGTTCGTTGATGAAGCGCGACTGGTAGTCGTCGGCATATTCGTCCGGCCAGTCGCAGACGAGGTAGTAGTTGAGAGCCGGGCGACACTTGGCGCAACCGCACGACGTCTTCCATTCGAGCTCCTGCATGACGGCAGGGATGCTCTTCAGACCCTTGGCCTTGATGAGGCGGCGGACGTCGTCATGGCTGAGTTCGGTGCAGGTGCACATCGGCGTGACGGCGGCCGGGTTGTAGCTGTCGCCAAGCGTCAGCGTCATCAGCTTTTCAACGAGGCCGGTGCAGGAGCCGCAGGAGGCGGACGCCTTGGTGTGGGCGCGCACGTCGTCCAGTGACGTCAGGCCTTTGGACGTGATCGTCGACGTGATCTTGCCCTTGCATACGCCGTTGCAGCCACAGATTTCCGCGTCATCCGGCAAGGCTGCAACGGCCGCCATAGGGTCCAGCGGCGACCCTCCCTGGTAGGCCTGACCAAAGATCAGCGTTTCGCGCATTTCCTTGATATCGGTCTGTTTCTTTTTCAGATCGTTGAACCAGGCGCCGTCGGCGGTTTCGCCGTAGAGCACGGTGCCGATGATCCTGTTGTCCTTCAACACGAGGCGCTTATAGACGCCGGCTGAGGCGTCGCGCAGCACGATTTCCTCTCGGTCGTCGCCATCGGCGAAGTCACCGAGCGAGAAGAGCTCGATACCTGTCACTTTGAGCTTGGTCGGCGTGTCGGAATGCACGAAGGCAGCGGAACGGTCGCCGGATAGATGCGAGGCGGCGACGCGGGCCATCTCGTAAAGCGGAGCGACAAGGCCGTAGACCATGCCGCCGACTTCGGCGCATTCGCCGAGCGCCATGATGCTGCCGTCCGAGGTCAGCATGCCGTCATCGACGACGATGCCGCGGTTGACGGCAATGCCGGCGTCCTTGGCGAGCCCAACGCTCGGGCGGATGCCGACCGCCATGACGACGAGGGTCGCCGGAATGATACGGCCGTCGTCGAGCTCGATGCCCTCGACCTTGCCGTTACCGATGATGGCCTTGGTATTGGCCTTGCAGATGACCTTGATGCCTCGCTCTTCCACTGCCTTCTGCAGGAGATAGCCGGCAGCAGGATCGAGCTGGCGCTCCATCAGTGTCGGCATGACATGCAGGACAGTGACGTCCATGCCGCGAGAGGCAAGGCCGGCCGCCGCTTCAAGGCCGAGCAGGCCGCCGCCGATGACGATCGCTTTCTCGCGAGACTGGGCGGCGAGCAGCATCGCCTGCACGTCGTCGAGGTCGCGATAGGTGATGACGCCGGGCAGATCCTTGCCGGGCACGGGAATGATGAAGGGCACGGAGCCGGTGGCGATCACCAGCTTGTCGTAGCTTTCCGTGACGCCGTGATCCGACGTGACCGTCTTGGCCGCACGGTCGATCTTGATGATCTTGTGGCCCTTGTAGAGGGTGATGCCGTGCTTGATGTACCATCCATCGCCGTGGATGATGATCTCTTCGTAGTCCTTTTCGCCGGACAGAACCGGCGAGAGCATGATGCGGTCGTAGTTGACGCGCGGCTCGGCGTTGAAGATCGTGACCTGATATTGGCCCGGCGTCCTTTCGAACAGGTGCTCGAGCATGCGCCCGGGCGCCATGCCGTTGCCGATGATGACAAGCTTCTCAGTCATGGTTTCAGGTCCTCAGATCAGGTGGCAGCGACGGCTTGGGCGGAGAGGCCACGGCGGTCGAGTTGCTTGACCGACAGGTGCATCCAGACCAGCGAAATGATCACGATCGCAAAGAGCAGCATGAAGCAGCTCGACCAGAGGCCGGTCATATCCTTGAGAAAGCCGAAGGCGATCGGCAGGATGAAGCCGCCAAGGCCGCCCATCATGCCGACGATGCCGCCAACGGCGCCGACGCTTTCAGGGTAGTAGGCCGGGATGTGCTTGTAGACGGCGGCCTTGCCGAGGCTCATGACGAAGCCGAGAGCGAAGATGACGACGATGAAGACCGCAGGCGTGATGCCGACCGTTGCGCTTGCGCCGGCAGCCGGGAGTGACAGGATGAGTGTCGCGACAGCTGCGACGGCGAACATCACATACATCACGCTGCGGGCGCCCTTCTTGTCGGAGACAACACCGCCGAATGCACGAAAGATGCTGCCCGGAATGGAATAAGCGGCTGCGACCATGCCTGCAGTTGCTAGATTGAAGCCGTAAACACCGACCAGATAGCGGGGCAGCCACAGCGACAGGGCAACGAAACCGCCGAAGGCGAAGAAGTAGTAGAGGGAGAAACGCCAGACCTGGACGTTTTTCAGCGGCGCGAATTCCTGTGCCAGGCTCTTGGAGGCAACCTTGCCCTCGCGGCGAAGGCGGAAGGCCGGATCATCCGTTGTGGTGAACCAGAAGACGATTGCCATTAATGCCAGGCCGACCGCCCAGATCTGAGCAACCGCCTGCCAGCCCCAGGCGATCAAGACGAAGGGTGCCGCGAATTTGGTCACTGCGGCGCCGACGTTGCCGGCACCGAAGATGCCGAGCGCCGTTCCCTGCTTTTGAGGCGGGAAGAAGGGCGAGACATAGGCGACGCCGACTGCGAAGGAGCCGCCGGCAAGGCCGACGCCGAGGCCGGCGATCAGCATCTGCGTGTAGGTCTGGGCATAGGAGAGGAGGAAGGTCGCCAGGGCAGCAGCCAACATGGTGAGCGTGTAGACGAGGCGGCCGCCATAACGGCCGGTCCAGATGCCAAGGACGATACGGACAAGCGAACCCGTCAGAACCGGCGTGCCGACCAACAATCCGAACTCGGCTTCGTTCAGGCCGAGATCCTGTTTGATGCGGATGCCGATGATCGCGAAGATCGTCCAGACGGCAAAACAGAGGGTGAAGGCAATCGTGGACATCCACAATGCTTTGGCTGGTTCGCCGGCGGACATGGACTGCGTGTTCCTGATAACAGACATGGCTTCTCCGGGGCCCGACAAGGTCGTGCCTATCCATCGCTAGGGGTTAAAAACAAAAAGCCGCTGGTCAGGGCGCGCTTTCACTAGACGTGCGCGAGATATCCTGATCAGCGGCTTTGCTGTGGGCGCCCGTCGTTGGACGCGGAATTCTTGGCCTGTTGGCCTGCTTATAACAAAGCAAGGGCCGTGCCAGTTTTAGTAAGCTATTGTTTTTGAATGAAAATCGTTAGCAGCGGAGATCCCGCGGATGTCCTCGGTGTCAACGCACGTGCAGCAATCGCTCTAAAATTTGTGCAATGCGTATAAAATAAGCACGTGCTCAGCGGCGAGCTTGGCTCGCGATATAGCTGTCGACGTCATCGGGATCGAACAGGCCGCCGTCGAAGAAGCCGTCCGGCCCAAGGGTTAGCGCCCCGCTCGAGCCGACGGGCGTCTCGACCTTGAGCGCACCCTCCACCTTCGAACTCGCCGCCGGCATCGAGACATCAAGCGCCTTCAAGGCGCTTCTGTAAATATCGGGCCTGTAGGTGTCGTTGGCGATCTGCTGGTGTTCTGCGGTATGCCGGATGTGCCCCCAGCGAACCATCTGCGTGTAGAACCACAAGGCGTGGCTCTTCCAAGGGAACGTCGCTGCCTTGGCATTGGGGACAAAGAAGTCCTTGATGCTCAGCGTCTCCTTCCCGCCAATGTGCAGCAGACCGGTCAATGCGGGTAACAGACTTTCCAAAGGCCGATCGACATAGGCGGGCTTCGCGAGCAGCTTGGCAAGCTCCTCGTGATTGCGGATGTCGGCGCACCAGCGGGAGGCCGTGTAAAGCGCCCGCAGGAGGGCCGCGAGCGCTTCCGGATGCCCGTCGGCCCAGCGGTTGTTGACGCCAAGCACCTTTTCAGGGCTCGATTTCCAGATGGCGGCCTTCACCGTCGCCAGATGCGCGCGGTTATGAAGCACGCCGAGTGTGTTCCATGGCTCGCCGGCGCAGTAGCCGTCGATGAGGCCTGATGTCAGCGCGTCCGCCATATCGGGCGGAGGCAGGACGCCGATCTCCACATCCTTGTCGGGATCGATGCCGCTTGCGGAGAGCCAGTAGCGCAGCTCGTAGTTGTGACCTGAATAGGGGTGGACGACGCCGAAGCGCAGACGCTCGCCCTTCCTGTTATCAATGACGCGCCGCAGGGCAAGGCCGCTCGCGTCGGCGTCGAGATCGGGCGAGGCACCGCATGCGGCCATCTCGCTCCAGACGTCGGCGGAGACAGTCACGGCATTGCCGCCAAGTCCAAGCGCCATCGGCACGATCATACGCGGCGCCGGCGCGGTCAGTCCGAGATTGCAGGCGATCGGCATGGGGCCGAGAATATGCGCCACGTCGAAATGGCTGACCGCAAGCCGGTCGCGAATCGTCGCCCATGAGCGTTCACGCACGAGCCTCAGCTCGATGTCCTGTTCCGCTGCAAAGCCCTTCTCCTTGGCGGCGACCAGAATTGCGCTGTCGAGAAGCGGCAGAAAGCCGGCGGTGATCTGATGTGTGCTCGTCATGGGTAGGTTCCCGGATCCAGAAGGCTCGCAGCCGTGATCAGGCTTTGGGCAATCTCGACGATTTTTCTATTCTGGTTCATGGCCGTTCGCCGCATGAGCGCATAGGCCTCATCTTCGCTCAGTCCACGGGATCGCATCAGCAATCCCTTCGCGCGGTCGATCAGCTTGCGGTTTTCCAGTTCGCCGCGCGTTTCCTCCAACTCGCGGTTCAGGCGCGAGAAGGCATTGAAACGGCTGATCGCCATCTTGAGGATCGGGCGGACACGCTCCTGCTTCAGACCGTCGACGATATAGGCGGAGACGCCGGCCTCGACGGCGGCCTCGATGGAGGCCTCGTCCGACTTGTCAACGAACATTGCAATGGGGCGCTTAACCGCGCGGGAAATCTGGAAGATGCTTTCCAGCATGTCGCGGTTCGGGTTCTCGAGGTCGATGACGATGACGTCGGGGTTGATCTCCGTGATACGCCTCGCGAGGCCGTTCATGTCGTCGATGATCGTGACGTTGTCGTAGCCTGCCTCCCGCAGGCCAACATCGATGATCGACGCGCGGATGCTGTTCTCGTCGATGACGAGCACGTTGAGGTCACCAGGCTTGGAAGAGCGGTTGGCCACGGGGTCTACCGCCGGTCGTCAGGGATTTGCGTCAGATGAGATAGCGTCGGCATTGATATCGCGAAAGGTGCCATGCTGCGGTTGTCTTGCCCTATGATCTCTGAGGCCAAGGTCGAAGTCCCTTGTGCGGCATTGAATGCGCGAACGACGCCTCAAAATCAAGCAATTTGTTTCAATGCTTATTCTATGAGCATTGGCGAGGGCGGCGGGCGCAGCGTTCCCACGCAAATTTGCACAGGGTTGAGCTTCCTACACTGCGTTACATATCACGATGGAGCCTGACATATCAGCGATACGTCGCGCAGACCAGATTACCCACGTTTTCAACCTCAGCCGCGCCTCCCGACCATTTCAAGCCCGGCATCCCATAGATTAAAGGAGCGACCGCATGAACCGCCGTATCGTTTCCACCTTCGCACTGGCACTCGCCACCAGCGTCATCGCCTTTGCGTCCCAGGCCGCTGACATCAAGAATATCGTCATTGTTCACGGCGCCTTCGCCGACGGATCCGGCTGGCGCCAGGCCACCGAAATCCTGGAGCGGCGCGGCTTTCACGTTACGGTCGTACAGGAACCTTTGACCTCGCTCGCCGACGACGTCGCTGCGGCGAACCGCGTGCTGGACCTGCAGGATGGGCCGACGCTACTGGTCGGGCATAGCTATGGCGGCATGGTCATTACGGAAGCCGGCCGGAACCCGCATGTCGAGGGACTTGTCTATGTGGCGGCCTTCCAGCCTGACAAGGGCGAAAGTGTAGCTACTCTTGCGGGCTCAAAGCCTCCGGCCGGAAAGGGCATCAAGGAAACCAAGGACGGCAAGTATCTCTATCTCGATCCAAGCGTCTTTCACGCCGATTTTGCCGCCGACCTGCCTAAGGCCGAAGCAGCCTTCGTGGCGCAGTCACAGGTCTTTGCTGCGAAAGAGGTCTTTGGCACCAAAGTCGGGGAACCTGCCTGGCGGACGAAAAAGAGCTGGTCCATCGTGGCGACCGAGGATCGCTCCATCAACCCCGAACTGGAGCGGACCATGGCAAAGCGTGCCGGCAGCGTGGTCACCGAGATCAAGTCCAGTCACGCGGTCTTCGCCTCGCAGCCGAAAAAGGTTGCTGACGTGATCGAGAAGGCGGCCAAGGAAGCCGGCAGATAAGTTCTGCCCGACCCAATCGCAAACAAAATAGCCGCCGAGAATGTCGGCGGCTTTGAAGGTAAGGCGCGAAACGATCAGCCTTCCGGCGGAGCTTCGATCATGCCGAGTGCATGCAGATAGGTGTCGAGGATTGCGTCCTCTTCCATACGTTCCTGCTCGTCCTTTTTGCGCAGCGCAACGACCTTCTTGAGGATCTTGGTATCGAAGCCCATGCCCTTGGCTTCGCCGTAGACGTCCTTGATGTCGTCGGCGATGGTCTTCTTTTCTTCTTCCAGGCGTTCAATGCGCTCCACAAAGGCGCGAAGCTGATCGCGGGCGACGCCATGAGCATCAGACATCGTGTTCTCCTGATTGGGGGTGGGAAAATTCGTATGGCGTTGACTGCCGCGAAGCGTGTCCGGGGTCAAGCCGATTCGAGCCGCACAGGAATTATTTGTGCGGCTTGTTCAGCTCAAACGCTGCTTTTTGCTCCGCCGAGGCGTCGTTCTGGTGGAGGTTCTTCCAATCGTCATACGGCATGCCGTAGACGATTTCGCGCGATTCGTCTTTGGAGAGCGGAACTCCGTCCGTCTCGGCTGCTTCGCGGTACCAGTTGGACAGGCAGTTGCGGCAGAAGCCCGCAAGGTTCATCAAATCGATGTTCTGGACATCGCTGCGCTCGCGCAGGTGCTCCACGAGGCGACGAAAAGCCGCAGCCTCGAATTCGGTCTGTTGTTGTCTCGTCAGGGCGGCCATCTCGGTCTCCTTTATTCGTACGGACCGGTGCGCGACACATGCACGTTGTACTCGTGCAGTGCCGGATCGGCATTCATGGTCTCGAAGATCGGTGCGAGACGGTCCGCCCACGCGGCAATACCCGGCTCGTCGCCGATCAGATCCTGGCGTACCTCGAGCAGCGCGTGCGGAATGCCGGTCAGCATGCAATGTCGATACATTGTATCGCCCTTCAGCGCGCCGTCGTAAGGCTCGTTGTCACCGACCACGAGATCGGGATCGCTGCGCAACAAATCAAGCAAGGGGGCGACTGCGCGCTTGTCGGTATCCCACAGAACGGCTGCGTGCCAGGGGCGGGGAAAGTGTTTCCAGACCGGCGTGTAGGAATGAAGCGAGAGAACGAGCGGCGCACTCCCGGTCTTGTTGGCGACTCTGTCGATCGTTTCGCTGACGGCATTGTGATAGGGCCGGTGGAACGTTTCGATCCGGTAATTCCACTCCTCCACGGTGATCGGATGGTTGCCCGGCACGATCGCGCCGTCCGATATCTTCATGATCAGCGTGGGGTCGTCTTCGCCCCGGTTCGGGTCGATCAGCAACCGCGAAAAGCCGCCCAGGACGGCGGGCACTCGGAGCCTCGTCGACAGGTTCCTGACAAGTCCCTCGATGCCGATGTCATAGGCGATGTGGCGCTCGAAGGCATTGTCCGGCAAGCCAAGTCGTCCATAGCGCTCCGGCAGTCGATTCATCGCGTGATCGCCGAGCAGCACCATGCCTTTGTCATGATCGCCGGCCAGTAGTTCAAATGATTTGAAAGTGCTCATGGATGAAATGTCGATCGCAGTTTACGGGGCCGTCTTTGATCGCACGCGTCACCGATGGGTTCAAGCGCGCTTGGCAAGCAAAGGCTGCGGCCCGGCCGAAGTACGGTCGGTCATCTAGGATATAATCGATTAGCATTGCGTTGACATTCGCCGGGAGGCAGCGCAAGAAAGCACAAACATCGAATAACCGGGAGCCAATTGGAAGTCGTGTTGATCCAGACCGCGCCAAGTTTCCTTACGCGTTCCGGGCCGCTTGCCCGTTTTGCCCTTTTTGTCCTTGCGGCGTTCTCGCCGTTCTTCATTGCCGATGTGGCCCGCGCGGATTTCCGTGTGTGCAACGGAACGCAGAATCTGGTGGGCGTGGCGATCGGATATCGAGCCAAGGATGGCTGGATGACGGAAGGCTGGTGGCAAGTGCCGGCGACGACCTGTGCGACGCTGATCGAGGGGGAGTTGCAGTCCCGATACTATTATCTCTACGCCGAAGACGCTGCCCGGGGAGGCCGATGGACGGGTGACGTGCAGATGTGCGTGGCGGAAAACGAGTTCAAGATCACGGGAGTCAATGATTGCTACGCCCGTGGCTATCAAAAGATGGGGTTCAAGGAATATGACACGGGCCGCCAGGGCAGCTGGATGGTTCAACTTTCCGATACCCCAGGCACCCAAGAAAGCCCGAATCAATGAAGCGCAACCGCAAAGTTAAAATCCTCGCCACGCTCGGACCCGCCTCGTCCGAGGAATCGATGATCGAGAAGCTGCACCAGGCCGGTGCCGACGTCTTTCGCATCAACATGAGCCACGCCAGCCATGACGTGATGCGCACGCTGATCAAGCGTATCCGCGCCGTCGAAGCGCGCTCCGGCCGTCCGATCGGCATCCTTGCCGACCTGCAGGGCCCGAAGCTGCGCGTCGGCAAGTTCGCCGAAGGCAAGGTCGACCTGAAGCCGGGCGACACCTTCACGCTCGACAACAAGGACATTCCCGGCGACGCCACCCGCGTGTTCCTGCCGCATCCGGAAATTCTGGAATCGGTGCAGCCCGGTCACCGCCTGCTGATCGACGACGGCAAGCTCGCCCTGCGCGCTGAAAAGTGCGACGGCAAGAGCATCGTCACGACGGTCATTTCCGGCACGAAGATTTCCGACCGCAAGGGCGTCAGCCTTCCCGACACGCTGCTCACCGTCGGGGTTCTGACCGACAAGGACCGCACCGACCTCGCAGCTGTTCTCGAAACCGACGATGTCGACTGGGTCGCGCTCTCCTTCGTGCAGCGCCCGGAAGATCTGGCTGAAGTGCGCAAGATCGCGCGCGGCCGTGTCGGCATCATGTCGAAGATCGAAAAGCCGCAGGCGATCGAGCGCATCGAGGAAATCATCGAGCTGTCCGACGCGCTCATGGTCGCCCGTGGTGACCTCGGCGTCGAAATGCCGCTCGAATCCGTGCCGGGCATCCAGAAGCAATTGATCCGCGCCTGCCGCCGTTCGGGCAAGCCGGTCGTCGTCGCGACGCAGATGCTGGAATCGATGATCTCCGCGCCGGTTCCGACCCGCGCCGAGGTGTCCGACGTCGCCACGGCCGTCTTCGAAGGCGCCGATGCGGTGATGCTATCGGCGGAATCCGCTTCGGGTGACTACCCGGTCGAAGCGGTCTCGACGATGGCCTCGATCGCCAGCGCCATCGAGCGCGAGCCGCACTATCCTGGTATTATCTACGCGCAGCGTGCGCAGCCGGAGGCAACCGGCGCCGACGCGATTTCGCTCGCGGCCCGGCAGATCGCCGAGACGCTGCGCCTGTCGGCCATCGTCTGTTATACCTCGTCAGGCACAACCGGCTTGCGCGCCTCGCGCGAGCGCCCGCAGGTGCCGATCCTGGCGCTGTCGCCTGTCATCCAGACGGCTCGCCGCCTTGCCATCGTGTGGGGCCTGCACTGCGTCGTCACGCATGACGCGACCGACCTTGACGACATGGTCAACCGTGCCTGCCGCATAGTAGCCGATGAAGGCTTCGGCAAGCCGGGCGACCGCATCATTATCTCGGCCGGCGTGCCGCTCGGGACACCTGGTGCCACCAACATGCTGCGCATCGCCTATATCGGCTCCGACGGCCAGAGCGGCGTCTAAGATTTTCCGTAGGGATTGAACGAAAGCCCGTCGCCTGACCTAGGCGACGGCTCTTTTTGTTGTGCGCCCAGCATGGGCGCATTCTTGTGGGTGGAAGTCCCACCGTAAGCTGGTCACAGCGAGCGAAGTGAAGCGCAACTGCGGAAGGGTGACCAACCGTGGGGAGGAAGCGTGGATCGAACCTGCGGGCCGATGGACAAGAACCGGATATGTGATGATCCCGAAGCCAGGGGGCGGCGAGCGCGAGCTTGGCATCCCCACGGTGCTGGACCGTCTGATCCAACAGGCGCTCCTGCAAGTCCTCCAGTCTATTCTTGATCCGACTTTTAGTCAGCACAGCTACGGCTTCCGTCCCGGAAGGAGTGCACACGATGCCGTCCTGGCGGCGCAATCGTTCGTGCAGTCCGGACGGCGGGTTGTCGTGGACGTTGACCTGGAGAAATTCTTCGACCGGGTTGACCATGACATCCTGATTGACCGTCTGCGCAAGAAAATCCGCGATCCCGGCGTGATCCGCTTGGTACGGGCCTATCTGAACGCCGACATTGTTGATGGGGGTGTGGTCCTCAAGCGGACCCGAGGCACGCCGCAGGGTGGGCCGCTGTCGCCACTTCTGGCCAATGTGTTGCTGGATGAGGTGGACAAGG
>NZ_JBFTQH010000064.1:0-18967 GCF_056398905.1 Rhizobium sp. 01T417 | reverse complement strand
GTCTTCGAACGACTGAAAGCGAAAGGAAAGCCCGGAAAGGTCGCTCTCGTCGCGGTCATGCGAAGGATGATCATAATCCTCAATGCCAAAATGAGAGACTATCGAGCAACGGTGATTGACGCCTAACACCGTTGCTTTTTCTTTTGGAGAACGTCGAGAACAATCTCTGCCGCATGTTCTCCCGGCGGCTTCTCGGTCTGCATTCTCTGCCAGAGAACGTCGAAGCCCTGCATCATTGCCTGCCGTGGCAGGCTATCCGCTGAAAGCTTCTCCATCCAGCGAGCGAAGCTGCCGCCTCGGACCACGTCGTTGATATACTCGGGCACAACAGCGTAATCGGCGATCAAGTTCGGAAGCGCAGCACTCCACGTTTTGATCTTGCTGGTCATGAGCCTGATGATCCAGTCCGTCTTGTACGCCGAAACACAGGGAACGCCCGTCAAAGCCAGCTCAAGCACGACAGTGCCGGAGGCAGCCATGGCGGCATCGGCCTCCGTGAACGCTCGCCACTTCGCCTCGGCTCCCGTCACGATCTCCGGCTTGGCCGTCCAATCCTTGACGAGCTCACGGATCATGGCTTCGCGGCGTGGCATCGTCGGCAAAATAATACGCATCTCGCCGTTGCGCGCTACCAACTCGCTAATGGCATCGCCAAAGTGTGGCAGCAGCTTGGCGATCTCCGACGAGCGCGAACCCGGCAGAAGCATGACTGTCTTGCGGTCGGCCTGGTTTCGCGGCTTCGTCTGCGCGCGCTGGCGTCGTGCATCCAACAGGTTGGGATCGGCTGTCAAGCGGTGGCCGACATAAGTTGTCGGCGGCCCGCCCAGCTTGCGCATCACGTCCGGTTCGAATGGCAACACAGCGAGCACATGGTCGACATAGGCGAGCATGCGCTGCGCCCGGTATTCCTTCCACGCCCATACGCTGGGGCAAACGTAGTTGACGACAGGCAAGCTGGGCAGCACCGTGCGAACACGCTTTGCGACCCTGTGCGTGAAGTCAGGACTGTCGACGATAATAAGCACATCAGGCTTTGCGGCGATGATGGCCGACGCCGTCTCACCGATACGCCGAACGAGCCGCGGCAGCTTCGAAAGCACCTGGGTGATGCCCATGACCTGAAGGTCGGCGAAATCGAAAAGCGAGCGCAGACCCTGCGCCTCCAGCCCCTCGCCGCCAACGCCGATGAGTTCCACGTCGCCAGGAAACTTTCGTTTCAGAGCGGCGATCAGGTCGGCACCCAGGAGGTCGCCCGAAACCTCTCCAACAACAATGGCAACTCTCAGTGAAGCTTCGCTCACGCCAGCCCCCAGGATGGCAATCCCCGATCCAGTCCGCATACAAAGATACCGGCTTCATCGGCAGCCTTGATGACGGCGTCGCGCTCCAGGATGAGCGAGCGGCCCGCCTCCACAGCCACTCCGGCAAGTCCTGCTCTCTGCAGGTTCTCGATCGTCGAAATGCCGATCGATGGCAGGTCCGCGCGGATATCCTGCTGCGGTTTGCACAGTTTCACCAGCACGCCGCTGCGGCGCTGAGAAATTCGCCCCGCCGACCGCAGCTCGGCGACACGCTCCAGCATGCTGTCCGTGCCTTCCACGCCTTCGAGCGCGACAATGCGACCGCCGACCGACACCGACCCTTGACCGACGTCCAGCCTGCCGAGCGCATCCGCTGCTTCTGCGGCTCGCGCGATGTCCTTCGCATTATCGAGGCTTGGTCGCACAGCGCCCAGCGGACCGACCGATGCCAGCAGATCCGGTGCGATCTCGTGCGCGCCGACGACCCGGCGCCCATTCTCTTCGATCAGCGTGATGACCATCCGCAACACGGTATCGTCGCCACCAGCGAGCAGCGTCCGGATTGTCGACGGTAATTTCACGAGGGTCCTCAGCGTCGGCCGCACTTCGCGCCATTCCGGACGCCGGCGTACACCACCAGACATCACGACGCGGTCGATGCCGTTGCCTTCGAATATCCGACTGAGAGCGGCAAAATCTCCGACCCCGATAACCGCATGGTCAAAGCCTTCCCAAGAGCGATCGGCCTCGTCCTTCAGAGCGATAATAAAGGGATTTTCACCTGCTTGCCGCGCCGCGGTGGCGACATAGGACGGCAGAAGCCCGCTACCTGCGATGATGGCCAAGCGGCCTTTTGCCATGTCACCCGCGAGAGCCAAGCATCACCCTTTCTGTCCCCTGGTCGGAGAGGAAAGAGCGCGATCGCTATCGGCTGCGATGAAGTCGAGGATCTGAAGGACCTGCTCGCAATCGGCGTGTTCATCCCGGATCGCGGCGGCGTTGGCACGGATCGAACCGGCGCCTTCGAAGATCGCCTTGTAGGCGCGCCGCACGGCATGAATCGTCGCCCGGTCAACACCGGCGCGGGTCATGCCAACGACGTTCAGTCCACTCAGAAGGCCCGGATTGCCGTTCAGCATGCCATAGGGAATGACGTCATAGCTGACCGCAGAGAGACCGCCGACGAACGCCTGGCGACCGACACGTGTGAATTGGTGCACGGCACAGCCACCACCAAGAATGACACGGTCCTCAATCGTCACATGGCCGGCGAGCATCACGTTGTTGGACATGATGACGTTGTTTCCTACCCGGCAGTCATGGGCGATATGCGAATTCGCCAGGAAAAGGTTGTTGTCGCCAACAATCGTCTGGCCACCAAAATCGGCAGTACCCGTGTTCACCGTGACGCCCTCGCGGAACGTGCAGTTGTCGCCGACCGTCAAGGTCGTTTCTTCGCCGCCGTGATGGACGCTCTGCGGATCGCCGCCGATCACGGCCATCGGGAAAACGCGGCACCCCTTACCAAGCGTCGTCCTGCCGGATACGACTGAATGCGCCAGCAACTCCACGTTATCACCCAGCACGACCTTCGGCCCGACATGGCAGAAAGGGCCGATCTTCACGTTCTCGCCAATCACGGCGCCATCTTCGACGACCGCCATGGCGTGAATGCTGGCGCTGGCTGCTATCGTGCTCATGCCTGATCCTTGCGAACGATCATCGCCCCGATGTCGGCTTCGGCGACGAGCGCTCCATCAACCTTAGCATCGCAATGGAACTTCCAGATATTACCGCGCTGTTTCTGTTTCTTCACGTGGTATTCGACGCGATCGCCGGGAACGACCGGCTTGCGGAAACGCGCGTTATCGATCGTCATGAAGTAGACGAGATTGCCGGTTTCGCCCTGCTTCTTGGCGCAGATCGCGCCGGCCGTCTGCGCCATCCCCTCGATGAGCAGAACTCCCGGCATAATTGGCGATTCCGGAAAGTGACCGGTGAAATGCGGTTCGTTTGCAGTCACGTTCTTGATACCGACCGCGGATTCGTCGCCATCGATCTCGATAATCCGGTCTACGAGCAAGAACGGATACCGGTGTGGCAGCAGCTTCATGATCTCGATGATATCTGCCGAAGAGAGCGAAGTCTTTGCTTCCTCAGTCATTCTTTTCTCCCGTTTTCTTGCCGCCGGTTGATCGCGCCAAAATCGCGGCCGTCTCCCGTAGAAAATCGTTGATGGGGCGGGCCGGCACACCGCCGTAGCGCTCACCAGCGGGGATGTCTCCGATCACGCCGCTCTTTGCAGCGATCTGCACCCCGTCGCCAATCTTGATATGTCCGTTCAGTCCTGCCTGACCGCCGATCTGCACGCCRTCGCCAAGCACCGTACTGCCGGCAATGCCGACCTGCGAAACGATGGCACAGTGACGCCCGATGCGGACGTTGTGGCCGATCTGGACCTGATTGTCGATCTTCGTGCCCTCGCCGACGACCGTATCATCCATCGTACCACGATCAATCGTTGTATTCGCGCCAATCTCGACATGATCCTGGATGATCACCCGGCCGATCTGAACGATCTTGATCATCCCGCGTGGACCCGGAGCGTAGCCGAAACCATCCTGGCCGATCCGTGCACCATTGTGAATGATGACGCTGTTGCCAATGAGGGCGCAGAGCACGCTTGCGCCAGCCGCGATCGTGCAATTGCGGCCGATCTTGACGTTGGGCCCAATGATAGCGCCGGCGCCAATATGTGTACCCTCGCCGATTTCAGCGTGCGCACCGACCACCGCCATCGGCTCGATCGAAACCTTCCCTTCGAGACGGGCCGTAGGATCAACAACCGCGCGATCCGAAATACCAGGGGCTTCGGAAAAAAGGGCTTCTGGGCGCAGCGCCTTCGGGTAGAGGAAACCTCCCGCCATCGCAAAGGCCGCATGGGCATTCTTCGAAATCAGAACAGGCAGATGATCCGGCACCAGCGAGCGCAGCCCCGCGCTGCAAAGCACTGCAGATGCTTCGCACGTCGCAAGCTCGTCCTTGCTCCGCTTCGAGATGATGTAACAGAGATCGCCCGCCTTCGCCCGACTTACGGGGGAAACGGAACGGATCACGACATCTGCATTTTTGGGGTCAGCAAGCTCTGCCCCAAGATACTGCGCCAACTCCGAGAGTTTCACGCCATCATGGGGCAGAAAAAAGCTATTTTGCTCCATCGGCAAATCTCCAGAACGGAATTCGGTTTTACGGTTCCGGACTGCCGATATCAGAATTGGTTGTTTATGCCAAACTTGAAGTGCTGCGTCTTGTCAAAGTCTTCCTTGGCGACCGGAATAGCGTAGTCGACGCGCAGCGTACCGAATGGCGACGCCCACATAAGACCAACGCCGACGGACGCACGGAGTGACGCATCTTCGCCGTTCACAGTATCACCGAGCGGGTCGACATCATTGCCGAACAGCGTGCCAGCGTCGGCGAACAAGGCGCCACGCAGGCCAAAGTCGCGCGGAACCAACGGGAGCGGGAACGTCGCTTCAGCCGAGACCGTGAAATAGGTCGTACCGCCGAGCGGATCGTCGTTCGCCCCGGCAATGCGCGGGCCGATGCCCTTGTTTTCGAAGCCTCTGATATCGCCGTTGGTCAGCGTGAACTGGTCAAAGACGTTCAGGCTCTTGTCAAAGCCTACGACATAACCCGCCGAACCCGTAACCGAGCCGATAATGTCAGCATCATCGGCCAGCAGATGGAAATACCGCGCCTTGCCGTAGATCTTATAGAACTGCGAGTCACCGCCGATACCAGCAATTTCCTGCGTAACGCTTGCGTAGATGCCTTCGCGCGGCAGCGTCATGTCGTCAAGCGTGTTGTAGGTCAGCGTCTGCGAAACAGACGACTTTACCCATGGGCTATTCTCAACAAGGTTCTGATACGGCGCAGACAGATCGCTCAGCGAACCCGAGGGATCGTACTTCATCTGCTTGTAGTTGTAGCGGAACGTCGTCGCCAGATCTTCCGTGATCGGCGCCGTGGCACGAAGAACACCGCTGTTTTCTTCGTAGTCGTAGTTATCGTTGCTCGACGTCTCGCTGTGATTGAGGTCGAAACCGACAGCCAAACGGTAACCGAGGAAGTAAGGCTCAGTGAAGTTCAGGCCATAGGTACGAGAACCTTCCTGACCACCACCAGCGCTGATCTTGATATACTGACCGCGACCCAGGAAGTTCTTTTCCTCGACCGAGGCTTCAAGCAGCAGGCCGTCGCCGCCGGCCGCATAGCCCGCGCCGATACCGAACGAACCCGTCGACTGGTCCTGCACATCAACCACAACGACAACGCGGTCCGGAGAGCTGCCCGGCTGCGTCGAGATGTTGACCGACGAGAAGTAGCCGAGAGCTTCGAGACGGCGCTTTGCCCTCGTGATCATCTGCTGATTGAAGGCGTCGCCTTCGCTCATGTCGAACTCGCGACGAATGACAAAGTCGCGCGTGCGGCTGTTGCCGCGGATTTCGATACGCTCGACATAGGCGCGCTCGCCCTGGTCAACGAGGTATTCGACGCCGATCGTGTTGTTCGCCAGGTCACGATTGCCGCGCGGCGTTACGCGCGCAAAAGGATATCCAGCGGAGGCGACCTGGTCAGAGATCGCTTCCATCGACTTCTGGACTTCCTTGGCGCTGTAGACCTGGCCCTCGCGAGTGCGGACGAGCCCCTGCAACTGCGTGGCATCAACTCCGGGAACCGTCGATTGCACGGTTACGGCGCCGAAATTGTAGCGCGGACCTTCTTCGATATTGAAGGTCAACGTGTACTTGTTGGTCGCCTCGTCGAAGGTCGCGTCCGACGAGATGATACGGAAGTCGGCAAAGCCGCGATTGTAATAGAACTGACGCAGCGCCTCTTCGTCAGCGCGAAGCTTGTCTTCGCTGTAGACGTCCTTGCGTGTCAGGAACGACAGGAAGTTGGAGCGCTTCGTGTTGATGACGGAAGCGAGACGGCCGGAGCTATAGGCATTGTTGCCAACGAAATTGATGGCGCCGATCTTGGTGCGATCACCTTCGTCAATGACGAATGCCAGATTGACGCGACCTTCGCCGAGCGGCACGACCTGCGTGGTCACCTGGACCTCGCTGCGACCGGTTGCCGCATACGCGTCCTTGATCGACTGAATGTCCGCCTGGATCTGCGCGTCGTTAAAAGGTCCGGCCGCGTGCGTCTTCACGATCGCAGCAAGCTTGTCGTCCTTGATCTTCCGGTTGCCGTTGAAGACGACCTGGTTGATGAGCTGCGCTTCCTGGACCGTCACGACCAGCGTGCCGCCGGAAACGGAAATCTTGACGTCGGAGAAATAGCCCGTGTCGTAAAGCTGCTTCACAGAGTCATCGATGTCGGTGTTGGAAAAGCTTTGGCCAGGCTGGATTGTGAGGTTCGAGCGAACGGCCTCAGCGCCGACACGGCTGGCGCCGCGCACATCGATGCGCTGAATCACTGCAGCTTCTGCCGTCGTAGCGGAGACGAAAACCGCTGCACCTGCTCCCGAAGCAACAATACCTGCAGACAGCGCAACCGCCGATACTGCGTTCAAAAATCTTGAACCAGCCTTCATTTCACCCATTACCTTTTTTCTCGTCCCCGGCCCCAGGCGTCCCCCGATTCCGGTCACGTGTGTCGTTTTACCCGCTTTTGTCTTACAAGCAAGGGAGCAAGTTAATTTCTGTTTACTTCATTTCAAAGCGTGACGCATTCGCCACTACAGCTTTGAAACATCGTAAATAAATGGTAATTTCCCTCGTCGAGCAATCAACCAATCAAAGCACTTATATCGTTCCAGGTGGCAAAAACCATCAAGCTCAAAACCATCGCCAAGCCAATGCGAAACGCAATGTCCTGCGCAGACGAACCCAACGGTTTTCCCCTCACCGCTTCAATCGCATAGAACATCAAATGTCCGCCATCAAGTACCGGAACCGGCATCAAATTCAGTAATCCGATGGAAACAGACAAGACAGCGGCAAGCTGAAGCAAAGCTGCAACGCCCAACGTCGCCATCTGACCGGAAGCCTGAGCCACGCGGATCGGTCCGCCAAGCTGGTCTGGCTTCATATAGCCGGAGATCAGGTTGCCAATATACTTGAAGGTGCCAGTTACGATGTGCCAGGTCTGGATCGCGCCTTCCTTGACCGCCTCCAGCGGCGAGTAGGTCTGTACCCGGAAGTGGCCGACCTCCTGGTTGGTGACGATGCCGATCAGGCCGATTTCGATCTTGTTGCCGAACTGGTCGGTCATATCGGTTCGCGCCGGCACCATCGGCACATCCAGCTTCTGGCCGTTGCGCTCGATCGTTACGACAATTTGCTGCTCGGGCCGAATGCTGACGTAGCGCCGGACGTCGTCAAAAGTCTCGACCCTCGTGCCATCGATGGCGATCAGAAGGTCGCCAGGCACGACGCCCGCTTCGGCTGCAACGCTGCCCGGCTTGACTTCGGCAACCACAGGATCAGCAACCGATCGACCGTAGATCGAGAAGAGAACCGCAAAAATCGCAATCGCCAGGATGAAATTCGCTATCGGGCCGGCAGCAACCGTTGCGGCACGCTTCCACAGCTTCGCACCGGCGAAGGACCGCGCACGATCCTCTTCCGACATTGACGCGAGCTTGTCGTCATCGGGCTTGCTCGATACATCCTCGTCGCCGAAGAAGCGGACATAGCCGCCCAGAGGTATCAGTGAGAGCTTCCAACGCGTTCCATGCTTGTCGGTGAAGCCGAGCAATTCCGGACCAAAGCCGATCGAGAACGCCAATATGCGGATGCCGCTCCATCGCCCCACCAGATAGTGGCCCATTTCATGCACGAAAACGAGCAATGACAGCACGAGGACAAAGGGCACGATATAGCCCGTCAGGAATGCCAATATACCGGTCAAGCCAAGCATCTGATTTTTCCGCCAGCCTTTGCAGACATTATACGCCGAACAGGGCTGCACCGAGCGACGTTATTTCGCCGCCCTTTATCAGCGAAAAAAGCCCAGCTAGCAAGAACGCCGCAAAGCAGGCGAAAATGAGCCCGTCGACACGGTCCATGACGCCGCCATGCCCTGGAATCAGGTGGCTCGAATCCTTGACGCCGAAGCGACGCTTGATGAAGGATTCGAAGAGATCGCCGCTCTGACTGCATACCGATAGGATGAACGCAACCGGAGCCGCGAGCACGAGGCTCTGCGGAAAGGCAAAATAGGCAACCAGGCTACCGGCGATCACAGCGGAAACGGCGCCGCCAATAGCGCCGGACCATGTCTTTCCGGGAGATATCTTCGGCGCCAGCTTCGGGCCACCGATGGCGCGCCCGACGAAATAAGCAAGAATGTCGGTCGACCACACGACTGCGAATACAAAGAGCATCGCGAAAAGGCCGACGCTATCGGAGCCGCGGATGCTCGAAAGGGCAATTCCCGTAAGACCGGCGTACACGATCCCCGTGGGAAACCAGCGCGATACGCCGGACACAAGCACGAAGCCGACAGCAATCAGGAAGAACAGCACCAGTAGCAGCAGGGAATATCCAAGCGTCCCCGCAACGACGGCCACCGCGATTGCCGCCTGCCCTATCCAACCGATCGCATTGGCGACCGGCTGTTCCGTGGCAAGCTTCGTAATGGTCGACCATTCATAGTAGATCAGCAGTCCGATCGCTGCCGACAGCAGGCTGAAGGCAACGCCGCCGTACCAGGTGGCGAGCAGAACGATAACGGCAAGGATTACGCCCGAAATAATGCGTAGCTTCAGCTCCTGCTGCATCAGGTGCCCACTGCCGCAGCCGTCTGTGCCACCAGTCCGCCAAAGCGACGGTCGCGCGACGCGAAGGTTTCCAACGCCGAGTAGAAGATCTCCCGGCTGAAATCGGGCCAATACTCGGGCACGAAAATGAACTCGGAGTAGGCCGCCTGCCAGAGCAGGAAGTTGGAAAGGCGTTCTTCACCACTTGTGCGGATGATCAGGTCCGGATCCGGGATCCCGGCCGTGTCGAGCCGCGCATCGATCAGCGCCGGAGAAATATCCTGCGCCTTCAGCCGTCCTGCCTCTACATCCCGTGCAAGGCTCGCCATCGCACGCGCGATCTCGTCGCGCGAGCCATAGTTGAAGGCGATGATGAGCGTCAGCGCGGTATTCGTCTTTGTGGTCTCTTCCGCATCCACGAGAAGATCGAGGATGTCGCTCTTGAGGCTGTGCCGGTCGCCAATCACTTTCACGCGCACGTTCTGGCGATGCAGTTCCGCCAAGTCACGACGAATGAAGGCTTTCAGCAATCCGAGGAGATCCGAGACCTCCGTTTCCGGACGCCGCCAGTTTTCCGATGAGAAGGCGAAGAGCGTGAGATATTTGATCCCGACGTCGCCCGCTGCGCGCACGGCCTCGCGCACGGCGTCAACGCCCTTTCGATGCCCCATCGTCCGCGGAAGCCCGCGCTGCTTTGCCCATCGGCCGTTGCCGTCCATGATGATGGCAACGTGTTCTGGCACAGTCAAAAATGTTCGTTCCGACATTTCCCGTCCGGTTCTTGCAGCCAAGGCGCAGCCGCAGCGCGCCTTAAACCTGCATGATTTCCTTTTCCTTCTCGCCAAGCAAGCGGTCGACCTCAGAAATCGTCTCGTCGGTCATCTTCTGCACACGATCTGATTGTGCCCGGCTTTCGTCCTGGCCAATCGCACCGTCTTTTTCGGCTTTCTTAAGGCCGTCCATGCCGTCACGACGTACATGGCGAATCGCAACCTTGCTCTTCTCGGCATAGTCGTGGGCGACCTTCACCAGCGATTTGCGGCGCTCCTCGTTGAGCTCCGGCAGCGGGATACGCAGGTTCTGGCCATCGATGATCGGATTGAGGCCGAGGTTGGCCTCGCGGATCGCGCGATCGACGGCGTTGACCATCGACTTGTCCCAGACGGAGATGCCAAGCATGCGCGGCTCTGGAACGGTCACGTTTGCCACCTGGTTCAGCGGCACGCGCGAACCATAGGCCTCGACCATGACAGGGTCGAGAATGTTGGCCGAGGCGCGGCCGGTGCGCAGCGATGCGATATCGTGCTTGAACGCGGAAATAGCGCCATCCATGCGGCGCTTGAGTTCCTTGATGTCGATGCCTTCACTCATTTTATTGCTCCCGTCTTGGTAGAAGCTGCGGCAAAGCAGGCCGCCCACTCAATCAGTTATCAGAGACGATGGTCTTGAGGCCACCGCCTTTGAGGATTTCAGCAAAACCACCCTTCTCGTGGATCGAGAAGACGATGATCGGAATGGAATTCTCTCGTGCAAGCGCCACTGCCGCGACGTCCATGACGGCCAGTCCCTTGTCGAGGACTTCCTTGTGCGTCAGGTGGTCGAAGCGCGTCGCCTCGGGATCCTTTTTCGGATCAGCCGAATAAATACCATCGACTTGCGTTCCCTTGAAGATCGCTTCCGCTCCCATTTCGGCGGCGCGCAGCGCGGCTGCCGAGTCCGTCGTGAAGAACGGGTTGCCGGTGCCGCCTGCGAAGATCACGACGCGGCCGAGCGACAGATGGTAGAGCGTTGCGCGCTGCGAGAAACTCTCGCAGATCTCCGGCATCGCAATCGCCGAGAGCACAACAGTGTCGATGTTCAGCTTGCGCAGCGACGTTGCCAGCGCCAGCGCGTTGATGACGGTCGCGAGCATGCCCATGTGGTCGCCGGTAACGCGATCGCCACCCTTGGAGGCAACTGCGACACCGCGGAAGATGTTGCCGCCGCCGACGACGACGCCGACTTCCACACCCATCTGCCGCGCTTCGGCTATGTCAGCCGCAATGCGGTCTGCGACCGCTACATCAATTCCAAATCCCTGGCTGCCCATGAGGGCTTCGCCGGAAGCCTTGAGTAGAACGCGTTTGTAGACAGGCTCTGACGACATCGTGGCTCCTCGTATATTACCGCTGTGTGCCGGATACACGAAGGGCACCGCGTTGTCACGCGATGCCCTTCGGTTTTCACATGTATAGGTCGATCAGCCCTTGGCGACAGCGGCCACCTCAGCAGCGAAGTCGCTCTCTTCCTTCTCGACGCCTTCGCCGAGGAGAAGGCGTGCCATGCCGACGACTTCGATCTTGGCGCCGGCTTCCTTTTCTGCTTCCTTGACAGCAGCGCCGACCGTCAGGTCGGGGTTGATGACGAAAGCCTGCGAGAGCAGAGCAACTTCTTCGAAGAACTTGCGCATACGGCCTTCGACCATCTTTTCGATGATGGCTTCCGGCTTTCCGGATTCGCGGGCCTGCTCGATGAAGACGTTGCGTTCGCGCTCGGCAACGGCAGCGTCGACTTCTTCGGCGCGGATGGCGAGCGGGTTGGTCGCAGCGATGTGCATGGCAACCTGGCGGCCGATCGAGGTCAGGACGGCCTTGTCACCTTCCGACTTCAGGGCGACAAGCACGCCGAGCTTGCCGATGCCGTCGCCAGCAGCGTTGTGGATGTAGGTCGCAACAACGCCGTGCTCGACTTCGAGCTTGGCAGCGCGACGGAGCGTCATGTTTTCGCCGATGGTCGCGATCGCGTCCTTGATGGTGTCGGCGACCGGCTTGCCGGATGCCGGGTATGTCGCGGCAGCAATGGCTTCAACCGTGCCATCGGTGGACAGGGCAACGTTGGCGATGCCGCGAACGAGATCCTGGAAGGCATCGTTGCGGGCAACGAAGTCCGTTTCCGAGTTCAGCTCGACGACAACAGCCTTGTGACCGGCGCCGGCAATGGCAATCAGGCCTTCAGCAGCAGCGCGGCCGGCCTTCTTGTCGGCCTTGGAGATGCCCTTGGCGCGCAGCCAGTCGATCGATGCTTCGATGTCGCCGTTGTTTTCGAGCAGCGCCTTCTTGCAGTCCATCATTCCTGCGCCGGACTTCTCGCGCAGTTCCTTCACCAGTGCAGCCGTAATCTCGGTCATAAGCTTCCTCTTGTCGGTTCAAACGGTGGCCCGCAAAGGCGGTGCAACACCGGATTGAGGCACGAAATGTACCTGTATGTATGACAGCGTGATGAAAGACGCCTCATACGAAACTCAAATGGCGAGAGACTGATCGCCCTCGCCTGAAACGGTCAAGGCCGCCGAACTTTAGAAAGTCGCGAGCGGCCTTTTCCCAATCTCTGGAAAGCATGACGGGCCATCCAGCCCGACTGCTTCTTTTATCAGGCTTCGGCTTCGCCTTCGAGTGCCGGCTCAACCGGAGCTTCGATCGATGCGCCGAGATCGCGGCCCGACGAGCTCTGCTGGCGAGCGATACCGTCGATGGCAGCGCGTGCGATCAGGTCGCAGTAGAGAGCGATGGCGCGCGAGGCGTCGTCGTTGCCCGGGATCGGATAGTCGATCAGATCAGGATCGCAGTTCGAGTCGATGATTGCGACAACCGGGATGCCGAGGCGCTTGGCTTCGTCGATCGCGATCTTTTCCTTGTTGGTGTCGATGATGAACATCAGGTCCGGCGTGCCGCCCATATCCTTGATACCACCGAGAGCCTTGTCGAGCTTTTCGCGCTCGCGCTCAAGGTTCAGGCGCTCTTTCTTGTTGTAGCCGGACTGTTCCGAAGACAGGATTTCGTCGAGCTTGCGCAGGCGCTGGATCGAGTTGGAGATCGTCTTCCAGTTGGTCATCATACCGCCGAGCCAACGCGAGTTGACATAGTACTGAGCGGAACGCTTGGCCGAGTCAGCGATCAGCTCGGAAGCCTGGCGCTTGGTGCCGACGAAGAGAACGCGGCCGCCACGAGCAACGGTGTCGGAGACAACCTGCAGGGCGCGCGACAGCATCGGAACGGTCTGAGCCAAGTCGATGATGTGGATGTTGTTACGATCGCCGAAAATGTACGGCTTCATCTTCGGGTTCCAGCGGTGCGTCTGGTGGCCGAAGTGGACGCCTGCTTCGAGGAGCTGGCGCATAGAAAAATCGGGCAATGCCATGCCTTGTAATCCTTTTCCGGTTGAACCTCCGCAAGGCTAACAGCACCCTCTTCGAGGATGCCACCGGGCGGAACAATCCGGATTTCTCCCGGACCATCCCATGCCTTACGTGTGGAATGCGGGTGGCCTTACCCTCCCTTCCGCAGAAAATCAAGGCTTCCTGCGAAAAAAGCGACATTCGGAGCCGGCAGCCAGCGTGGGGTGGAGAGGATGGGCCGGCGGCCCTTGGCGTCCACCACCGCGCCAAGCGTCAATCGGACTCGCAGGGCCAGCTTGTCGGCGCGGAGAGACCGGCGGGCAACTTGGTCTTGGCATCCCCGCAGGCAAGATCGACCTGAGCCTGCTCGAGACCAGTCGCGGCAGACAAATCAAGCCCTTCGATCCGCGTCAGAAACATGAAGGCGCGATCGAACGCCACCGGTCCTTCAAATGTTGCCTCGCTGAGGTCAGCGCGAGATAGATTGGCGAGCGAGAACCGTGCGCCCGTTAGAACGGCTCTGTCAAAACTTGCGCGGCCAAGTTCGGCCTTTTCAAAATTCGCACCACTGAGCTTTGCACCATTGAAATTGGAGCGTTGGAGTTCCGCGCCGGCGAACGACGCTCCTTCTGCGAAAACGTTCTCGAAGCCGGATCGATAGGCCTCGATTTTCGAGAAGTTCGCCTTGCCGGCCTGCGCTCCCGTAAGCCATGCCCGCACCAGTGTTGCCTTCTCGAAATTCGTTCCGGTCAGGTTGGTGTGGCTGAGATTGGTCAGGCTGAGATCGGCATCTCCCAGGTTGGCACCCTGGAAGTCGCTCCCTTGCAACATGAGATTCCTCTTGGTGCATTCACTCCAATTAACTCCTGCCGCCGGCGTGCTGCCGCAATCTGCAGCGAGGGCCGGAGGGCTCACGAACAACGTCAGCGCAACCAGTCCCGTTGAAATACCATAGAGTCCACCACTCAAAACACCATGCCGCATCGTCAAGATTCTCACTCCAATCCGACTCTAGCGCCCAAATCAGCACGCCTTTCGAATTACTAGCATAGAGAGGGTTTACTTAGCGACAATCGTCGGCGTGCGCATTCGTGACGGTTCTTTGCGAAACTAGACAGCGGATGCCATAAAAATTGCTGCTCAAAGCCGTGTCCAAGCGTTCGTCGAAGGTTCGGAGGCAATGCGACAGAGCGTTGTCGCGAACCGTGCGGATCTCCTATATGCTTAGCGGCGAGCGCCCTGTCATGCGCGATCTGAGAAGGGACGGAAAATGTCCACTCTAGCGCTTTTAATAGTGCAGGCAGATATTCCCAACGAAGCGGACCGAGCGCCTTTCGACGATTGGTATGATCGCCATATGCCAGACGCAGTACGCGCTTTTGGGGCACTCCACGCGTGGCGCGCTTGGAGCCGAACCAATCCCTCGAAGCACACTGCCTTCTATGAATTCTCTAGTTTGGAGGCAGCGAACGCCGCGATGCGATCGCCGGGCCAAGAATTCGATGTCACATGGGGCTCACGCGCCACACGGACGCGTGACGTTCTAGAGGTTGTTCAAAGGGCGCCTGTTTCAGACTGAGCAGGCCCGTTCAAGCTGGGAAATCGAACCTTCAGCCCGCGACAAAGTTCATGAAGTGCGAGTATAGGTAGGGATGTCCTGCTTGTTGCACTTGCTACATTCCGGTTATTTGCAGGCAGCCGATTTGCTGTCGAGCAGTTCGAGCTTCGCAAGCCTGCCGCTCAAAACAAAATCGCCATAGTCCATCGTCAGATCACGCGTGATGCCATTTTCATAGAGCTTGAACGACATACGGTAGACCGGCAAAGCGTCCGTCTTCGTATTCTCGTTGAAATACGAGATCGTGACCGGCCAGAAGGCTGCCTTCGAGAAGGCGCCAGCGTTGCCCGCATCGGCCTCGTCGGTTGCGGGCGCCACCTGCTTTCCGACCACCGTCGTCGTCACCAACGCCTTGTCTCCATCGTCCGAGCCGTCAAAGACGCGCGCCTCGAACAGGCGCTTGCCAGCCTTGGCGTTCTGGATCACGTCCAGCATATGTTCCGTTGGGAACCGGCTTGCCGCCAGCTGCAACTCCTTGCTGGTCGGCTGGGTCAAGGCAACCTTGACACCTTCAGCCTGGTCCTGCGCGGCACCGTTAACCTCCTTGTCGAGCTGGTCGTCGGTGAAGGATTTGGTGTCGAAGGTGAACCGGCGGTCCTTGAGGTTCTCGAAGGTCTTTGTCTGCTGGTCGCTGACGCGGACGGCATCGCCCGTATCGATCTGGGTAACGAAACGGAAGTTAGTGGTGAAGCCCGTGCAGTAATTGCCGTCGAACTCATAAACCATGCGGCCCGACATGCCCGAAATGCCGGAACGCTCGGAGGCATCCTTCAATTCCAGATCGTAGACCGCCCGGTGAGCAACGAGGCCAGTCGCGATCGCCGCACTCGTTACCGGCGCGGCCGCATGGACGGTCGTCGAAACGCTCGCCAGAAGAAGTGCGGCAAGACTCGATCGGAACATTGACAATCTCCTGTTGGACTCGCCTGCAATGTTATAAGAACGCTTTCGGCCAAATCGAGGCTCGAAAATGTCACAAAGCAGATTCCAAGCCTTGATGCATAATTTTAGAACTATTGACAATAAAAGCGGAGAGGAAAATGCCCGATCAAATCGCTGCGCGCCTGAAAGAAATGGGGATATCCCTGCCTGAGGCTGCTGCACCGGCCGCCAACTACGTCCCCTACGTCATCAGCGGGAACCTTCTCTATATCTCCGGACAGCTGCCGCTCGAGGGCGGAAAGATTGCTGTTCTCGGTCACCTGGGCAAGAATGTAGACGTCGCAACCGGCCAGCGCGCCGCGGAACTCTGCGCCATCAACATCATCGCCCAAGCAAGCGCTGCCCTCGGCGGCGATCTCGGTCGCATCAAGCGCGTCATCAAGCTCAACGGCTTCGTGGCCTCCACTCCTGATTTCGTCGAACAGCACCTCGTCATCAATGGCGCCTCCAACCTGATTGCAGGCGTGCTTGGCGAGGCCGGAAAGCATGCGCGCGCCGCCGTCGGCATGGCCGCGTTGCCGATGAACGCCGCTGTCGAAATCGATGCGATCGTGGAAATTGCCTGATGACCTCAGCAGCATGGCTCAAGGAGCAACCGGTCGCCCATCGCGGCTATCATGACCTCAACAAGACGGTCTGGGAAAACACACTCTCCGCCTTCACGCGCGCAGTCGATGCAGGATTCGCGATCGAGTGCGATCTGCACTATGCGTCCGACGGCGTTCCTGTTGTCTTCCATGACGAGGATTTGGAGCGTCTGTGCAATCTGAAGGGAGACGTGCGCGAACGCACGTCCAAGGAGCTCGGTCTCATCTCCGTCGGCGGGACGACCGACAAGATCCCGACGCTGCGGCAGCTGCTCGATCTCGTCAAGGGTCAGGTTCCCTTGGTCATCGAGCTGAAAGGCCGCGAGGCCGATGACGAGGGCTTTGCCGAAGCAGTTCTCGAAGTGCTTGAGGGCTATGAAGGCAAGGTCGCCCTCATGAGCTTCGACCACTGGCTGCTTCGCGATCTGAAGGCGCTCAATGCCCCCTATCCTCTCGGGCTGACGGCAGGCGGCAACAAGCCGGAAGAATTCGAAGTGCATGAAAAGGCGATGAAACTCGGCCTTGACTTCATTTCCTATTTCGTCGCCGACCTGCCGAACCCGTTCATAACCGCCCAGCGCGAAAAGGGCATGGTTGTCATCACCTGGACCGTCCGCGACGAAAAGGGGCGAAAGCATACCTTCGAGAATGCCGATCAGATGACGTTCGAAGGATTCGATCCGCGCGTTTCGGTTTGACGCTCGCTTTTTGGACAAGATCATGCTCAGACTGTTGGTGAGCCCTATTCTCCTCCCAAACGGTCTCGCATTCGCTCCATGACAGACGAACTTTCAATCCGCATCGAGCGGTCTTTCACCGCGATTTCCCCGGAGAGCTGGTCTCAGCTTTCCGGGGCCTCCCGCAAAGGCAGCGTTCTCGCCTACAATCCGTTCGTGTCGCATGCTTTCCTGTCCTCGCTGGAGGAATCAGGATCGGCGACCGCACAAACCGGCTGGATGGGTCATCATCTTCTATTGGAAACCGACAAAGGCGAACTCATCGGCGCCCTGCCCGGTTATCTCAAGAACCACAGCCAGGGAGAATATGTTTTCGACCACGGCTGGGCCGATGCTTTCGAACGAGCCGGCGGACGCTACTATCCGAAGCTGCAATGCTCCATCCCCTTTACCCCTGCGACCGGCCCGCGCCTGCTTGTCGCCGAAGGTCTGCAGCGCCTGCCGATCCAGCACGCCATTGCCGAGAGCCTCAAGGAGGTCGTGCGCCGGCTTGGCGTCTCTTCCGCCCACATCACATTCGTGCCCGAAGACGAGATCGGCATCTTCGAAGGTGAGGACTACCTGCACAGGACGGATCAGCAGTTCCACTTCATCAACGAAGGCTACGCCAATCACGAAGAGTTTCTGGAAACGCTCGCGTCGCGCAAGCGCAAAGCACTTCGCAAGGAACGCCGCACCGCACTCGAACACGGCATTGAAATTGATTGGCTGACCGGTCGCGATCTGACAGAACGGATCTGGGACCAGTTCTTCGAATTCTATATGGACACGGGCGGCCGAAAATGGGGCCGGCCTTACCTGACGCGCAAATTCTACTCGCTGATCGGCGAGCGCATGCCCGATGACATCCTGCTCGTCATGGCAAAGCGTGACGGTCGCTATATTGCCGGCGCGATCAACTTCATCGGCGGCGATACGCTTTATGGCCGTCATTGGGGCTGCATCGAGGACCATCCGTTCCTGCATTTCGAAGTCTGCTATCATCAGGCAGTCGACTTTGCATTGGCGAAAGGCCTCAAACGGGTGGAAGCCGGCGCCCAGGGCGAGCACAAGCTGGCACGAGGTTACCTGCCGGTGACAACTCACTCCGCGCATTATGTTGCTCATGCTGGGTTGCGGCGGGCTATAGCCGACTATCTCGAGCGCGAGCGTGACGACGTAGAGCACATGAACGAGATCCTGACGGAGCACAGCCCGTTTCGAAAGGGCGAGCGCCAGCAGGAGGATTGACGCTTTCGCCCCTGCCGCGCTACGCGATCACAGCAGCAACGAGGAGAGTTCGTATGACCAGCGCCGCCTACGACAGCAACAACATTTTCGCCAAGATCCTGCGTGGCGAAATTCCCTCGCACCGCATTTACGAAGACAGCGACACGATCGCCTTCATGGACGTGATGCCGCAGGCTCCGGGCCATGTGCTTGTCCTTCCCAAGGCGGCGTCACGCAACCTGCTCGATGCGGACCCGACCGTTCTCGCCAAGACCATCCCCGTCGTCCAGAAGATCGCCAATGCCGTCAAGGAAGCCTTCGACGCCGACGGCGTCTTCGTCTGCCAGTTCAACGAACCAGCCGCCGGCCAGACCGTCTTTCACCTGCACTTCCACATAATCCCGCGTTTTGAAGGTACGGCCCTGCGTCCGCATTCCGGGCAGATGGAAGACAATGCCGTACTCGCGGCGAACGCGGAGAAGATTAAGGCTGAGCTCTAGGTGTGTGGTCCCGGAATGAGATGGTGCGGATTGATTTTGAAGATTGACGGGTCCCTTGTCCAGGCGTTGCAGATTGCTTGATAGGGCGTTCGCCATCGGAGCGCCTTGAGGTGTTTGGCGAAGTTGTAAGCAGTGACGAAGGAAGG
>NZ_JBFTQH010000063.1:0-20208 GCF_056398905.1 Rhizobium sp. 01T417 | reverse complement strand
GCCTTCGTCACTGCTTACAACTTCGCCAAACACCTCAAGGCGCTCCGATGGCGAACGCCCTATCAAGCAATCTGCAACGCCTGGACAAGGGACCCGTCAATCTTCAAAATCAATCCGCACCATCTCATTCCGGGACCACACACCTAGAGGCTTCGGGGCTAAATTGAAGCGTTCTGCCGGAACCACACCTCAGTCGCGCACGACCGTCCAGTTGTCGTCGGGGTTGAACTCCTTGATCGCCGCGGCGCGCTGCTCGGTCTCGGGCCCCAGATCTCGCTGGTAGACGATGTTGGAACCATTGACGACGAAGGTCTGAGCCCCGGTCACGTGATACTTGACCGGCCAGGCGATCAACGCAAAACCGCCCGTCATGTTGCCATTGACGATATAGCTCTGCTTTCCACCGATCACGTTGGGGCCCTGGGCCGTCAGGATGCGATAGCGGTAGCCATAGTAGCCTTCGCCGCGCTTCGCCTTACTGAAGGCGGCCGTTTCGATCAGGGGCCCCGCCGGGCTTTCTTCATCAAAGGCACCGGGCTCCCAGTAGAGGCCGTCGCGTTGTCCCGGGGTGCTGATCAGCTTCTGCGCAAATTCGAAAAGTCCGTCCTCGTCCTCGTCGATTTGCGCGTAGGCGTATTGGGCGTTCACATAGTCATGCATCGTCTGGATTGTCGCCAGTTCGCTCTGACCGACGCGGCGGTTGACGATCTCCTGCAAACCGACCTCGGTATCGAATGCCCATTTGCCGTCCTTGTTCTTCGACAGAGGAAAGGGCAGCGGCCACATGACGTCGCCAATCAGAACCACCTTGCGATCATGGAGGTCCTGCAATTGCAGTTGGCGCAACGCGCCCTCGCGGATCGTTTCATAGCTTAACATCGCCTCCTTGCTGGATCGCAGTTTGGCCGCGTCCAGACCGAGAAGGCTCGCGAGGCCATCGATATCATTGGCGCTCAACACCGTCTTGAACCGCTCAAGCGCCGCCGATGGGTCATCGAATGACGGCGGCGTACCGGCCACGAATTCCTGAAGATTCGTCTGAATCTGCGACATCGACGGGGCCGCCCACGCCAGGGAGAGAGCCGTTCCGAGCAACAGCGGAATCAACGTAAACTGTGGTCTCATGGTTTATCTCCGGAAATCTGAATAGCTGGACACCCTATCGCCGACCGCCACCTCCACGCCCCCCGCCGCCACGGCCGCCGCCGCCGTGTGGTATCGGGCGCGAGCGTTGAGCGGAGGGACGTGGACCACCCCGTTGCCCGCCTCCCATGCTCTGTCCGCCTCGCTGGGAAGCCACCGCTTCACGCCGGCCGGACTGCACGTTGCCGAGGGCGCTCGGTTGGCGCGAACGGTTGTCGGGCCGCGCCGCCATCTTCGGTGCGCTTGGCTTCTTGACTGCCGGCTTTGATGGACGGTTGGCAGCATTGCCCGGTCGATTGGCGGGATTTCCTGGACGGGCATCCACGCGATTGCCCAGATCGCCCGGGCGGGCATCCGGACGCGCCCCACCCGGCCGGTTGGCGACAGCATCGCCTGCCCTCGGATTTGCCCTCAGGCCCTCCGCAGTGCTCTTTCGAATATCGTCAGCACGTGTGCTGACATTTCTGGCTCCTTGTCCGCGGTTCGCCTGCCGGTCGCTGACCTTGTTCTTGAGCTGGTTGCGGTTGTCGGACTGCAGGCTGGATTTGATCGCCGAACGATCGATGTTGGCGAGCTGATCCCTGTCGATATTCAGCTTGCTGCGATCGACCTTGGTCCAGTCGACGTCGTTCCATTTGACCTTGCCGTTGAAATTTCGGTCGTTAAAGCAGTTGTTGCAGTCGATATCGACATCGCCGCGCCAATTGCCGCCCCAAACGCCCCAATCGTCCCAATTGACGATGGCAGCCCAGGCGACGCCCGTCACCGCGGCGGCAAAGAACCCGGCACCCGGATAATAGTAGCTGTCGTAAGAATTGGGATAGTAGGAGATCGGAGCGGCCGTATAGCCTGGCTCATAGAGCATTTCGGGTGGATATTGCGGGATATAGACCTTCTCGGGATTGGTCGGTCGTATGACGACGTTCTCGTTCTCAGTCACGACCGTGATCTTGTCGTCGGTCTTGATGACGTTCTTCGCCACCGCTTCGTCGCGAAGCTGCTGAATGGCGATCAGTACATCCTTTTGCTGGTTTGTAAGCGCGTCACCCAGCGATTGAGTCCAATCGAGGTCGTCGCTCATCATCTTGACGATATCTGGATAGTTGAGGAGCGAGATGACACTTCCATCCCAATCATCCTTCGGCTTGAGATCGGCGTCTTTCTTCTTGGCCTCCAGGAAACGCTGAGCCTCGATGACCTGCACCGGAAACAGTGAAGCCGCCGAGATCGCCGCCACGAGCTCGTCCGGATAGAGGGCGATGCGTGCCACAAGCACTTCAAGCTCATTCTCGGAAAGCAGAGCGGCCTCCGGCGCCGTCGCCTCTGTCGAGGCGGGTTTCTGTGTGGGGGTCGCGGTCTGTGAATATGCTGGCGGGCCGGGATGCATCGAAATGATTGCCAGCGCAGAAAGCCCCGCAAGCAATCTCAAATATCTTGCTTTCACCACGCAACGACCTCCTCTGAATCAAAACAAATTTTGTGTAAGTGCCTCACGGAGATTTTGGTCTGGTGTCCGAAGGCCGCCTAAGCATCACGATTTTCGATTGTGCGAGCGCCTCACCCATTTCCTTCAAAAGGGCTTCAACCAGTGCGGCATATTCTTGCCGCCGCGCTTCGCGCACGCTTTCGGGAAGGCGCTCGATATGCGCCAAGGTTTCCACCGCGATTGCCAGATCCTCGCACATGCTGTGAAACGCGTCGCTCCCGTAAAAGAGCCGCTGCACCAGCTGCGCCTGGCCAGGAAAGTGCGCCTCGGCCCTTTCGAGAACCGACAAAGGTGTAGAATTGCTATCTCCCGAAACCATCCCCGCCCCGCTGTCAAATGCGTTAAGCAGAGTTGCATCATATAGCGTCAGCCCGGAATGGCGGCGTAACTTACGCGATCCTACGTTCGGCGGAGTTTTCCCTTTGCGCCGGTCGCTCCTGCCATCCTCCATCGATCTGCTACGGCGACCATCCAAGATCATCTTCAGCGGCTGCACCTTTCGTCAGACCAATAGAGGATACGTGATGCTACGGGTCTTTGCGCCAAAGTGGGTCTAGTATCCGCAGGTCGACAGCAAGCGAACGGGCGGCCAGACCAAGCCGAAGAGGCGGCCAGACCAAACCGAAAAGGAGGAACGGTGTTTCTCGACTATTTTGCACTGGGAGTGTTGCTCTTCGTCGTAGTCACTCTGTTCTATGCAGTGATCGCGATCCACGACATCCCACACCTGATCGCCAAGGCCAGGAACCATCCGCACCAGGACGCCATCCACGTTGCCGGATGGGTGAGCCTGTTCACGCTGCACGTCATCTGGCCCTTCCTTTTCATCTGGGCCACCCTTTACCGCGAGGATCGCGGTTGGGGCATCCGGACGGATGGCAAGCTATCCCCAGAAGCCGAAGCCAACGCTGAAATTGCCCGTCTCCACGCACGGATCGCGGAACTCGAGGCTCCAATGGCAGAGAGGGAGAAGGTCTGATGGAATTACTCCTGATGCTGACCTACGCGGCTTTTTGCTTCGCGATCTTCAAGTTGTTCAGAATTCCAGTGAACCAGTGGTCGCTTGCGACGGCTGTCCTCGGCGGCATATTCATCATTGCCGGGCTGGTGCTGCTCATGAGCTACAACCATCCCTATTCCAGCGATGGGCGCATTTATTTTACCTCGGCTCCGGTCATCCCGGTCGTGGGCGGCCAGGTCGTAGAGGTGCCGGTCACGCCAAATGCTCCGTTGAAGAAGGGCGATGTTCTCTTCAGGATCGATCCTCGGCCCTATCAATATGCCGTCGATCAGAAAACGGCGTCGCTTGCCGAAGCCAAGCAGACCGTCCTGCAGTTGAAGGCTGCTCTCGATGCCGCCAATTCGGCCGTAACAGGTGCGGAAGCATCTAGGGACCGCTCGCTGCAGGCCTTCGAAAAGTTTCAGGCATCGAATGAAAACGCAAAATCCAGCGGCAGAGGTGCCGTCTACTCCGAACTCGAAGTCGAGAACCGGCGCGGCATCTACCTGACGGCCGAGGCCGCCGTCGATACAGCCCGTGCTCAGGCGGCGCAAGCAAGGCTCGCCTACGAGTCCGAGATCAACGGAACGAATCCCACGGTCGCGCGGCTGGAGGCAGAGTTGGCGAACGCGCAATACGAGCTTGACCAGACGACCGTGCGCGCACCGAGCGACGGATACGTGACGCAGGTTTTCCTACGTCCCGGCATGATGGCGAATCCCCTGCCCTTGCGGCCGGTGATGGTCTTCATCAACAGCGAGGACCGGTACCTCGCTGCCGCCTTCATTCAGAATTCGCTCCAGCGCGTGCGGGTTGGCGACGAGGCCGAGGTGGCGTTCAAGGCCGTCCCCGGCAAGATCTTCAAGGCGCGCGTCCGGGAAGTCATCGATGTGATGGCGCAAGGCCAGTTGCAGCCAGGCGGCGCGCTGATCGACCCGCAATCGCCCGAACGGCTGTCGCCGGGGCAGACACTGGCGGGTATCGAAATACTGGAGAGCACCGACGGGTATCAACTGCCCGGCGGTGTGGTCGCCGAGGTCGCGGTCTACACACATTACTGGCACCACGTCGCTCTCCTCCGAAAGGTCCTGCTACGCATGAGCAGCTGGATGAACTACGTGTTCCTCGAACACTGAACGCATCAACAATTTCCGGTCGTTGCCTGGATGCGGCGGCCGGACAAGCTTGGAGATCAACCACGAGAGAGCAGAGGGAGCCCGAGTTGATAGGCAACCTACTAATGTTGCGGGGCCTGGCCGGTTTCAAGAAAGACTGGCTTCGTAGCGATATCCCTGCCGGGTTGTCGATCGCCGCGGTGGGTTTGCCGAGCGCCATTGCCTATCCGGCGATTGCTGGCCTGCCTCCAGAGACCGGCATCTACGCCAGCATCGTTGGGCCGATCGCCTACGCACTTTTCGGCCCTTCCCGGCTCTTGGTCGTCGGCCCCGATGCCGCAACGATGACGGTGCTTGCGGCTGCGATGACCGTTATCATCGCGGCCGATCCGGCTGCTGCCAACATTGACCGGGTTGCCATCGCATCGGCGCTCGCCCTTGGCGTCGGCGTCTTTTGCATCGCCGCAAAACTGCTGCGCCTCGGCGTCCTCGCGAGCTTCCTGTCGCGCCCGATCCTGGTGGGCTTCTTTGCCGGCGTGTCGCTTTCCATCCTCGTCGGGCAGATCAGCCGCTTCACTGGTGTAAAGATTGAGTCGGATGGTCTCCTTGCGCCGGTCGCCGAAATTCTTGGCAAGGCCGCCTTGATCCACTGGCCGTCGCTTCTCTTCGGTCTCTCCATGTTTGCGCTGCTTTGGATCGTCAAGGCGTTCCACCTCAAGGTTCCGGGTCCTGTGCTCGTGGTTGTTATTTCCGTCATTCTCTCGGCGCTTTTCGACTTCCAGGGACGTGGCATGGCTGTCGTGGGCAATATCCCAAGCGGCTTCCCGAGCTTTTCCCTGCCGGCAATCCATCAGATGCCGCTCGATAAGCTTGTGCTTGGTTCGGCCGCGATCTTTCTGGTGAGCTTCGGCGCCGGCATCGTGACCGCGCGAAGCTTCGGATCGCGCACTGGTGAAAACGTCAATGCGAACCAGGAACTGATCGGTCTCGGCGCGGCCAACATCGCGCCCGGCCTGTTCGGTTCCTTTCCCATCAGCATGTCGGACTCGAGAACCGCGATAAACTTCTCCACGGGCGGCGTCTCCCAGCTGGCGGGACTGGTCTCAGCTGCCACGCTGATCGCCGCTCTTGTATTCCTCCACAGCGCTCTGCGGATCCTGCCGATCCCCGCGCTCGCAGCCATCCTTGCAAGCGCCGCCATCAGCCTCATCGATATTCAGGAACTCAAGAAGATCTGGAACATCAGCCGCATGGAATTCGTCTTTGCGCTGATCGCCATGTGGGGCGCAATCAGCTTCGGCGTCCTCAACGGCGTGGTCGTTGCCGTTGCCGCAACCTTCGTCTACCTCCTGCGCAAGACGATGTTTCCGCGTGACAGCCTTCTTGGTCACATTGCCGGACGGCACGGCTTCTTCGAGCTCGCCCGCTTCCCGGAAGCGCGCCCCGTCGAAGGCGCTGCCGTCTTCGCCATCCAGGGCAACATCCTGTTCTACAACGCAGACTATGTCCGCATGCGACTGACGGAGGTTGCCAGAGAGCTTGCTCCCGGAACCAAGTGCTTCGTTCTCGACGCCGGTGCCATCACGCACGTTGATAGCACAGGTGCGCTCGCACTCGACGCTGTGGCCGATGACTTGGCCAAGCGGGACATCGTCTTTGCCATTGCTGACGTCAGCGAGGAGAGTCGCGGCATCCTGGAGCGTGCCGGGTTCATCAAGAAGATCGGCGCCCACAATCTTTTCAATGGTCGGGAAGAGGCCCTGCGCGCGCTCATGGGCAATGTCGCAGGGAATGCGCGTTAAACAATGGAGGGAACGATGGACGAAGCATACGATCCGAAGCAAGAGGTTCCAGCGGAACGCAAGGGCAAGCATAAGAAAGCCAAGTCCTGGGACTACGACAAGGAAATCAGGCGACTGCAGATCGAACTGGCGAATCTGCAGGCATGGGTAAAGAAGTCGGGCGCCCGGATTGTCATCATCTTCGAAGGCCGTGACGCCGCCGGCAAGGGAGGGATGATTAAGCGGATAACGGAAAAGGTCAGCCCGCGTGTATTCCGCGTCGTCGCCTTACCCGCTCCCACCGATCGCGAGAAAACCCAGATCTATATGCAGCGCTATATTGCGCATTTGCCGGCAGCCGGCGAGGTCGTGATCTTCGACCGCAGTTGGTACAACCGCGCCGGCGTTGACCGCGTCATGGGCTTCGCCAGCGAGAAGAAGGCTCAGCGCTTCCTGGAACTTGCGCCCCGCTTCGAGGCGGCCATCGTCGAAAGCGGCGTTATTCTGCTGAAGTATTTCCTGACCGTCAGCGAGGAAGAACAGGAACGCCGCTTCAAGCGCCGCATCGACGATCCGGTTCGGCAGTGGAAACTCAGCCCCATGGACGTAGAGTCCTACCAGCGCTGGTGGGACTACACGCGAGCCTATGACGAGATGCTGCGGATGACAGACAGCAACCACGCGCCGTGGTGGCTCGTGCCTTCCGACGACAAGGAGCGCGCCCGGATAAACTGCATCTCCCATATCCTGCAGTCGATCCCCTACGAGCGGGTAAAGTTCGACGCGCCGGATCTTGGCAAACGGCAGAAGCGGCCATCGAACTATGTCGAGGATCAGAGCGTCAGGCATGTTGTGCCGGAGACGACTCGATGACGCCTGATCCGTTCAGGCATGCACTGTGGAAAACCGTGGAATAGGCTACGCAATGCAGCAACAGAAGAGCGGGACCGCGGCAGAAGCCGGTCCCGCGCCGATTTCGGTAGAGGCACGGGTCAGCGACTTGGTGCGGATCGGCATCATCGGGCTATTCGCCTATTGGAGCCTGCAGCTGATTGCGCCATTCGCGCTGATCGTCATCTGGTCCGCGATCCTCGCGGTAGCGCTCTTTCCGATGTTCACCGGTCTGTCCAGACTTCTAGGAGATCGGCCCAAGCTTTCGGCCACCATTATTGTCATAGCGTGCCTTGTGCTCATAATCGCGCCATTGGCGCTTGTCGCGGTCAATTTCGCCGATGCAATCCTGGCTCTCGTGGCGCAATTGAAGTCCGACAATTTCACCTTGCCCGCGGCGCCTGAGGCTTTACGTGGTTGGCCAGTGGTGGGCGAGCGCCTTTACGCCGGCTGGAACCAGGTCGCCGGCAATCTCGCGGCAGCAATCATGAAATTCCAGGCGCCTCTCCGCGAGGTCATGGGAGTCATCATCGCCAAATTTGCAGCAATCGGCGGTGGGGTGCTGAGCTTCGTCGCGTCGGTCATTCTCTCCGGCATCTTCCTCACCATGTCCCCCCGCCTTGCAGCAACGATTCAGGTATTGGCGGGCCGCATCGGCGGAGAGAGGGGGGTTGGCTTTGCGCGGCTGGCGGGATCAACGGTTCGCAACGTCTCGCGCGGCGTCATCGGCGTAGCCTTGCTTCAGACGCTCCTATGCGGCCTGTGCTTTGCCTTCTTCGATATTCCGGCGCGCGGAGCCCTGACTTTTGCCGTGTTCATGCTTTGCCTGATGCAGCTTGGCCCTGGCCTCGTTCTTATCCCGGCCATCATCTGGGCATGGTTCTCCTGGCCTGCATCGATGGCCTTTGCCTTCACTGTCGTGGCGATCCCGATCACGGTCGTGGACAACGTGCTGAAGCCGATCTTGATGTCCCGAGGGCTTTCAACTCCGATGCCGGTAATCCTCATCGGCGTCATCGGCGGAACTCTCTCGCATGGCCTGCTCGGCCTGTTTCTGGGGCCAATCGTGCTCAGTGTCTTTTACGAACTGCTGCGCGCCTGGGCTTGGCCATCAGAGACATTGCCCGGGGCTACGGCTGCCCCGGCGATGGCAGAGAACACCGGCACGGATTGAATTTTATCCAACGCTGCACCTATCGATCGGTTTGATGGACTGTTCTAGGCCAAAACCAGTGACCCAAATCGGACTGCACCGCGCTCAACCGGCGGGTAACCATTTGAAGGTGTATCGTATGTAGCGGTTGCAGCCACCGGCAGTTCTGAGCTAATACTATATTCAGCTAAAATATTTGCGTGATCTCGTTAGGGCGTCATCATGAGCAGCGCAATAGCCAAGCCCTCGAAGCCGACGGCCGAGGAAATCTACGACCAACTTGAACGGATACTGGCGAGCGAAGAATTCCATTCGCCGGAGCGGGGCCGCAAGTTTCTGCAATTCATCATAAGCGAAGCCTTGGCAGGCCGATCGGAATTCCTGAAGGCCTTCACAATCGCCAATGAGGTCTTTGGTCGCCAGGTCAATTTCGACGCCCAGAACGATCCTGTCGTCAGGATCGAAGCAGGCCGAGTCCGCCGAGCACTTGAACGCTACTACCTCATCGCCGGCCAAGCGGACGAGGTAACGATTACGATCCCCAAGGGTGGGTACAGGCCGTGCTTCGAATATGCTCACAACGTTCCGACACCGTCGCTCGCGGCGCCGCAGTTTGATCTCGCGCCAGCGATCGAGCGTCACCGTGACACCGGGCCGCTTCACAGCCTCGGCCAATCTTTCGGCCGCCCTCAATTATCGACCACGCTGACGCTCGGCACCGCCCTTTTGCTCGCGGCAGCTTCGCTTTATATCGTCCTTCCACAGGCATTGTCGGGGTGGCACCAAAATCCCTCAGGCGCCTCGCCGACAGAAGCGGCCGAACCCAGAGTCATTGTCGAGTCCTTTGAGGATGAGGGTTCCGCAAATGCTGCTTCCGACATCGCGCGTGGCCTGAGGGACGAGATTATCGGCAAGCTAGCAAAGTTCGATGACATCGTCGTTGTCGCGGATGCGTCGAAGGCCGAACAACCGAGCCCGAATGCTTATGGTTTGCAAGGCAATGTCCAACTCGACGGGCCAAGATTGCGGCTTGTCGCCCGGCTCGTGCGCCAATCCGACGGTGCAGTGATTTGGGCGAACAATTACGACGCGGACCTTCGCGCGCAAAGCAAGCTCGAGATCCTGACCGGCGCCGCTGAAGAGATCGCCAGCACTGTCGCGGAACCATATGGTGCGGTTTTTCAAGCCGACACCGACGCACTTGCCCGGCATCCGCAGAGCGGAGATGCGGACGCCTATGCCTGCAGATTGGCTTACTATAGCTACCGTAGGTCGATGAATGCCCAGACGCACAACACGGCGCGCGACTGTCTGCAACGAGCGACAGAGCTGTTTCCGAAAAGCGCTGCCTCCTGGGCGCTTCTGTCCCTCACCTACCTGGACGAGATGAGGTTTCGTTATAAGCTCGGCACATCCTCAACGGACGAGACGCTGGAATTAGCCGCCAGCGCGGCGGAGCGGGCAGCCTCGCTTGCCCCAAACGATGCGCGTGTCCTTGAGGCTCTCATGCAGGTGAGCTTTTTCAGAAATGATGTCGACAAAGCCCTTCAGGCGGGTGCTGCAGCCTATGCCATGAACCCCAATGATACCGAGGTCGCGGGGGAATACGGGTTGCGGCTGGCCATGTCGGGGAAATGGCAGTCAGGCTGCGAGCTGATTTCGAGCGCCGTCAACAAGAATGCGGGCCCGAGGGGATACTACGAAGTGGGCATGGCATTGTGTGCCCTGATGAGGAATGACGTCGGGGCCGCGGAACTGTGGTCTCGCATGTCCGACCTGGAATACAATCCCACGCATCACCTCGTGCTCCTTGCTATTCTTGGCACGGCCGGGAAAACGGCTGACGCCAGGCAGGAACGGGAATGGCTGAATGCCCATGCATCCGGATTGATGAAGAACATCCGCAAGGAGGTTTCCTTGCGTCTGCAGCGCCCGGAAGATCAGGAAGCATTTTTCAAAGGTCTACGAGCCGCAGGTGTCGCAATCGAACCCGCCGCGGACACCGGTAAATAAGTTCGACGCTGCAGCATCTGTGGCATCTGCACTCTCTATATGGAAGGAGGCTGACCCTACTGCCTCCGAGATATCGCATCCGCGATCAGCCGGGCGATTTCATCCTGCACGTCAAGAATGCGTCCTTCGTCAAGGTTTCTGTCATAGGCGCCTGTCCAGACAACGGTTCCGTCGGCTCGATCAACCAGCCGGATTTGGACATGCAACCGCTTATCCTCGGTGCCCACGCTGCCCTGGATGGAGAGTGACGGTTGGTTTGGCGCCGCGATATGCGCCTTCGGCCCAGGCGTCCTGACAGCGATTGATTTGACCTTCGTCAGTTCCACAATGACGCCATCCGTCAGACTCTTGGCGATGCCGGCGTCGCCATTGTCCCGACCTATGCCGACCAAAGGCTCCACGACGATCTGCGGCCGCATCTCATCTCCCGCAGGCAAAGGTGTGCCCGACGAAGGGTTCAGTGAAGCAACCAGTTCTTGGAGCGGCCGCATCAGCACCAACATGCCCATGGCGGCGATGACAAGCAGGACACCAACCGGCAGGATAAAATCCCGGTAGGCAAGCGGACGTTTATGTTGCGCCACCGGCGCCTCCTGCACGTCGACATCTTTTCCCGGCGAATGACGTCCTGACGCAATCTCTGACTGGCTTGCGGTGAAACTCGGTACGTATCCACCCTTGGGTATGGCGATGTGTATGGAATCGCTTTGCCCGACCACGAGGTAGTATCGCTCCAGGGCGCGGCGAATACGCCCTGTTTCGATACGAACGACCGGATCGTTTTGGGCATCAAAGGAAGCATCTCGGCCGAAGACCGCCTGCGCAATGGTGTAAGCCTTCAGATTCTCTGATCGTCCCGCCAGTGCTTCATCGACGACATATGCAAGAAATCTCCGACTACGCTCCGGAACCTGAAACTCGGCGCTCGACAAGATGCGATCAAGCTGATCACGAACCCTTTCGGGTTCCAGTGACAGATCATCGCCTTGTCCGCCCCGCGAACTCATGGCTCCCTCCCGTAAACATATCGCTCTCACAAGCGCTCAAGGCGACGTATAGGGCTTGCGACCCGACCGGTCGCTCTGTCTCGCAGACTGTGCCGCGACGAACTTAAGACTCTCAGCTGCCTGTCGACGGGGTAAACGTCGTGTAGATCCCCAATGCTCTGGGGCTTCATTTTGGAATGATATGGAATCCATAGATGCGATAGCAAGTCGGGAACAACCACACACTCCCGAGTACTTGAAATCGCGGCGACCAGCGGCAAGGCCGATCACTTTCACAAGCAGACCCTGCGCTCCGCACTCGAGCCCAGGCTGGTCAGAAGTCTTGTCATCAAGGAGATTCGCGCCCGGTTATTGTCTGGGCTTTTTGGGTTCCCGCAGACCCCGGCTCGTCAAACCCTCAACTGGCGGGCTGAGCTCGGCACGTCTGACACTTCGCCACCAAGGATGCGGTCAGCAAACGACAGGTTGGAAACCCCGTAGCGCTTCAATAGCTCAGCGTCTTCATTGGCGCGAAACTCGGCCTGGTGCGAGGGTGACGAGAAATACTTCCCAATCAAAATCGGCAGACGAATGCTTCTCAGGTTCCTTTGCTGGAAACATGTTCCAGAACAACGCATCGCCGATCGACTTGATGATGGAACCATCGGCAAAGTCGCTCGGATAATAGTTCCCGATTGCCTTGGAATTCCAAAGCGTTGCCGGGCCGAATGTGCCACGTTCCCCGGTGCCCGATCCGAGTCTAAGGCGATCACGCGGCTTCGGGGGCCAGTCCGGCTCGTATTCGGATGCGGTCAGAATCGGGGCTTTGAAAGGCTCTTCAAGATGTGAGTTGTCAAAGCATACCAGCCATTCGCCTCCGACCAGCACTGCGGAGGAGGCGCACGCGGTGCCGACCAACAACTCGACTGTATTCGTAGCCAGCCGGTCGTCGAGATTGAGGTTCTAAGCGAGAGGCCTGCGTCCGCTGACGACCGTGCAGTCCCCGGTCACTGGGAGGGCGATCTTATCGGTGGGTCGAAGAACAGTTACATCGCGACGCTGGTCGAGCGTCACTCGCGCTACGTCATGCTGATCAAGGTCGCCAATAAGGATACCGAAAGCGTAGTTTCTGCGCTGATAAAGCAGTCACAGAAACTGCCGGGCGAACTCTACAAATCATTGACCTGGGATCGGGGCAAGGAGTTGGCTGACCATCAACGACTGGCAATAGCCGCTGACGTTGAGATTTACTTCTGCGATCCCAGATCACCCTGGCAGCGCGGTTCAAATGAGAACACCAATCGATTGCTGCGCCAATACCTACCGCGCGCCACTGACCTGTCCGTACATAGCCAAGCCCAGCTCAATGCTATCGCCAGGCAGCTCAACGAACGTCCAAGAAAGACCTTGCTTTATCAGACGCCCGCGCAAAAATTTGCAGAATGTGTTGCGGCGATCAATTGAACCCACTGCCATAAGCCGCCATTCCGCCCACGCGGGTGATTAGATCACGAATTCCTCCGCGTACGTCTGTGGCTCGGGAACGACCGTAACATCCACCGGAATAATCCAATTGGCCGCGTAGCTCTCGCAGTCGGAACGCGGGAGGTCGGGCTGCACGCACCCCGCCCCATCGATCGCGCGACATCGCAGTATATATCGCCCCACTTTTTCAGGGGTCCACATGTACTCCCACAAGCGCCATGCGAAGGGACATTCTGTTTCGAGAAGCCTTCCCTCGCGCCAGCCCCTGCCATCTCCGGTGCAGACCTGCACCTGCCGGATACCAGCCTCTCCGCTCCAGGCGGCTCCGAAAATCCGGCACGGTTGGCCGAGGATGAGATGCGCCCCCTGTACGGGACGCGCGATCTGCGCTTTGACCTCCATCTCCGTAAGGGGGACCAGCCTAGGTTCCCCAAGGCTGCGCTCCCAACGGAAATAGTCGCGCGCCTGCCAGTAGCCAAGGAACGGTTGCTCCACAACCGTGATATGCGTGATCCACTTGACCCAAGCCATGCCGAACCAGCCACCCACCACCGCGCGTAGCGGGTAGCCGTGATCGCGCGTCAACGGTTCGTCGTTCATCGAATAGGCAAGGATCGTGCTGTCAGCGACGGCCTTCTCCAGCGGTAAACTGCGGGCAAAAGCGATGGGGCCTGGAGAAGCCGTTTTCTTGTTCGCGTCGACGACGCCGCTGTCGGCGCCTACGAGCAGAACCTCATGTGCGGTTCGCCTAACGCCCGCCATTTCCAAAATCTCGCGCAGAAGAACACCCGTCCACGCGGCGTTGCCGACGGCCCCGTTCTGCCACTGCAACCCCTCCTTCGCCGGCACATAGTAGACGCGCCCATTCCCTGCGCACTCGACGACGGCGGTGAAAGTCGTGCTCTGCATCGCCTTGATGCTGTCGAGGTCAAGTTCGATCGGCCGCTCCACCGCCCCGTCAACGCGCAATCTCCAGTCTCGCGCATTGAGGTCCGGTGACGGAAAATGGTTTCGCACGAAGAACAGCTCCGTTGGGATCCGCCAATCGGAGAGCGACGCAAACGGAAACTCGATGTTCTGTGGGGATTTCTGTCGAACTATTAGACTGGGTTGCTGTGGTGTCGGCATCGTCCTCGTCTCTCCTTCCAAGAGCACAACGTCGGCTCGGTCGCGCGAATTCCGGTTCGATCACACCGCCCCTCGCCGTGCGTCTGTCGCATTCCGCTTTCGGGCCGCATTCTAGCACATACCGCACGTTCCTCGGATCGATCTCGAACGGCAGCAAAGGGCCGCAAGCGGCCTCGGCGGGTGACGCCATTACGCCAAAGGTGTACATTGGCAGCCACCATCGCAGTGGCCGCCAGGATCGAGGAAGCGCCTTTCAGTGACGCCCCTCTCGGCGTCAGGCGGCAGGGCGAATATTGTGGTTCATCCGAAACAGGTTGCTCCCGTCGTACTTCTTTTTCAGGTGGACAAGACCCTCGTAATTGTCGCCATACGTGGCCTTCAGGCGCACATCGCCTTCGTCGTCCATCATGAAGTTCGGGTAAGCGCCGTCGAGGTTGAACGGGTGGACCGCCTGCCAGTAGTCGGTCGCCCATTTTTTCAGCGTCGCCGCCTGGCGCGGATCGGCGTCAACGCCGGCAATAACCATCGACCATGTGGCATCCCGGCAATTCCACGCCGTTTCATCTCTTGCCTTGCGATGGACGGCGGCATCGATCGGGTAGAGGTGCATGCACGAGGGTTCGCTGGGTGCCTTGGCCACCTGCTCGATGTGTGCTTCGATCGCCGCGTCCGGAAGCGTCTTCACAAAATCACCCTTCCAGTACCATTGAAGGCCCTTCGGAAAGAGTCCGTCGAACATGCCTTGAAGTGTCGGGTACGGGATCGGACCGGCAAAATCGACAATCGGCTGCGGGAGCGCCCTGCGGACGGCGTTAACTGCCTTCTCCCCGTCGGCGACCGCTCCATTGTAGGAAACGAGAAGCACGCAGATCTTCTTGCCACGATGCTCCACCGGGAACGGATCGGCGGAGGGAACCGTCTGCAGCCCAAGGAAGACGTAGAACTCGTCCGGCGCAGTCGCCAAAAACTCGCGGTACCAGCGCATCACCGTCGCAGCATCCTTCAACTCCCAGAAGATCGGACCGGCATAAACGCTGTCCGCAGGGTGCGCCTCGAACAGAAAACTGGTGACCACACCAAAGTTGCCACCGCCGCCGCGCAGCCCCCAGAACAGATCCGGGCGCTCGGCCTTGCTGGCGGTGACGAGCGTGCCGTCCGCGAGCACGACGTCGGCCTCGATCAGATTGTCGATGGCAAGCCCATATTGGCGGGTGAGGTATCCGTGGCCGCCGTTCAGCGTCAGGCCCGCCACACCTGTGGTTGAGACGACACCGAAGGGGATGGCAAGCCCAAAGGCGTGGGTGGCATGATCGACCTCGCCGGTCGTACACCCGGCCCCTACACGAACTGTCCGCTTGACGGGATCGACGCGCACACCCCGCATCGGCGACAGGTCGATGACGATGCCGTCGTCAACGCTGGCAAACCCAGCCCCGTTGTGGCCGCCGCCCCGGACGGCGATCGGAAGTTCGTTGTCGCGGCCGAAGTTCACGGAGGCAATCACGTCCGCAGCATCCGTACACTTTGCGATCAAGAGCGGCCGCTTGTCGATCATGGCGTTGTAGAGCCTGCGGGCGTCCTCGTAGTCGGCATGGTCGCGCCCGATAAGAGCACCGCGAAGAATCTGTGTGAACTTCCCGATATTTTCGCTGATCATAACACCCTCCTGAAGCCGAGCCTCCGAGCTCATGACGTCGAATCGAATACTGACGAGGGGCGTTTGAAGGATGATGCGCTGACGACTGAATTCGATCCCCACAGCGGTCGATTGCGACTTCGAAGAATGCGCTGCAAGATGCGGATAGTCTATAATCGTCCTTAGTGTTGGCGCTGAAATGCCGCATGATCTGCGAGGGCTGCGTTCGCAAATTCGCCATCGATTGCTCGGCCTGTTCAACGCGAGCGGCTCCCGGCACTGCGTGGCAGGATGCCGACGTTCGTGGTATTTTTCGGGAACGGTTGAGCGGATTGAAAGTCGATGCAGACGATTGAGGATTGGCTAGCCCAACTCGGTCTCGGCAAGTACGCCGCGGCCTTCATCGAGAATGACGTCGATCTGCGAGCGCTCCCTCATGTCGCGGAATCCGACCTCCGTGAACTCGGCGTCTCGCTTGGTCACCGGAAGATTATTCTAGCCGCGATAAACGGACTTGCGCAGCAACCTCCGGACGAACAGCAGCCCGCTCCCGTCGCGACGGACGCTGCGGCTGACCGACGGCTGCTCAGCGTGCTCTTCTGCGACCTCGTAGGATCGACTGCGTTGTCGGAGCAACTCGACCCGGAAGACATGCACGAGCTGATCCGCCGTTATCAGGATAGCGTCGCGGGCGCAGTCACGCGGTTCGGAGGCTATGTCGCCAAGTATCTCGGAGATGGCGTGCTTGCCTATTTTGGGTGGCCCATGGCTTATGAGGACCACGCCGAGCGCGCGATCCGGGCCGGTCTAGAGGCGATAACCGCCGTCGATGCGCTGCAGTCGCCCAACCAGCGGGGACTGAAGGCTCGGATCGGCATCGCATCCGGGCACGTGGTCGTTGGCGACACCGATGGCAGCGCGAAGGAGCGTGGATCGATCGCCGGCGACACCCCAAACTTGGCGGCACGTCTGCAGGGGGCGGCCGCCCCAGGGCAGATCGTGGTCTCGAACAGCACCCGCCGCCTCGCCGGGCGGTCGTTCGAAATCGCCAGCCTCGGCGAGCGGACGCTGAGAGGCTTCACCTCGCCCACTGCGCTGTTCGAAGTCCGCGGCGAGCGAGAGGTGGACAGCCGTTTCGAAGCCGCGCATTCCAGAAAGCTCTCGAAATTTGTCGGACGTGCCAGCGAGATCGGGCTACTGCTCGAACGGTGGGAGCTGGCGAAGGCCGGCCAAGGACAGATGGTCTTTTTGTCGGGGGAGGCGGGCATCGGAAAATCCCGTCTTGTCGAAGCCTTCGAAGAACATCTGCGCGAGACAGAGCATGAACTCATCCGATTGCAGTGCTCGCCCTATCACGCCACATCGGCCTTTTACCCGATCGTCGAGCGACTGAGCCGGGTCGCGATGTTTACGCCGGCAGACGACCGAAACACGCGAGTCGAGAAGTTTCGCACCCTTGTCAGCCGCTACGGCGAAAGGCCCTCGGAAGTTGGTGCGATCTATGCGGAGCTGCTTTCGCTCGATGGCGGTGACGAGTTCAAGCCGCTAAATCTCTCCGCCCACCAGCGTAAGGAACTTCTCGTCCGCACTCTCGCGAACCGATTGCTTCTTGCGACCAGAATCGCACCGGTGCTCATGGTCGTAGAAGACGCACACTGGATGGATCCGTCCACCATCGAATTGCTAGAAGAACTCGTCGGCCGGCTTCACGGTACGGCCGCCCTCGTCGTCGTCACCCATAGACCGGAATGGAGCGCGGACTGGGCCAGTGGATTGTCGCAGTCGACAACACTCTCCATTGGACGTCTGACTAGGCAACAGATGCGCGAGCTCATCGGATCGATGGACTGCGACATTTCCGAACAGCTTGCCGAAATGATCTTAGAGCGAGCGGACGGCGTGCCGTTGTTCATAGAGGAGTTGACCCGCACGATCATCGAGAGCGGAACGTCACCGTCGCTCAACGTAGAGATCCCGGACAGCCTGCAGGGTTCTTTGATGGCTCGTCTCGATCATCTAGCGGCAACAGCCAAAGAGGTCGCCCAGATTGCTGCCGTTATTGGCAGGGAGTTCGATCGTGGCCTTCTGTCGAAGATTGCAGGTCTCGATGATCGGATCCTCGAGAAAGCACTGCACCAGCTTGTTTCCAGCCAGATCGTCGTCGGAGGCGGTGTCTTGAATGATACCCTCGTTTTCCGTCATGCGCTCATTCAGGATGCCGCCTACCAATCGCTCCTCAACCGGCGGCGGCGACATTTCCACGAGGAAATCGCCAAGGTTCTCGTCGACCAGTATGCCGATGTCGCTGCCACGCAGCCCGAACTCATCGCCCAACACTACGAGAAAGCGCAACGGGTCGAACTCGCGCTTCCATACTGGATGAAAGCTGGAGAACGAGCCCTTGCACGATCCGCCAACTACGAGGCGGTCGACCATTTCCAGAACGCACTGTCGATCGCGGAACAGTTGCCCAACGAGCCCGGCCACCAAACAGACCTTCTCGCAGCAGTCCTGAAACTAGGCGACGCCCTGTACGCTGCCGGCCGCATGACGGATTCGCTGGCGAAATACAGGCTGGCCGCCCCATTGGCACGCAAAGCGGCAGACACTCAGGGCTTCGTTCGCGCAGTGATCGGCCTCGACGGCTCCCAATTTCTCTCCTCGAACTCGCTTGCCGAAACACTGCCGCTTCTCGAGGAGGCCATGGCGATGGTTGAACCAGCGGACAAGAAGTCGCGGTGCCAGATTCTCAGCCACCTCGCGCGGGCTTACGCCTACCTCAGTGACAGCGAGAGGGCCGCAAAATGCCATAGCGTTGGAATAGAACTTGCCCGGGAGGTTGGCGACAAGACTTCTCTTGTGGAGCTCTCCGTTCTCCCGCTCCTGACAGCCTCACCGGTTAAAACCGCCACGGAGAAAAACAACCGGATGGCCCGCATTGACGAAATACGACGCCTTGCGGGCGAGATCGACGATGACGATGTGCTAACCAGGGCGCTTTCCATTGACACCTACGTCTCGACTGAACTGGGCGAGCGCGCACGGGCCGATCGGGCGGTCGACGCCCTGGAGGAACTCGGCACCAAGCGCCAGCATCTCAACGTCCAGTTCTACGCTCGGATCGCAAGAGCGATGATGGCCATCCTCGATGGGAGGTTCACCGCCGCCGAGAAGCTTGCCGAAGAAGCGCTGAAGCTGGGCAAGCACACCCTTGGCGTGGCACCCGAAGGTGTCTACGGCATGCAAATGTTCGCGATCCGCCGGGAGCAGAGCCGTCTCTCGGAGGTCGCACCGGTCATGAAATTGTTGATCGAGGAAAACCCGGACGAAATCACCTGGCTGCCGGGCTTCGCGTTGGTCGCCTTTGACCTGGGTTATCGGGAAGCCGCCCAGCGGAGATTGGAAGAGCTTTTCAGCACACGCTTCACCCTGCCGCTTGACGGAAAACGAAGCGCATCCCTCTCGTTTCTAACGGAAGTCGCCGCCGGCCTGGGGGACATGGAAGCGGCCAGGACACTCTATAAGCTTATGCTCGACTACAAGGAGATGACCGTCACGATAGGTATGGCGACTGTCTGCTTCGGTGCCGCAAGCCGCTATCTGGGCATGTTGTCCGCCGCGCTGGGTGAATTCGATCGGGCGTCAAAGCACTATGAGCATGCTCTCGAGATGAACTCGGCGATCGGCTCGCGACCGTGGCTCGCGCACACGCAGGCCGAATATTCCGATTTGCTAATGAAAATAGGTAGCAGAGCCGCGATAAAGAGAGCAATGTCCTTATCCGAGCATGCCCGGTCAACTGCGGCCGAACTGGGAATGGTCAGGCTGCAACAGCGACTGAAGCAGACCATTCATTAGGATCAGAGGTTCGCCGCTTTGGGTGAGAAGAGGGTCTCATCATGCCACGCTATATCATCGAAAGAAACTTTGCCGAACAACTCCAACTGTCGAAAGAGGGAGTCGAGGAAATCAACCTGATCAACGACGAGGAAGCGGTGAAGTGGATTTTTTCGTTCCTCAGCGCCGACAGGAAAAAGACATACTGCCTTTACGAAGCGCCAAATCCTGAAGCCATTCGCGCCGCGGCAAGGAGGAACAATGTCCCCGCGGATGTGATCATTGAAGTTGGCGGGGAGATCGGCCCCAATATGTTTGCATAGCCCTGCCCGACCGCCCCTCCCGGCTGCACCTGCTTGAGCTACCGAATTTACACGTGAAGGCCGTCCGCCTATGCGGAGGAGGTTTCTGTGAGGCGACTTGACTGGCAAATATTCAGGTTTTGTTGGTTGCGGGGGCAGGATTTGAACCTGCGGCCTTCAGGTTATGAGCCTGACGAGCTACCGGGCTGCTCCACCCCGCGCCAAGTGCAAAACCCTTTGGGTTTTGTCACG
>NZ_JBFTQH010000062.1:0-24256 GCF_056398905.1 Rhizobium sp. 01T417 | reverse complement strand
GATCTTCGGTGCGCCCCAGTTGGGCTTGTCCTGCTTGGTCCGCACAATCAGCTTCTCGATTTGGAAAGGAAGCTGATTGGCGTGCCGGTAAGGCCGTCGCGATCGATCTGTCAGTCCTTCCAGACCGCTGTCGTTATAGCGGCTGACCTTCGCTCTCCTCGCAAAGGCCAAAAGTGTAACCCATGTCTCCGGTATGAACTGTCACCCCTCTCTCGGGAAGGACACCAGCAATGATGAAGTCTTTTGCCGCGGTGTCAGCCGCGAACGGAGGCCGCGTAGCAACTCAGAATACTCGACATAGAAGAAAGGCGACCAATGGGCCGCCTTCCAAACGCTCGCTCTGCCGTTTCTTACTGCGCGGGTTGTGCCGGCGCCAGGAACTCGGCGCAATAGGACGGGCCGTTCACGCCCGGGATGTCGCCGACGACGCGGATGCTGCGGATCGTGTAGTCGGAGCTGGTGACGATTTCCGCCTGGCAGCGCAGGTATTGCGTGCGGGCAGCCGCGATCTGCTTGCCGCGCTTGCCATCCGCGCCTTCTGCGTATTTCGCCGGGGTGCGAACCGTCTTGTAGCCGCCCTTCCAGGTGTAGGTGACGCTGGAGCCGTTCTCGACATCGTTGATCGGCGGGCCGAATGCGGCAAAGAACTTGCCGGCCGACTGGCCAACCCAGCGATTGGAGATCGGATCTGCGGAGGTCGGAATCGTCGTGCAGCCGGCAAGCGCAATGGCAAGCCCAGCCGCGGCAAAGGTGCGGAGTTTCATTCTATCGTCCTTGAAAAGTTGTCGCGCATTCGACGGCGGGAATCGCTGGTCTGCAGCGGTTTCCGCTTGTCCCGCCGAGGGCTTTAACGCGGAACCCGGCAAAAGAAAATCGGCCCGCCTTGGCAATCGCAAAATTTGCCGCAAGTGTGTCATTTTGCTCCACTTAGTGCTCTCAGGAGGTGCGCCGGCCCTGCCGGCAAAAAATGCGCCGGCTTTTGAATTTTGGTGCTTGCGCAACGAGATGGGCCGGTCTATAGAGGCGCCGCTGGTCACGGAGTGTAGCGCAGTCTGGTAGCGCACCACGTTCGGGACGTGGGGGTCGAGTGTTCGAATCACTCCACTCCGACCAGCCGAAACCCCTGCTCTGCAGGGGTTTTTCATTTGTGCCAATGGACGCACAAAAACCTCACCGACAGATTCAGCAATTGATTGGAATTCCAATCCGTCGGAAAGCCGTCGGCGGCTACAAATTCTCGACTGTGGTTCGCTTAAGCCGACGGCGAAGACAAACGCGCCGCCGCCGCCGACTCGCGGAAAGAGCAACTCGAAATGCCGTCATCTCTGTTGGCTGGACAGGTGGGAGATTGGGCGGAGATTTGGGGTCGAGTGATAATTGAAACGCTGATGCCGAAGCTCCGCTGTACGAGCTGTGGAAATGTGGGGTGCATCTCCAGTGGATCTTGGCTCTTTACTTCGTGTCCATCCGAATTACGCGTCCGGAAGCCGTAACTGTGCATTCTAGAGTGTAATGTCGGGTGGCGATCGTCAGAAGCCAGGTGGGACCGGTCCGCTCGGCTGCCTTGACGACGTTCGTTCCCCCTCGAGGGCTCTGATATCGATCGGCCCGTCGGCTGCACGCGCGCAAAGCGCGAGCCGGAACGTTGCTCAAGTCCGGCGATCCGGCGGAAGCTTCGCCGCATGCAGACGGCTTCAATTGATCGATACGCGAGTAGCGGCCAAACGACACGCGTACATCGACACACGTGCCCGTCTTGTCGTTCCACCAAGTGCTGCTCCTGACGTGTCGGTAGCCACGGGCTTGCATCTTGGACGCAGCGTCCGTCGCGCGAGTACCGACGAGATCGGCGATATCACTGGGCGCGGCGGCGAAAGCAAAAATAGAAAACGAGCAAAAGATGGCCGCAAGGCCGACTATCCTCTTCACGAAATCCTCCTTGAAACGAGCCTCTGAAGACCATCGCTTTGCCATCCGCGGTCAAGCGGGTGCCTGGAACAGTAGCCGCAATAGTCGGTAGAGAACATGTCTTCTGGGTGGAGCGGACCACAAACGAGACCAACGGTTAAGTACGCAACAGTAAATTTACGGCTCGTGAAGATCCACGATATCTCGGGATTTCTCGGGACGAGCCTGGGAGTCCTAGAGCGGTCTACGGCAAACACCGGATCCGCCATCAAAAGGAATTGACTTGGCTGTCACTAAGGGCCGGGTCGGGCGGGAGGTTTTCGATGTCCAGCCGAAAAGCCGCGGAGGCGGGCTTTTTTCTTACGCCGCCATTTAGCTTCCTTGCTGTGAACAACACAACTACAGCCTCTGGAACATTCAGCCGAAAGGTCGCATCGGCGTCGCTGTCGCAAACGGAGGCTTAGATGTCGTATTTCGGTATCCATAAAAATAAGCGAGAACTAAAGTACACAGCTTCACATAAAGATATATCAGACAAGCGCGCTTCGGCGGGCGGGGAACAGTGCATGAAGACCTCAGAATACAAAGCTGCGGTTGCCGTCACGGGACTGAGCGCCGCTGGTGTCCAAAAGCTCTTTGGTGTCGATCAGACGACGACACGTCGCTGGGCGTCGGGTGAAACCGAAGTACCGCGCGCGGTCGGCCTGTGCCTGCTGTTGATGGCGTCGGCAAACGTGTCCGTCGCGCAGGCTGAGATCTTGGCCGATGACACCGATGTCAGGCTTGCCAGGATCGCGTAAGACGGCTTGCCCAATCATTTCAGCAATCGGATGCAGCACCCGTAGTGGCCAGGGTCCCCGACCCTCGGGCCCGGCTACGGACGCACAGCCCCCTTTGCTTCGATCCGGCACCGCTGGTGCAGCGGCTGTTCCGGCTTCGAGCGCGCTAAGCTCCGAGAATGGCATCGATTTCGGCAATCAGGGTCGCATAGGTCTCGATATGCCGATAATACTCGTTGCGGATCTGCTCGGTGATATCGGAGAGCGGCCCGCCACCCTCCGCGCGGAAGTGTTTGACGTCGTTCTCGGACATGGATTTGAGATTGTCCTCGTATTCCTTGACCCTCTGAACATAGTCTTCCCGAAGTTTTTCCAGACTCATCGATCCCTCCTGAGCTAGCGAGGCACCGCGGACAGTCTGCCGCGGCGACGGCAATCTAAAGGTTGCCTAGAAGAGATGCGGCGCTTAAACCAGATTGACAATCCCGGCCCGTGAAAAGTGAACCAATGAGCAGCTCGAACTTCTACTCCAGCATGGGCGGCCTGCCGCCGCAGACCGAACTCCTCTCCAGCAAGGCGGTGTTCACGACGGCCTATGCCGTCATCCCCCGCAGCGTCATGACTGACATCGTCACCAGCTACTTCCCGCACTGGGAAGGGACACGTGCCTGGGTGATCTCCCGCCCGCTGACCGGTTTTTCCGAGACGTTCTCGCAGTACATCATGGAAGTGCAGCCGGGTGGCGGCAGCGACCGGCCGGAACCGGAGAAGCGCGCCGAAGGCGTGCTCTTCGTCGTCGACGGTGAGATGACCGTCGAGTTCGACGGAAAGGCACACCAAATGCGCCCCGGCTCCTTCGCCTTCCTGCCCGCCGGCTCCCGTTGGGCGCTGTGGAACAAGAGTGCTGCACCCGTGAAGTTTCACTGGATCCGCAAGGCGTTCCAAGAGGTCGAGGGGCAGGAGCCGCCGCCGGCGATCCTCACGCATGAGGAAAATCACCCGCCGCAGCCGATGCCGGATACGGACGGCGCCTGGGCCACGACGCGCTTCATCGCCCCGGCCGATCTTCGCTACGACATGCACGTCACCATCGTCACCTTCGAGCCCGGCGGCGTGATCCCGTTCATGGAAACGCACGTGATGGAGCACGGCCTCTACGTGCTCGAGGGCAGGGCCGTCTATCGTCTCAACAAGGATTGGGTCGAAGTCGAAGCCGGTGACTTCATGTGGCTGCGCGCCTTCTGCCCGCAGGCCTGCTATGCCGGCGGTCCCGGACGCTTCCGCTACCTGCTCTACAAGGACGTCAATCGCCACATGCCACTGTGGTAGGGGTCACGCGGCGAGTTTAGAATGAGAAACGGGGCCGATGTGGCCCCGTTTTCGTTTGCCTAGATGTCGCTTGCCGCGTTCGACCAGAGGTCGGCCGCCTCAGCGGCGGTCATGCGCCGCACCTCCGCCTCATGGCGGCGGTTGGCGAAGAGTTCGCTCGCCATGATCTGGTCGGCGAGGTCGGCCGGCAGCGACAGGATCACGCGGGCATCGCCGCCGTGGATGCCGCCGAGCTCGCTCCGCTTTCCGCTGACCATGCCGCCGGCCACCGTATTGTTGGTGTCGGGGTCGATCAGGATAAAGGAGCCGGTCGCCCGGTTCTGCTCGTAGGGGTCGAAGATCGCTTGTTCGTCGAAGGCGAGGCGCACCTTGCCGATCGCATTCATGTAGAGCGTATCGACAGGAGCCCAGGCGCCGGTCTTCAGTTCAAGCTGCGCCAACGGCTGTACCTGCACGCGCTGGCGGCGGCTGCCGCTCTTCAGCCAGTAGCGCTTGCCGGCTTCGATACCCTCCGGCTGCAGTGCGACGATCTGCGCGTCGAAGGAGAGGCCGACCTGCGGCTGGCTGTCGATCGAGACGATCATGTCGCCGCGCGCGACGTCGACCTGCCGGTCGAGGACCAGCGTGATCGCATCGCCGGCGACTGCCGCGTTGCGCACCAGATCGAAGGTGACGATCTTGGAGACGTTGGCGACCATGCCGGACGGCAGGATCATGACGCTATCACCCGGCTTGACGGACCCGCCGGCAACGGTGCCCTGGTAGCCGCGGAAGCTTTCCCCCGGACGCGAGACGCGCTGCACCGAGAAGCGGAAGCCTGTCGCCTGCGAGGAGCGGACGGTCGCGAGCTCGAGCGTCTCGACCAGCGTCGGGCCGGCGTACCACGGCATCGATGCCTCGCCGGAATAAACGACGTTCTCGCCCTTCAGGGCCGACATCGGGATCGCGGTGATCTGCTTGACGCCGAGCGACAGCGCGAATTCGCGGAACTCGTGCGTAATCTTCTCGAAGCCGGCGCGATCGTAGTTCGTCAGGTCGATCTTGTTGATGGCAAGCACGAACTGCTTGATGCCGAGCAGCGAGGCGATCGTTGCGTGGCGACGCGTCTGCTCCAGAATGCCGGCGCGCGCGTCGACCAGGAGCACGGCGAGATCGGCGGTGGAGGCGCCGGTTGCCATGTTGCGGGTGTACTGCTCGTGGCCGGGCGTGTCGGCAACGATGAAGGAGCGCTTGTCGGTCGAGAAGTAGCGATAGGCGACATCGATGGTGATGCCCTGTTCGCGCTCGGCCTGCAGGCCGTCGAGCAGCAGTGCGAAGTCGGGCAGGCCGAGATCGTTCTGCTTGCCGGTGGAATCGCGCTGCAGCGTGGCGGCCTGGTCTTCCTTGACGGCCTTGGTATCCCAGAGCAGGCGGCCGATCAGGGTGGACTTGCCATCATCGACGCTGCCGCAGGTGATGAGGCGCAGCGGTCGCGAGTCGCGCGTTGCCGTCGCAGGATCTGCGGCGGGCACGGCAAGGGCGTGTGCGGCGGTTACGGCTGCGGTCATCTCAGAAATATCCTTCACGCTTCTTCTTTTCCATGGAACCGGACTGGTCGCGGTCGATGGCGCGGCCCTGTCGTTCGGAGACAGTGGCAATTTCGAGTTCGGCAATCACCTCTTCGAGCGTGGTCGCCTTCGATGGGATGGCGCCTGTCAGCGGAAAATCGCCCAGGGTGCGGAAACGGATCATGCCTTCCTGGCGCACTTCGCTGGGCAACAGTTCCAGCCGCGGATCTTCGGCAAGGATCATCATGCCGTCGCGCTCAACATAGGGGCGCTTCTTGGCGTAGTAGAGCGGCACGAGCGGAATGTCTTCGGCCTGGATGTAGCGCCAGATATCGACTTCGGTCCAGTTTGACAGCGGGAAGACGCGAACGCTTTCGCCCTTGCGGATCTGGCCATTATAGATGTTCCAGAGTTCCGGGCGCTGGTTGCGCGGATCCCAGCGATGGTCTGGTGTGCGGAAGGAATAGATGCGTTCCTTGGCGCGGCTGGCTTCCTCGTCGCGGCGCGCGCCACCGAAGGCGGCATCGAATTGGCCGGCGTCGAGGGCCTGGCGCAGCCCTTCGGTCTTCATGATGTCGGTAAAGGCGGCCGAGCCATGCGTGAACGGCGTGATGTTTTCGGCCGCACCGCGCGGATTGATGTGCTCGATCAGGTCGAGGTCGTATTTCTTCGCGGTTTCATCGCGAAAGGCAATCATCTCGCGGAATTTCCAGCCGGTGTTGACATGCAGCAGCGGGAAGGGGACGCGACCGGGGTAGAAGGCCTTACGGGCCAGATGCAGCAGGACCGACGAATCCTTGCCGATCGAGTAGAGCATGACGGGACGCTCGAATTCGGCGGCGACCTCACGGAAAATGTGGATCGCTTCGTTTTCGAGAGCCTTCAAATGCGGGTCGAGCGGCGGCTTCGCGCTCCGGGGATTGTTGAGTTCCGTATCCGGACGGCTATCGGGCATTTCTGACTCCAGGCTTCAATCATTCTCGGAAGGGAGGCATCCGGAATGGGTGCATTTCAGACTTCGAGGAGCGCAGGCGACGGGCCGCGCTCCGATCCCGAAGTCGACGGGTTACTGTTGTGCGGCAATCGCCGAGGCCTCTTCAGCCACGTGCAGGCCGCATTCGCGCTTTTCGTCCTGTTCCCACCACCAGCGGCCGGCGCGTTCCGGCTCGCCCGGCTTGATCGCCCGGGTGCAGGGTTCGCAGCCGATCGAGGGATAGCCGCGGGCGTGCAGCGGATTGATCGGCACGCCGTTGTCGGCGACATAGGCCTTGATAACGTCGAGGTCCCAGTCGGCGAGCGGGTTCACCTTCAGGAGATGACGCTCCGCGTCATATTCCGCAAACGGCGTCTCAGCGCGGTTGGCCGATTGGCCACGGCGCAGGCCGGTGATCCAGATCGTCGCCCCTGCCAGGGCTCGCGCAAGCGGCTTCAACTTGCGCACGCCACAACAGGCATGCCTGGCTTCGACGCTCTCATAGAAGCCGTTGAGGCCGTACTTGGCGGCATAGGCATCGATATCTGCCTGTTCGGGCTCGTAACGGCTGATGTGAAGATCGTATTGCTTCTCGGTCTCGTCGATCAGCGCCAGCGTTTCCGGAAACAACCGTCCGGTCTGCAGCGTCACGACGTCGATCGGAAGGCGGTGGTTGCCGATTTCGGCAGTGATGACTTGGTCCTCGATGCCGAGGGAGGTGGTGAAGACGACGCGGCCGCCAAGGCCGGCGACGAGCGACAGACGCTCCGCAAGGTCAAGGCTCGCGAGGTTCGCGTTCAGCGTTTCCGCTTCAGCGTTCGGATTGGCAGCAACAGTCATGGGGATCCTGTCCTTGATGTTGGCCGGAGTATCGCAGGTCGGGCTTGGATCGGACAGAAAAACGGATTTCGAAAGCAGGCGCGATAGGAGCAAATATCTCTCCCCGGCCGCTGCAATGCGGAAAAGCAGCCGCACCGCGATGGTTTGTCGACGGTCAGCCCAATTATCTATTGATTTAGTAGAGTAACACGTTGCCTGTCAATCGGAAATGTGAATTGATGACATCGCAAGTGCATTTTGACGTAGATTTGCAGTATTGGCCGAGGGTGAAAAAACAAGGCCAAAAACCTTGTCTCTCAAGGGTTTCGCCGGCTTGTTCAAATTCCGTTCATGCTGCGCATGCCATAGAGACAGGATCCTGCTTGCGGCGGGTCTGTGATTCCGCCCGCCATGTGTGTGTCGACGGTCAAAAATGATTACGCAAAAGGCAAAATATGCGCTGAGGGCGCTGACGGTATTGGCGGCAGCCGATGACGGCGAGCCGGTGATGATCTCAGACATTGCGGCGCAGCAGAAGATCCCAAAGAAGTTCCTTGAACAGATCCTTCTCGACCTGAAGCACCAGGGCATCGTCGTCAGTCGCCGCGGCAAGACGGGCGGGTATCTGCTGCTGAAGCCGGCCGACATGATCACCTTCGGCGAGGTGCTGCGCATCATCGACGGGCCGATCGCACCGCTTCCCTGCCTCTCGATCACCGCTTATCGCAAATGCGATGATTGCGATGGAGAGCAGAACTGCGAGATCCGCCATGTTTTCGCCAAGGTGGCGGATGCGACCCGCAAGGTGCTGTTCTCCACGACGATCGCAGATGCTGTCGCGCCGGCAAAGGTCGCGGAAGTCACCCGTTTACTCGCCTAGGCCTAATCATCGTCCATGCTGCTGCATGTTGCTTGAGACCATCAGGCGGATAAAGGTCGCTTCAAGATTCGGTGAGATAGCTTTCCATTGCTTGGTGCTACGCCAATTCGCCCCTGTCCTGAGGTAGGGAGAAACGAACATGCGTCTCATGAACTCGAAACGGATGGCAATTGGTGCGGTCCTCGCGCTGACCTTGGCGTCGGGAGCCGCGGCGCACCACGGCTGGTCGTGGGCCGAGGGAGAGCAGACGGAATTGCATGGCACGATCGAAAAGGTCACGATGGGTGGGCCGCACCCGACGCTCGACGTTGCGACCGCCGCCGACGGCGTCTGGCTCGTCGAACTCGGCAATCCCAGGCAGACCGAACGCTCGGGCTTTGTCGAAGGCTCCGCGAAGAAGGGGGATCCGATTGTCGTCCTCGGAAACCGTTCGCTGAAGGCCGACGAGAAACGGATGAAGGCCGTGCGCATCACGGTCGCCGACAAGCGCTACGACATCTATCCGGAACGGATCCAGACGAACTAGAACCTTTCAATTTAACCCCGAAAGGCTCTAGGCGATGGCGATCGAGTTCCTGGAATGGCTCGCCGCAACCCCGCTGTCGTCAGGGCTGCGGCGCTCGGCGCTTGTCTACATGGCCGTCAACGCCGCCCATATCCTTTCGATCGGCCTGCTGATCGGGGCGATCCTGCCGCTGGATCTGCGGCTGATGGGCTGCTTCGGCTCGGTGCCTTTGGCGGTGCTTGGCCCGTTCCTGTCGCGGGCCGCGGCTGTCGGGCTCGTGGGAGCTGCTATCACCGGCTTTGCCCTTTTCAGCGTCAAGCCGATGGAATACGCCGGAAATCTGGCCTTCCTCGCAAAGCTGGGGCTGCTGGTGCTCGGCATCGTGAACGCGGCCGTGGTCCATGCCCAGGCTGCCTGGCGGCGGGCCGTGTCAGGCTCTGCGCCCGCGTTCAGCTTGCGCCTGCAGGCGGGCCTTTCCGCGGCCGTATGGATATCCGCGCTCCTTGCCGGCCGCTGGATCGGCTTTGTCTAATGGCGATCGGCAGATTTACCGATCGCTCGTTTCCCAGCGCGGATTGATCCACGGCTCCTGGTTGGAGCGCGGCAGCGGCTGCTTGCCGAGGATATGGTCGGCAGCCTTCTCGCCGGTCATGATCGACGGGCCGTTGAGATTGCCGTAGGTGACGTGCGGGAAGATCGAGCTGTCCGCGACGCGCAGCCCGTCGACGCCGATGACGCGCGTTTCGGGATCTACGACCGCCATCGGGTCGGCTTTCGCGCCCATCTTGCAGGTGCCGCAGGGGTGATAGGCGCTTTCCAGGTGCTCGCGCAGGAAGGCGTCGATCTGTTCGTCGGTCTGGACGGCCTCCCCCGGCTGGATCTCCGGGCCGCGATACTGGCCGAAGGCCTTCTGGCCGAAGATCTCGCGGGTCAGCCGCACGCAATGGCGGAATTTTTCCCAGTCCTCGGGATGGCTCATGTAGTTGAAGCGAATGACAGGATCGGCCTTCGGGTCCGAGGAGCCGAGCGTGACGTTGCCGCGCGACTTCGACAGGTTGTAGCCGACATGCACCTGGAAGCCGTGGCTCTTGGCCGCCGCCTTGCCGTCATAGCTGATCGCGACCGGCAGGAAGTGGTACTGGATATCGGGCTGCTTGACGCCAGCCGCCGAGCGCAGGAAGGCGCAGGCCTCGAACTGGTTCGAGGTGCCAAGCCCCGACTTGGTGAACATCCATTGCGCGCCCGCGACCCCCTGCCAGAACCAGGGCAGCCAGGAATAGAGCGAAACCGGCTTGGTGCTAACCTGTTGGAAATAGAATTCCATGTGGTCCTGCAGGTTGGCGCCGACGCCCGGCCGGTCTGCCTTTACCTCGATCCCCATTTCCTGCAGATGCGCGCCGGGCCCGATGCCCGACAGCATCAGGAGCTTCGGCGAATTGAAGGAGGAGGCCGAGACAATGACCTCGCGGTTCGCCTTGACGATCTCGATCTTGCCGCCCCGCTCGATTTCGACGCCGGTTGCCCGGCCGTTCTCGATCACCACCTTGTGGGCGTGGCCGTAGACGACCTCCACGTTCGGTCGTTTCAGCGCCGGTTTTAGATAGGCTGACGCGGCCGACCAGCGGCGACCGCCGAAAATCGTCTGCTCCATCAGTCCGAAGCCTTCCTGCTTCGAGCCGTTGTAGTCCTCGGTCGCCTCGAAGCCTGCCTGCTTGCCGGCCTCGATGAAGGCGCGAAACAGCGGGTTGCGGAAGACACCGCGCTGGACGTGCAGCGGTCCATCCTTGCCGCGCCAGCCTTCCTCGCCGCCGTGGCTGTGCTCCATCCGCTTGAAGTAGGGGAGGACGTCGGCATAGGCCCAGCCTTGCGCGCCGAGCTCTTCCCAGCGGTTATAGTCCTCGGCGTGGCCGCGCACATAGACCATGCCGTTGATCGAGGAGGAGCCGCCGATCACCTTGCCGCGCGGCGCGGTGATCCGCCGGTTGTTCAGGTTCGGCTCGGGCTCGGAGAGATAGCCCCAGTTGTAGCGCTTCATGCTCATCGGCCAGGCAAGGGCGGCCGGCATCTGGATGAACGGCCCGAAGTCGGAGCCGCCCGCCTCGATGACGATGACGGTATTCTTGCCGTCTTCCGAAAGCCGGTAGGCAAGCGCCGAGCCCGCCGAGCCGGAGCCGATGATGACGAAATCTGCCTGCTGCATGATGTGCTTCTTTTCCGATTCACCACCTCGTCCTCGGGCCCGCTGGAGAGCCGATCGGGACGAAGCGAAATTGAATGCTACCTGCCGGGACCGGCCGCCTGCTGCCTCAATAGGGCGCCTGCACCGGCCCCATGCCGACATAAACCGTCTTCAGCTCCGAATAGTGCTCCAGCGCGGCCAGCGAATTTTCGCGTCCGAAGCCGGATTGCTTGGAGCCGCCGAACGGGATTTCGACAGGGCAGAGATTGTAGGTGTTGATCCACAGCGTGCCCGCCTCGAGCTGGTCGACGACGCGATGGGCGCGCGTCAGGTCTGATGTGAAGACGCCGGCGGAGAGGCCGAATTCCGTCGCATTGCCGCGAGCGATCACCTCGGCCTCGTCGTCGAAGTCAAGCACGCACATGACGGGGCCGAAGATCTCCTCGCGGGCGATCGTCATCTCGTCGGTGACGTCGGCAAAGACCGTCGGCTGCACGTAGTAGCCCTCGCCGGAGACGTTGTTGGGGATGCCGCCACCGGTGACGAGGGTCGCACCCTCGGCCTTGCCCTTCTCGATGTAGGAGAGAACCTTGTCGCGCTGCGCCCAGGACACCATCGGCCCGAGCTGCGTCGCCTCGTCCATCGGATCGCCGATGGCGATCGCCTCGGTGCGGGCTTTCAACCGCTTGAGGAATTCCGCCTTGATCTTCCGCTGCACGAAGACGCGTGTGCCGTTCGAGCAGACCTGGCCGGTCGAATAGAAGTTGCCGAGCATGGCGCCGCCGACGGCGCTGTCGATATCGGCATCGTCGAAGACGATTAGAGGCGACTTGCCGCCGAGCTCCATGGTGACGTGCTTGAGGCTGCCGGCAGCGGCCGCGGCGACCTTGCGGCCGGTCGGAACCGAGCCCGTCAGCGACACCTTGGCGACATCAGGATGGTTGACCAGCAGCGGTCCCGTCTCGCGATCCCCCTGGATGACATTGTAGAGCCCCTTCGGCAGGCCCGCCTCATGAAGGATCTCGGCAATGGCAAGGGCCCCAAGCGGTGTGTTTTCCGACGGCTTGAAGACCATGGCATTGCCGGCGGCGAGCGCCGGTGCACCCTTCCAGCAGGCGATCTGCTGCGGATAGTTCCAGGCGCCGATGCCCACGCAGACGCCAAGCGGAACACGCTTGGTGTAGGCGAAATCGCCACCGAGCGGGATGTAGGAGCCATTGAGGCCGGCAGCTGCAATGCCGCCGAAGAACTCGAAGCTGTCGGCGCCTGATGTCGGGTCGGCGACGATCGTTTCCTGGATCGGCTTACCAGTATCCAGCGTCTCCAGTTCGGACAGCTCGCGATTGCGTTCGCGAATGAGGTCAGCGGCGCGCTTCAGGATACGGCCGCGCGCCGTCGGGCTCATCGCAGCCCATTCCGGCTGGGCGCGCTTGGCCGATGCGATCGCCTTTTCGACGATAGCAGGGGTTGCCGCGTGCAGCCGGGCGATGACTTCGCCGGTCGCCGGATAGATGCTTTCGATGACGCTGCCCGCGTCATCCTCGACATATTCGCCGTCGATGAAATGGGAGGCTTTCGGCTGGGCTCTGAGGGTCACTGAATCTGTCCTTTCGCAAGGGCGGCAAGCTGTGAATTGATATAGTCTTCGGTAAGCGCGATCGATGCCTCGATGCTGACAGGCGCCGACCTCAGACTTTGGCGGATGTAGAGCCCGTCGATCATCGCAGCCGCGCCTTCGGCAATGCGTTCTGCGGCATCGTAAGGGCAGAGCGCTTTCAGGTTGGCGATGAGGTTCGACTGCAGACGGCGGGCATAGATGACAAGGAAGCGCCGGGTTTCCTCGGAGCGCTGCGCCTCGGCGTAGAAGGCCAGCCAGGCGGCGATAGTTGCCGGCGCGAACTGGTCTGCCTGGAAGCTGACGCGGATGACGGCGGAGAGCTTCTCGCGCGGTGCGTCAACCGCCTTCAGCGCAGTCACGACGTCGTCGCGCAGCTGCTTGAGGAGAGAGCGGACAGTCTCGATCAGCAGTTGTTCCTTGCTGCCGAAGTAATGATGCGCCAGCGCCGGCGACACACCGGCCTGCCGGGCAATTTCGGACATGGTGACAGTCAGCGAGCCGTGATCGCCGATCACGCGCAGCGCGGCATCGACAAGCGCCTTGCGGCGAACCGGCTCCATTCCGACCTTGGGCATCGCATCACTCCATGAAGATGCCATCCAGCATAATTTTGATTGACTGATCAATCAATAAAAATCTGGCAACACTTCCAGAAGGCTAACCTCTTCCAATTCCGCGATTTTGCGGCATATTCTTTTACCAACCAGGAGGTGTGCCATGGCAGATATTTCTGATCGACTGGGTTTTTCGTCGCTGCAATCGAAATGGGGTTGGTTCGCGGCACTTGGCGTGCTGCTGATCGTCTGCGGCTTTATCGCGTTGGCAAACGTCGCGCTCGCAACCGTTGTCTCCGTCTACTATGTCGGAATCCTGATGCTGGTCGGCGGCGTGGTCTACCTGATCCACGCCTTTCAGGTGAGAAGCTGGGAGCAGGCGCTGGTTTGGGCCTTGAGCGGCGTTCTCTATCTGCTGGCCGGTTTCTTTGCCTTCGAGAATCCCCTTCTGGCATCGGCGGTGTTGACGCTGTTTCTGGCGATCGCCTTGCTCGTTGCTGGCGTGTTCCGAATCTGGGTCGGCTGGCGCATGCGCCCCGTGAAAGGATGGGGCTGGGTCCTTGTGAGCGGTATCATCACGGCGCTGGCTGGTGTGGTTATTGCGCTCGGATGGCCGGTCAACAGCCTTTGGATCCTGGGACTTTTCCTCGCCTGTGACCTTCTGCTGCAGGGTTGGTCGATGCTCGCTTTCGGTCTTGCGGTCCGTCGCTGACTTATGCCCGCAATTCACAGGCAGACATCACGGACTGTTTCCTTTTTGACAAGTATGTGAGTGGGGTCTAAAATTTCGCCCAATAAGAGGCAGCCGAGGCGGCGGCGTCGGCAATGCCGTGGACGGGTTAATCCGTCTCCCAGAGGACAGGCACTGTCCGACGAGGCAAAGGGAGGAATCTCATGCCGATGGTTACCGTATCCATTTCGCCGCTGCAGGCTGCGGATATCCGCGCCGCTGTCGACAATGGCACCTATGCGTCAAGCAGCGAGGTTGTGCGCGAGGCCCTGCGCATGTGGGAGGCCGCCCGCAAACTCGGCGGATGCCCCGAAGGCGCCTTCGATCAGAGCAGCGTCTCCCGGGGTGGCAAATGCGTCGCTGACATGTTCGCCGATCATGAGGCTGAGAACAGGCATACAGCCTGAACAAGCCATTGATTGATCGATAAAATTCGATCGAAAATGGACGTGGTTTCACAAAAGTTTCATATTCGGGAAAGGGTTCGTTGATCCTTCTCCGCCAGTTTCCCTGCGCAAAACAATAAGACACAGTGGAGATTGGCATGTCTTTGGCTGCCACCGTCGATCCGGCGCTTGTTCGTCGCTACGCCAGCGATCAGATCGTGACCCTTGCGAAACTCGTCATCGAGAACGCGTTCCAGCCCATCGTGGAAGCAGGGACGGGAGTGGCGTTCGGCTATGAATCGCTGATGCGCGGGCAGGAACGCATCGGCTTCAACTCCCCGATCGAAATCCTCGACGAGGCTCACAAGAACCAGCAGCTTCTGCAACTGGAGCAGATGGTGGCAAGCCGTGCGCTTGCGAAGTTCGCAACGCTGCCGCACTTTTCCAGTTCGACACTGTTCCTCAATCTCGATGTTCGGCTGATCCCGCATGGTGAGCGCCTGGTGGAAGGCCTGCTGCAGCACCTGAAGCTCGCCAATATTCCTCCGTCTTCCATCTGTTTCGAGTTTTCCGAACGCTTCGACAATACTAGCGTGCCCGAATTTGCGGCGCTCGTATCGCTTCTCCGCAAGGCCGGCTTCAAGCTGGCGATCGACGATTTCGGTGTCGGCCACGGCGAGATGAAGCTGCTCTGCGACCACCCGGTCGATTACCTGAAGATCGACCGCCATTTCATCGCCGACATCGACAGCAGCCCGCGCAAGCGCCATCTTCTGAAAAACATCGTCCACATCGCCCATGTGCTCGGCACTCGCGTCATCGCCGAGGGCATCGAGACGGAGGCGGAATTCGTCGCCTGCCGCGAGTTCGGCGTCGATCTCGTCCAAGGCTGGTTCGTCYCCCGCCCGACCACCCATGTCACCGAGTTGCAGCCGTCGTTTCCGCACCTGTTGGACCTCGGCAAGAGCAAGCGAAATCCGCAATCGCTCGACGAGATCCTGATCCGCAAGCAGATCGAGATGCTGCCGACAGTCTATGAAAACGACACGATCGACAGTGTCTTCGAGCTGTTCCGCCGCAATCCGCAGCAGGCGTTTTTCCCGGTGCTGAATGCGAACGGCGAGCCGCGCGGTATCCTGCACGAACGCCATCTGAAGGAATACATCTACCAGCCTTTCGGTCGCGACCTCCTGAAGAACAAGGTCTACGAGCGAACGATCTCCCACTTCGTCGAGATGGCGCCGATCGTCGGGCTTGATTCCGATACCGAACAGCTAATGGCGATCTTCGCCAACATGGAAGGCACGAACTGCCTGCTTTTGACCGACAACATGCGCTATGCGGGTGTCGTGTCAGCCGCCTCGCTCATCAAGGTCATGAATGAGAAGAAGCTGAAGACGGCCCAGGACCAGAACCCTCTGACCGGACTGCCGGGCAACAGGGCGATCCGCGACTTCATGCGCGAGTCCAGCCTCGATGGCGACGAGAAGCGTCACTTCTGCTACTGTGATTTCGACAACTTCAAGCCGTTCAACGATGCCTATGGCTTCCATCTCGGCGACCACGCGATTTCGCTCTTTGCCGCCCTCATGCGCCGCTATTTTTTCGCCGAACGTCATTTCCTCGGGCATGTCGGCGGCGACGATTTCTTCATCGGCGTCCGCGGCTGGGCCAACGAAGAGCTGACAGAAATTCTCGACCGCCTGATCAGCGATTTTCACGACGATGTGCTCGGCCTCTATTCCGATACGGATCGCGCCGCTGGCAGCATTCGCGGCCATGACCGCGCAGGCGTCGAGGCACTGTTCCCGCTGATGCGCTGCTCGATCGGCGTGCTGGAGCTACCGGAAGGTCTTGTCATCGACGACACCAATCGCGTCAGCGCCGAAATTGCTCACATTAAGGCCGAGGCTAAGGAAAGCGAGGAGGGGCTCGTCTTCCACCTCCTGGGCGAGACGAATTGACGCCATCCGTTCTTCCTGCCTTCTCAAATCCGAAGCGCTGGACTATCTCACGTGCTTTCGGAACGAGGAGACCGGACCATGTCTTTGCCCACGCAGATGCGCTTCATCGACCTGCCGAGCTTCGGCGCGCCTGAAGTGATGCGGATTGCCACCGGACCCTTGCCGATACCGGGCGAGGGGCAGCTTCTCATTCGCACCGAGGCGATCGGCGTCAACCGGCCCGACGTCGCTCAGCGTCAGGGCACATATCCCCCGCCCAAGGACGCAAGCCCTGTCCTCGGACTTGAGATGGCGGGCGAGATCGTTGCCGTTGGCGCTGGCGTCAGAGATTTCGCCGTCGGCGACAAAGTCTGCGGCCTGACGAACGGCGGCGCCTATGCCGAATATTGCCTGCTGCCCGCCGGCCAGGCGCTCCGTTTCCCGAAAGGCTACGATGCGGTCAAGGCGGCCGCCCTCCCGGAGAACTACTTCACCGTCTGGGCCAACATGTTCCAGATGGCCGGGCTGACAGAAGGCGAGAAGGTCCTCGTGCACGGCGGCTCGAGTGGTATCGGAACGACCGCCATCCAGCTTGCGCGGGCCTTCGGCGCTGAGGTCTACGCGACCGCCGGTTCGCAGGAGAAATGCGACGCCTGCGTCAGGCTCGGTGCAAAGCGGGCCATCAACTATAAGACCGACGATTTTGCAGAGGTCATCAAGACCGAGACGGGCCACGGTGTCGATATCATCCTCGATATGATTGGCGCTGCCTATTTTGAGCGGAACGTGGCATCGCTTGCGAAGGACGGCTGCCTCTCGATCATCGCCTTTCTCGGCGGCGCTGTCGTGGAAAAGGTCAATCTAGCGCCGATCATGGTCAAACGGCTGACGATCACCGGCTCGACGCTGCGCCCGCGCACGCCTGAGGAAAAGCGCGCGATCCGGGACGATCTCCTTTCCCAGGTCTGGCCGCTTCTCGCTGAAGGCAAGCTTGCGCCTGTTGTCGATACCGTCGTTCCTTTCGAGGACGTCGCCAAGGCGCATCGGCTGATGGAAACGAGCGGTCACATCGGAAAGATCATGCTGCGGATCTAGGCCGGTCGCGGGACCGGTCGGGGGGCTCTTTCAAGGAACAGCAGTAGGCCAACCGAAGCGAGACCGACCACGGCGGCAAGCAGTGCTGTGCCTGAATATCCTGTGAAGCCGGTCCCGGCGGCGAAGATCGACGCACTGATGCCGTTTGCGATGAACGTGTTGACCGAGACCAGCGAACTGCCGAGTCCCGGGCGATCGGCAATCAGGTCCTGCAGGTAGGTGATCGGTACGCTGAGGATGGCTGCAGCACCGCAGGCGTTGACCAGCACGAGGGCATAGATCTGCCAGGGCGCCGAGGCAAAGCTCAGCAATATCAGATACAGACAATAGATGAGCGCTCCGAGCGCAAGCACATGCACGTTGCGGAAGCGCCGCTGCAGCGCGCCCCAGATCAGCATGAACGGCATTTCCAGGAAGGCGACGAGGCCGGCCATGAAACCGACATCGACCACCGTGCCGCCTGCGGCATCGGTAATGATCAACGGCGAAACGACACTGTTCAACCGCTGCAAGCCGAGCAGCAGCGCCATGAGGCAGACCCTCACCAGCACATGAGGGGAAAAAATCCTGCCGAGCGACGAGAAGAAGCCGATATTCAGGGAAGTGGAGGCTGCGCCCGCCGGCGCAGGCTTGGCCACGAACAGGTAGAGGCAAAAGCAGGTCAGGCTCGCGAGAGCCGCAATGCCATAGGCCGGTGTCATCGATTGCGAATTGATGAGGTACAGGCCGATCAGGCCAGGCGCCAGCGCCCAGGAGCCCGAGAACAGCGCGCGAACCGTGGACGTGATCGCTGCAGCCTTTCCGCGGTCCATCGTGTTCGTCGTCGCGCGGATACTGGCAAAGAGGATCGAATAGGTGGAATTGCTGATGGGGATCAGCACCAATATGCCGAACATGAAGACTGCGGCGGTGCGGAATTCGTAGATCATTCCGAAGCCGAGCATGCCGCACACCGACAGCGCCAGCACCAGCGGGCGCCGATCGCTGAGCCCGTCGGACCAGATGCCGAGCGTCAGGCTGGTAGAGACGTTGACCAGCGCCGCAAGGAAGATCAGCCCGGAATAGCTGCGGTCGGACAGGCCGAGTTCGTTGATGCCGATGATCGATTGATAAGGCATCGTCGAGGCATAGGTGAAGGCGAGCGCAACCAGCGTCAGCGCTGGGACACGGATTTGACGATCGCGGAGGATGGACGAAAAAGCGGATGGCATGGCGTGATTCCCGATGCCACTGATATAAACCAGTAGTGTGCTTTCGAATAACCAGAGTTTGTGATGGCAGCGGTCAAATCACGTGATGGGTGGTCCCATGCCGTGATCGCGGCCGGTCGACAAGAGCCGATCCGCCCAATCGCTGGGATGGAAACGAGCGGTCACATCGGCAGATCATGCTGCGTCTGTGACCGCTCGCACGTCGCTCACCGGGCCTGCCGTTCGGCGGGCGACGAGAGGGTCAGAGACGTTGCGACCGCGATCAGGCCTGGAAGGGCCATCAGGACGTAGAGCCAGTGGGCAGCCGAGACGCTGCCGGCAACCCCGCCAGGGTTCACCAGTCCGGTGCTGTTGACGATCACACCGGCGACGGCGGCGCCGAAGGCGCTGCCGAGGGACTGTACCGTCGAGATCGCGGCCGAGGCCTTGTCCTGTTCGGAGTTATCGACAAGGCTCAGGACCTTGGTCACCAGATGCGCCCAGCCAAGGCCAACACCGAAACCCATCAGGAACATGCCGATGACAGCCGGGCCGAGAATGGCCAGGTTGCCCGATTGGTTATCCGCTGCGAGGAAGATGGTTAGCGAGGCAACCGCAATCATCTCGATCACGCAGCCGGCGGCGATCGCCGCGCTGGCACGCTTTTCGGACAGCGTTGCGCTGAAGAAGGCGGCAAAGGTCCAGCCGAGCGCGACAAGGGCGGTCAGATAGCCTGACACCAGCGGCGTCACGCCATGCAGGGCCTGCAGGAAATAAGGTATGTAGATGTCGCTTGTGAGCACCAGCAGTAGCACGAACATCGTCAGGTAGACACGTGCCACAGGCTTTGCGAGCGTGACCGCGCCTGTCGGGAGGAGACGGTTCCTGCCGCGCCGTTCGACCGATAGCATGGAGACGATCGCGACAATCGATGCTGCAATCAACAATGCTTTGAAGCTTGTCACATCGATCGTTCCGGCAATGCTGACCAGCATCACGGCGGCAAGCAGCAAGGCAATCTGCAGGATCGGGGTCTTGCCATGGGCGCGGTCATCCTCGGCGCGTGGCAGCAGCCAGGGCGCAAGCGACGCCATCAGCACGCAGAGCGGGACGAGCACCATGAAGGCGTGGCGCCACGCGTTGCCTTCGGAAAACAAGCCGCCGAGGCTGGGTCCGACCAGGGTCGAGACACCCCAGATGGCGGCATAGAGGGTTGATGCCTTCTGCCACAGCGGCTCTGGGTAGGCGAAGCGAATGAAAGCATAGGCAAGCCCGGCAAGAATACCGGCGCCGAATCCCTGTACCGTACGCCCGGCCAGCACAAATGGCATTGCCGGGGCAAGCGCGCAGACCAGGCTGCCGGTGCCGAAGATGAGCGCGCCTGCGACGTAGACACTGCGCAAGCCGATGCCTCGAGGACGCGTCGCGACAAAGATCGACCCCAGGACCGCAGCGGCAACGAAGAGCGTCGTCATCCATGACAGCAGTTCGAGCCCGCCGATGTCGCGCACGATCGACGGCGCGATTGTCGCGGTGATGTAGGTCTCAACCGCGTAGAGGGTGACGCCACCGCCGAGCATGAGTGTCGCGGGCAAAAGCGGCGCGGAAAACAGGTGAAAGACGGATGGCCTGTCTGCGGAAATCTCTTCAATGCCGGTCATGTCTAATGCCTTGTGTGCTTCCCGGGATATGCATTATTTTTGCAACTTATTATTTGGAAAAAATACACGGCCATGCTATTAAAGCAAGTGTAAGCTTGGAAAAATAAATGAGACAATCCCCGGCCAACCGAATCCTGCTGCTAATCAAGACGGAAGGACCTCAGCTTGCCGCGACACTCGGCTCAAAGCTCGACATATCGTCGGAAGCCGCCCGTCAGCAATTGACGAAGATGGCGGAGGATGGGCTGGTCGAAGCAGTGAACGAAAGCGCGACCGGCAGGGGGAGGCCGAGACAGCTCTGGAACCTGACTGCTGCCGGCAACCAGACCTTTCCCGATGGCCATGCGGAACTCACCGCCACGATCCTGAGCACGCTGGTCGCGCAGCTGGGGACGCCGGCCCTGGATGCCGTCATTTCCGCCCGCGAAGCAGATACCCTCAAGCGCTACCGCAAGGAAGTCGACGCTGCCGACACGGGATCGCGTGTGCGGCAGCTCGCCGCCATACGCACTAGCGAAGGATACATGGCCGACAGCTGGGAAGAGGCGGACGGTTCGCTTCTGCTTGTCGAAAACCACTGCCCGATCTGCGCCGCCGCAAGCGTCTGTGCCGGTTTTTGCCGCTCCGAGCTGGAGACATTTCGCGCCGTCCTCGGCGCCAAGGTCGAGCGCGAGGAACATATCCTGCTCGGCGCCCGCCGTTGCGCCTATCGCGTCACGCCGCTTTGAGCGGCGCCGCGGTACAGGAGTCGACGAAAGGCAATTGCTTTATCGACGCGACTCGCTATGCGTGACGCATCTGCCTACATGATCAGGACCAAGCCATGACCAATCCCGTCACCGTCGAAGTCACCCGAGGCTCGCTCGTTGAAAGCCGCCATCGCGGCGCCGTCGTTGCCGTGGATGGTGATGGAAAGATCGTGTTCTCGATCGGCGACATCGACGCGCCAACCTTCCCGCGTTCTGCCTGCAAGGCGATGCAGGCGCTGCCGCTGATGGAAAGCGGTGCTGCGGACGCCTATGGCTTCGGCGACAAGGAACTGGCGCTGGCCTGCTCCTCGCACAATGGCGAGGACGAGCATGTGGCGCTCGCCGCCGCCATGCTGGCGAAAGCCGGTCGCGATGTCGAAACGCTGGAATGCGGCGCTCATTGGTCCTCGAGCCAGAAGGTGCTGATCCACCAGGCGCGCACGATCGACAAGCCGACGGCATTGCACAACAACTGCTCCGGCAAGCATGCCGGCTTCATCTGCGCTTGCTGCCATCAGGACATCGATCCGAAGGGATATGTCGGCTACGACCATCCGCTGCAGGCCGAAATTCGTGGCGTCATGGAAAGCCTGACAGGTGCGGCGCTTGGCCATGACAATTGCGGCACGGATGGCTGCTCCATCCCGACCTACGCCATTCCCCTGCGTGGCCTGGCGCTTGGCTTTGCCAAGATGGCGACCGGCAATGGCCTCGAGCCGCTCCGCGCCAAGGCTTCCCGGCGGCTGTTTGATGCCTGCATGGCCGAGCCCTTTTATGTGGCCGGAACCGGCCGTGCCTGCACCGCGCTGATGGAGGCCGCACCTGGTCGCATCTTCGCCAAGACGGGGGCCGAGGGTGTCTTCTGCGCGGCGATCCCCGAGCAGGGAGTCGCGATAACAGTCAAATGCGACGACGGCCATTCGCGTGCCTCCGAGGCAATGGTTGCCGCCGCCCTCAGCCGATTCTTCTGCAAGGAAGATGCGATTCGCGCGCGCCTGGCCGCCATGGCGACCGTCCAGATGCACAATTGGAACGGTATGCATGTTGGTGATATTCGCGCGACGGCTGCGTTGACTGCATAAGCCGTTCCGGAACGGGACAGTTGTGCCGCGAAAATAGAAGTTGCTAATGTATGTGAAACTACAGCCCACGAGAACGGATGCGGTTTTTGTGGGCTGAGTTACCCTTTTGCCCAGTACATCGAACGCCATGAGGGCAGGATATGTTTGCGGGCCGCTATCTTTGGTGGATGTTGATTGCCATCGCGATCTTCCTCTTCTTCACCATGTGTTTTGACTACGTGACCTGGCTGACGGTCGTTTCGTCCGGCTGCGCGCGGATCGCCGGCTCCTGTGGGCCGATCATCGTCACCATGACTGGTTCCATGAAACCGTCGGGCGTCTACCTAGCGGGGGGCATCATCCTCGTCGTGACGCTTGCCCGCATCCACTATCTGTCGATGAACTGGATCTGGGGCGTGATTGTCGCAATCTGGTTCGTTGCATCGGCGCCGTTTCCGCTGCTCCTCGCCAACGGCTGGACCGGCCAGTTGAAGCCGGAGGCCGTGCTGGATGGGCTGCCGGTGGCGTTCCTGTTTTTTGTGATCTTCTGCGCCTATATCGGCTGGTCGTTTGAAGAGAGTGGCGCGCGGCCGTTTGGTGCGTGGCGTGCGCTGCGCGCAATCATTTCCGTCACCGCCGTCTATGGCGCGCTATTGGCGCTGTCGGAAGCACCCGCCTTCGCGACCATCCCGGGTCGTGTGCTTGGCGAGATGCGGCTTTCGACGTCAATTGCTGCGCTACAGCCCGGATTGCATGACGTCCTGACCCTCTGGGCCGGCCGCGACACGTTCGCCTATATCGTCTTCGCTGTCTTTGTCGTCGGTCTCGCTGCGAGCCTGTTGCCACAGAACCTCGAGGAACTCAGGGCGCGCTTCGTCCCGCCGTTCATGCCTCGAGGATCTCGGCAGTAAGATTGCGATAGGGCTCTATGGCTGCCGCTGGGATATCAGAGGCGACGATCAGCCCCGATACGCCTGAGATCGGAAGGACCTGGCAGGGAGAGACGTGGTCGAACTTCTCCTCCGTTAGCGGCACGTAGGTTTCGGCCGCGCAGGATGCGATGTGCCGCTTGATGGCCGCCTCCTCGAAGTCGCCTGTCGACAGCCCGTGTACGGGATGCACAGCCGTCACGCCGAGAAAGAACATACCCGGCCGAAGCTGCGAGATCGCGGCCATCGCAACGGCGCCGACCGCGACCATCGAGTGCTTGTAGAGCTTGCCGCCGATCAGGATGACGCTCGCCGTCGGGTGGTGTTCCAGCTCCGCAGCGATCGTCGGACTGTGCGTCGCGACCGAGAACGCAAAGTCGCGCGGCAGTTGCCGGGCAATCTCCGCCGTCGTCGTCCCGCCATCCAGAAAGATCAGCTGCCCGGGTTGCACGAGCGAGGCGGCCTTTCGTCCCAACCGCGCCTTCGCCTCGGACGAAACACTCTTTCGCGTCGAGAAATCCGGCAGCTCGGGCGCAACAGGCATCGCCCCGCCGTGAACACGCTTCAGCAAACCTTCCGCCGCCATCTCCCTGAGGTCGCGGCGGATCGTGTCCTCCGAAAGCGAGAAGTCTTCGGCGACACGTTTGGCAATCACCTGGCCGTCTCGCCTGAGAATATCGAGGATCAACGATCTGCGCTGGGTCGTAAGCATGCCTTCATCCCGTATTTGCACGAATTATCGTGAAATTGCACGAAATGAATCGACAATCAAGAAATATCGTGCAGTTATCGGCCATCTCGTGCATGAAGCCGAGGGAAATGGAGCTTGATGATGTTGATCTTGATTGCTGGTCCCTACAGGTCCGGAACCGGGGATGACCCGGAAAAAATGGCTGCCAATCTGCAGCGGCTGGAGCAGCCCTCGCACAGGCTGTTCCAGGCGGGCCATGTACCGATGATTGGGGAATGGGTGGCGCTCCCCGTGTGGAACGCGGCCGGCGGCAAGGCTGTCGGCGATGATCTCTACGAGGAAATCTTCCACCCCGTTGCCGGCCGCCTGCTGCAGCTTTGCGATGGCGTGCTGCGGCTTGAGGGCGAATCGAAAGGCGCCGACAATGATGTTCGCATCGCGCGCGAACGCGGCATCCCGGTCTGGCACCGGATCGAGGATGTCCCCGGCTGTGCTTGAGGCAGGCTGACTTTTAAGAGGCCGGCTCGCCGGCCTCGATCTGTGCGTTTGCGGAGAGCCGCGCTATAAAGTCAGCATCGAAGGGAGGTGACATGAAAGAGGTCGCCTCCGGAGAGAACGGATCACTGCGAATGATTGAGGGACAGTCACACTTCCGGCCTTTCGGCTTATCCTGTTGGGGTTTTGCGGATCTCAACAAGGGAGTTGGAAGCATGACTGCCTCTTATGATGA
>NZ_JBFTQH010000061.1:0-24296 GCF_056398905.1 Rhizobium sp. 01T417 | reverse complement strand
GGGCTCGTTACATGACCCTAGAAACCATCGGCCAGATGAGCGATGATCCTCTGATCAGCTTGCCGGCAGTGGCACGTTGATCAGTCCGGCTCACGCCGGAGAGCATGGGACCAGAGCCGTCCAGTTACACCACTGCAGTGGACACGATCCCGCCTGTTTTGGAATCATTCATTTCGGCAGCTTTCTGAGGGTCAGCCCCCTGACCCTCCGGAGGACGACGGCGGGACGAAGTAGAGCGGCCGAGGAATGGTTATGGCCGGAAAAACCAATCAAGCTCGCATCGAAATGTCAGGTCGATGGCTTGCGCGCGACGTGATTGCGTGGAAAACACCGAGCTCTGCGATAGCACCGCACCATTTTTTTGCGCATCCGTCATCCCTTGGACAGAGCGGGGAGGCCGTCGACGACCAACATCGCCTTGGGTTATTTCGCGCGCCATCTTCGCTATCTGTCCACTACAGACAATGCGATAGAAGTGTGTGGCATTAGGACCTGCCGCGACTGACGCCCCGCAGCGGGTTTGGCGCGAAGCTCGGTGGATGTCCGGAAAGCCTAGTGCTTCGTTCTGTCTGACAATCGAAATGAACCGGGCCAAGAGTGAGGTTCTTGTGTTGTCGCGGTCGGCTGCCTAGCTCGAGACACCTATCATAAATATTGTATTCAAATCGTAATCCTATTCATTTGTCACATAGATGCGCGGCGCGGTATGATTGGGCCACTGGATGCGGAGGTGCATCTGGGTGCTAGTTGGTAAGCCTGTCTAAACGCGTTCGTCGCAACTTCGATCGCCAATCGTCACGGCGGAATCCGTTGCAGACAAGGTGAAATCTTCCGACTAAACAGAAAGGCTACTGTCATGAATGACAACACATTAAGGCAGGATATCGTCGACGAGCTTAACTTCGAACCGAGCGTCGATGCGGCGAATATCGGCGTGGCCGTCGAGAACGGCATCGTCACGCTGACCGGGCACGTTCCCACCTACTTCCAAAAGACCAAAGTCGAGGACGCCGTGTGCCGGGTCAAGGGCGTCAAGGGGATTGCCGAGGAGATCGAAGTTCGTCCGTTCGGCTCTAATAGAACCGAAGACGACGAGATCGCCAAACGAGCGCTGGACATGATTAACTGGAACACCGCCATCCCGGTGGATGTTGTCCAGGTTAAGGTCCAGAGAGGCTGGGTCACTCTCACCGGTGACGTGGAGTGGCAGTATCAGAAGAACGCCGCTTCTGATGCGGTCAAAGGTCTGGCGGGTGTGTTCGGCGTTGCGAACAACATCGCCGTCAAGCCGCATGCCTCGGCCTTTGATGTCAAGAGGCGGATCGAAGATGCACTAAAGCGCAATGCCGAAGTTGAAGCGGCCGCCGTCAAGGTAAACGTGCTCGACGGCAAGGTCACGCTTGAAGGTCGTGTCAGCCTATGGTCGGAACGCAGTGCTGCTGAACGTGCGGCGTGGTCAGCACCGGGTGTAAAGCTGGTGGTGGACCGAATTGCCGTAGCCTGAGACCAAACTGGATGCCGTGGGAAGCGGATCTGTCCGTTTCCTTTTTTGGTCAGCTCTACAAAAATTCCCACGGTACCTTGCGTACGGAGATATTGATGTCCGAAACGATGTATCCATCGTCCACCTGGGAGTTTGCACAGAAGCGTCGCGAACTGGCGCCTGAGACTGATGCCGCCTTCCAGGCGTTTAGCCAGAAGGTCTTTGCCGAGGGCGCCTTGCCTACAAAGGTCAAGCAGCTTATTGCCGTCGCCGTCGCGCATGTCACGCAATGTCCCTATTGCATTCGAGGTCATACTAAAGCGGCCCTTCGACAGGGAGCCTCGCGCGAGGAATTGATGGAGGCGATCTGGGTCGCAGCCGAGATGCGGGCCGGCGGCGCCTACGCTCATTCAACCCTTGCAATAGCGGAAATGGAGACATCAGTGTCGCCAAAGAATACTTGAGCACAACATCATGAGAAGTCGGTGCGTTAGCAGCGATAATGGCATCGACGCTAGCGGGGACGGTCGCCTTGCCGACATCGCCCGCCGCATTAGCTCCTCGCGGACGTCAACTCTTAAATGCCGGCGCGCTTGAATAAATCGGCCGATCGAAAAGCCGGGCTATCTTCCGCGCATGTTCGGGCGTGCGCCGGAGTTTGACGAAGATAACCCGAAGGCAAAGGAGGAACGACCATGCTGTCGACGGAGCGGGACTTCAAGCGAGGCGATGAACACATGGCGATCCCCACGCAAGGCGAAATTGAAGGAAAGCTGCTGGTGTTCGAAGTGGTTGCCGTCGCTTGTTTGGAAGAACTTCTGAAACACGGGCACAAGCATACGATTTTCAAAGTCCGAGGGCGGGTCTTGCGCGATCTTAAGGAAAGATGCCGGCCGCTCAAGTTACGTGCGGAGGACGAGAAGACTACGATCGACTATGCGTTGGGCGTGCTCGACGCGGCTGTGGCAGAAGCGTGCTCCCGGTAGTGTTTCAGCCAAACGATGCCGCTCATCAAGGAATGCCGGCCATCGATTATCAAGATCGGAAGGGCGCAATAGCCAGACGTCCCCTTAGCCATCGCGGGCTAGCCGAAAAACCTCGTGACCAGAGTTCACGCGGTTGTCAGAGGTGCTGCCTGAGGGGGACGCGGGGGAATACTGACCCTATGATGTAGGCAGCGTCGCTCCGACGAAATCACGTCGGTATGACGGCATCAGACCGCGACTCGTCCGATGTTTCGACGACGCTGGCGTCCCGGATGAGCCCATACTTGACCTGCGTGACTTTGAGGTCACGATACCAATCCACCAATGCTCCCCAAGGGTCAGAGATCTTGTTGAGGCCGACAATGAAGGCCACGACAGTTCCAATCTCTGTTTTGCCAGTGATGACGTAGTAGCCGCCAAGCGCGAATATCCCGGCGAATCCGAGGTGAAGCATTAGGTTGATCAGGAAATTCAATGAATATTTGAGCTTGTAAATGCTCATGTTTGTCGAGAACAGCCTTTGAACGCGGGCCGCCTGATTGTGCGATGCTTTCGATGTGGAATCGCGCTCCACCATTTCTTCGCTGAGGTGTCGCATGACCGTTATCTTCGTCTTGACACGTTGATTGATGAGGCTCTGGAGAATGGGGACTAGGATAAGTTGGGGCATGAATACCGCTGCGACAGCCAGCGCCAGGAACGGCTGCACATAGATCATGTAGCTGCCGACGGCCGCAAGAACACCCACCTGAAGGACAGGCTCGGAGATGCTGGTGCCGACAAATCCGCCGACCGGCTCGGCCTCGGCGAGCACGATGGATATTTCAACGCCTTCCGCCAGCGTCGTCTGTTCATCCACGCGCTGTTTTCGCGCGTCAAGAACCGCCATCCGCAGCCAGCGGATGGCCACTTCGCCAATCCAGCCACGATAGATGTTAAGAGTCAGCTTCACACTCCCTTCGGTCAGAACGAGTGCGAGGTAGGCCAATGCCAACACCAGGATGCTATTGACGCCAGAGCCTTCCGTTGCGCCGTTGATAATCCTTCTCTGAACCTCGAGCGGCAGGATACTGACGGTAAAGAGGAAGATCGAAAGCAGGAGCAGCACTGTTTGATGGACGCTACCCATCGTGAAGATGAAGCCGGTGAGCGTGCGCGGCATGGCACATTCCGTCCGGGATCCAGTGTGCTTTTCCCTTGCGTCTGTGGCTGGCTAGACCTGCAATGCGCTCTCGGCTCTCATCCTGACATCCTCCAAGCGGCGAGGTCAAACTAGCCCTCACAGAGCATTTCATTGACCTATCGCAACTGCGATCGCCGTCGACGGCGAACTGACGGGTCGAGGGCAACAGCCCCGATCCGACCCAACCGTCTGTCGATGAAGATGGGGCCTTTCGCAATTGGAAAGAGCCCTCACGGACGGTTACCTATCCCACAGCCCGTTTCGAACTTTACCGGCTACAGCCCAAGCAGCGAGTGTTTGGGCAAGCGACTTGGGACTCAAGCTCGGATACCGAACCGTGGCGCCCGCCCGCATGACGTGAACCAGGACTCGGCAACAGCGAATGCTTTAACCTGACGTCACTTACGGAACTCGGTCGGGTGCGACTATGCCGCCTTCGTTTTCCAGTATGGAGATACGTTTAGCTTCAGACTTTGTGAATTTCAGGCGCACACCGATGCCGCGGCCGTTGTCAGAAATGAAGACAGCGCCGGCGTTTTCCAAAGCTGATTGCAGTGCAAACACATCATCCTCACTTGGTTTCGCGAGTTTGCGCTCAAAATGCACGATGGTTTCGATGCTAACGCCGGCAGATATTGCGAGACGCTCGCGCGAGAAGTCGATAAGTGCCCGTGCTGCACGACATTGGGATCCAGTGATCATAATTTACTCTCCGTTGAAGAACGCGTTTTGCCCAAGTGGGCACAGTAAGGTGGCCTGACGAACGCTCGCTGCAACTCTCGCTCGGTCTGATTGCAAACGCGAACTCACCTTCATAATGCGCTATGACATACCGGTAACTGCCAAAACCGTCAGCTTGTGCTGCCGATCATCTTGTGCGGTCCAGTGCATCGCCTGGCCTGCTGCCAGACCAAGGAGGGCAGTCCCGATGGGAGTGAGGATGGATATCTTTCCGTCGGAAATATCAGCGTCTTTCGGGAAAACAAGGGTGACTTTCCGCGCATCTCCGGTGTCAGTCTCATACTCTACCGTCGATCCCATGCGCACGACATTCCAGGGCACCGAGACGTCGGCAACCACGCGTGCACGTTCGAGCTCACGCAAAAGACCATCCGAAATCACGGCAAGGCGGCCAGCGCCGCCGAACACAAGGTTGGTCAATCGCTGGTGATCTGCCTCGCCAATCACGATTGACGGCATTCGTGGGTTCCTGACGTGTTTCTTCATTTTTTCCTTACGCCTCTCTTTTTTGGTTCAACTAAGCGACACCCGGGTAGCGGCACGGTCGGAGATGGGGCGCTCGTTAGTCGCTCTTTGGTCACCGTATAGGATTGCCATTACCTCGTCGGAGGACCGTGCCAGTCGCAATCCCTTCCGCATTCGAGGTGCCCGAACAACCCGGCATAGTTCGGCGAGCGCAGGCAGGAAGGTGGCAGCGGCAACGCGAGGCCAGAGCAGAGTGAAAACAAGGTCGACGGGGTCGCCGTCAGCGCTGCCGAAATTAATCGGAGTCGCTAATCGCGCGAACGACACAACAGGACACGAGATCGATTGAAACACAGCATGCGGGACGGCGATACCGTGGCCAATACCTGTAGGGCCGGTGCGTTCACGCTTCCAGAGGCGCCGAAAGACGACCCGATCATCGAGTCCAGTTCTTTGCGCAATCTTGACAGCAATTTTCGACAGTGCCGAACGCTTTCCCTTTGTCATAAGGTCAAGCAAAATTGCTTCCTTCGACAGGTTTCTGAAAATCATCATGGTTGCCTCTAAGCCGAGCCGCGCAAGTGCAATCGAAGTGCATTGGCACTCCGTCTGCCGCGGTGTCACATTGAATTGAGGTGCTGGCGAGCCCGGACGTGAAGTCGGTGCGTTCGCGTCCGGGCTAGAGGCCTGCTTTGAGGCGTCCTGGGTCTCGCTGGTGTATGTAAGTAATCATGGTAACTAAAAGATGGTGAGAGATTTTGTGAAATCAAGCGAGTGTAAAAAATCTCGAATCTAAGTTTAGTTCGCGATCGCGCGTTCAGGTTACTTTCGGTTAGCGCCAGACGGATAGGAATATCCTTGCCCTATGCAATAGTAGTTGAGGGCCGAGCCCATTCAAATGCAAAAATACTGCATTGAAATGCCAGTTTATTTCGTTGGACTAATGTTACCCCCTGGCGCTTGAATGGCTATACCCGACAGGTCGTGCAGGCAGCCGAGCTGCGGGAATGTAGGCGATCGCCAGTTTGAACGAAAAAGGATGTCTCTCGATGAAAAAGCTTCTCCTCGTACCTGTTCTGACACTGGCCAGTTCGCTTTGTGCTATGGCGGCGGATCACGTCGCTAGTTCGCCACCGGCCGCCCCTTATCAGCAGGTTAGCAAGCTGGTGAAATTACCTGACTTCCTGCCGGGAATGGGCCAGCTCTTCGTCGATCCAACGACATTGCCGGCCGGTCCGTTCCTCGCATACGATCACGACGGAAAGCTTGTCAGCACGATCTATATGTTGCCGACCAAGGATCTTAATCCGGATAAGTCATTCGACAACCTTGCAGCGCCCGGCGGAAACGTCGACCATGTCGATGTCTACTACAATGCCGGCCATCCAGGTGTGGAAGAGCCGCATGTTCATGTGGTGCTGTGGCATGTCGCAGCGGCCGGCGAAGAAAGTGTCGCCAAATGACGGTCGTGCGGCGTGACGTGCTGTGCTTGGGCGGTGGGCTACTCGCCGCCCTTTCCCTGTCCAGGCGAGATGTATGGGCTGAAGAGGTGGTGGAGATTAGGATGCAGGGGCGTGCCGATGGCTCGCATGTTTGGTTCGATCCTATCGGTGTTCTCATCAAACCCGGTCAGATGGTCCGTTGGATCAACCTCAACCCCGGCAATTCGCATACGACGACCGCCTATCACCCAGCAAACTTCGGGAGACCGCTCCGCGTTCCTGAAACGGCAAAATCCTGGCATTCAGACTACCTTCTGCCTGACGAGAGCTTTTCCGTGACCTTCACTGAGCAAGGGGTTTACGACTATTATTGCGTTCCCCACGAGCACGCTGGAATGGTCGGTCGCATTATCGTCGGCAAACCAGATGCACATGGCGGCTGGATGGAGCAGGTTGCTGCAAGCCGTGGCCTCCCGGACGAGGCCATCAAAGCGTTCCCAACGGTCGAAGAGATAATGGCGAAGCGACTAGTCCGCCAGGCTTAGAGAGTGGCGTCGACGGGTTCGGCAGTTGTCTACCGACAAGGGCGAATAAAACAAGACGGTGCTTACCGGGACCAGAGTTTCCTGATGGCAGTGTCGGTGAACAGGGGGGATGACCATGACAAATATGGCGTTTCCGAAGGAGATTTTTCTGCATTGGAAGGCGGAGCATCGCGGTCGCGATGAGGCGGCCCAACAGCGCGAGCGCGCGATGAATCGGCTTGCGTCCTTGGGCGAGATGACCAGCGGTATTACTCACGATTTCAGAAATCTTCTAGCGATCATCGAATCCGGCCTGAGGCTCGCCGAGCAAAAAGCCCACCAACCGCAGAGCGTGCGCGCCTATATCGCCGCCGCCCGGGAAGGGGTCGACCGAGGTGTCGAGTTGACATCCAAGTTGCTCGCGTTTGCGAACTTTAATGAACTCGAAGTTAAGGCTTGGGATCTGAATGAACTTGTCAAGTCATTCGAGGCTTTCCTCAAATATGGCGCTGGGGCACGCACCCGCGTTAGGTTCGAACTCGGTTCCGGCATCCCAAGATGTCTAATCGATCCGTCGTTGTTCGACGCCGCCGTGCTTAATCTTGTCCTTAACGCACGGGACTCCATGCCAAACGGGGGCGAGATTTGGATCAAAACAGATCGATTTGTCGAGACGGTTTCTCCGCCCGGCCAAGAGCCGCCACGAACCTATGCGCGCCTTCGCGTCATGGACCGCGGCTGTGGCATGCCGTCGGAAATTTTGCAAAAAGTGCTGGACCCGTTCTTCACAACGAAGGGCGAGAACGGAACCGGAATGGGACTAGGGCAGGTGCATACAACGATGCAGATGGTTGGGGGGCATCTACGCATTGCCAGTGAGCGAGGAACCGGAACCACGGTCGATCTTCTGTTTCCATCGATCGAAGCGACCGATTAGGCCTCCATGTTGGCCTGGGAGATGGCGCGTAACCCCGCTAGGGCAGGGCCCACGACGCTCTCGTCAGCAGTTGCAGACCTCACTGTGTAAACCGGGTAGGAGAATTGCGGCATTTCAGGAACGAGGTGAAGCTGCCCCGCCGCTACGTACGGCTCCACCGCGCCCATCCTGAAGTACCCGGAGCCACCGTTCGCAAGAACATAGCTGAGTGCCAGAGGGCCGAGATCAAATGAGAGGTCCGGTGTGACATCTGGGAAATTCATGTCGTGGTGCAGCACGAAATCCGGCCCCCAATCCATATAGACGTAATTCGTATCCTCAACGCGCTCCGCTCCGGGTTCGGTTGTCACAAGGACGAGCTTTTCTTCCATTAGCAAATCGATTTTGAGGCCGGGACGATGTTGTGGCGCATACATGATCGCCACATCGACTATCCCGGAAGCGACCTGATTGATCAGGTCCTGAGGCACGTCGACATGTACGCGAAGCGCAATATCAGGAAGGGACTGACGAATCCAGCTGACCCAGTTCAGCAGGAGTGGTTGCGCAAGCGTGACCTCGCTCCCGACCGTCGCGACCGCTCGGCGGCCCGCCGGCACCGCGACCTGTTGACGAGTGCGCTGCCATAACTGGACGAACGTTGGCGCGTGGCGCAGGAACTGCTCGCCAGCCGGCGTGAGAGACGCTCCGCTTTTATTTCGAATGAAGAGCGGTCGGCCAAGCAATTGCTCGAGGTTACGAATCCGCGCGCTGACGGTCGTCTGAGCAACGTTCAAGCGCTCGGCGGCGCGAATAAAACTTCCCGTTGAAACTATCTCTAAGAACGTACGAGCGAGTTCAATGTCCATCGAGGAATAGCATAAAAATTGCGCTCAAATGTCAATCAAATTCGTTTGCCAAATAGTAGTTGCACGGTAAACTTTGGTGAATGTTCAGATGCTCGCGCTGCGCAGTCAGTTGTCTTGCTCTGATTCGTCTTCACGCCCCCCGCATTTTTCCTAGCCGCGCGATCGGACACCCGTGTCGATGAGAGAACAGAGCCAGGCGACGTTGGTGTTCGCGACTTCGTCACGATGCTTTGCGCGCCCTTCGCCTCTCGCCGCGGCGGAGTTTCGGACGAGCCGGTTTGGACGGTTGCGACAACCGATAAGTGGGCGGCACCGACACTACGTCAGTCGTCGGATATCCTCGCACTGTCAACAGGAGGTTTTAGCGATGCGCCGGCAAGATCCCCCTTTAAACAGCGGCATTGGTGTGTGTGTCGGCGTGAGCCGTCGTTCTCATGGGTCGTTTCATCCTCAGAGATTTGCCGCTCACCGGCGCCGGTCCTCTGCTGCTTTATATTCAATGACATATGGCGTGCCCAGGGCTGCAACAATTTAGCCGTCTCGAACCAACCAATCAAAAGAAACGCGTCGCCATCCTTTGAGGCGATTTTCGCAGGAGAGAAACAATGAAGTTCTTTGTGGATACAGCTGACATTGCCGAAATTCGGGAGCTTGCAGCTGCAGGAGTTATCGACGGAGTGACCACAAACCCCTCGCTGATCGCAAGGACCGGCCGACCGATCCGTGACGTGATCAAGGAGATTTGCGATGCGGTCGAGGGTCCCGTCTCGGCAGAGGTCACCGCGATCGAATTCGACGGCATGCTCGCCGAGGGAGAGCGATTGGCCAGCATTGCGGCAAATGTGGCCGTCAAGGTGCCATCCACTTGGGATGGATTCCGGGCCCGCCGAGCACTCAGTGAGCGCGGGCTGAAGGTTAATGTCACCCTCTGCTTTTCCGCCAACCAGGCGTTGCTCGCGGCCAAGGCTGGTGCAGCCTATATCTCACCATTCCTCGGTAGGCTGGACGATCTCGGCTTGGATGGCATGGAAGTCGTCCGAGAAATCCGGACGATCTACAACAATGATCCATCCTTCAACACGGAAATCCTCGCGTCCTCCATTCGCACCACTCTGCATGTCAATCAGGCCGCGATGGCAGGTGCCGATATTGCGACCATACCACCGGGGGTGCTCCGTAATCTTTCTAAACACCCGCTCACCGAGAAGGGACTGGCCTCTTTCCTCGCGGACTGGGGCAAGACGAAACAAGGGATTCTTTAGGAATTGCTGACACCGCTTGAACGGAACAGTCGAGCAGTAAAATTGCACACAACAAGCGATTAAATTCGTTTGCTTAATCATCGCAAGTGCAACAGACTGCTAACTGATCACATGCTGGCGACCCGATAGAGCTCGCCCTTCGCTCCCAGAGGCCGACACCATTTCGATAGTCAAGGAGTGAATGGCGCGCCTGACGCACGCCAAACCTTGCCTGATCTGGCGCGAGGCTCGGACCTGCCCATCTTCCCGACGGCAGCAAACTGATCGGCCGGCGCACGAAAGAAAAGGAGCTGAACTATGTCAATGATGTCCTCGAACGATCTCGCTTCTCGGATGCACCCAATTGAGCCCGCTTGGCACTACTCGAGGTTAATCAAGTTCACCGACGAGATTATCAACAATGAGCCCGAGAAGGCATCTACCTCAGTTGATATCTTCTCGCACGATGGCAACGAGTGGTACTGTCAGGTTTGCCGCGGCGGACAAAAGACCCAGCCAATGGGTCCTTACACCAAACGACAGGCAGAGCGGATTCAAGACGCTCGTCGGACACGGATCGCCGTAAAGGGCACCGCCTGGCTCGTCTTTGAGAAAACCGAAGAGGAAGATATTCACGAAACGCGGGATGGAGCTCTGCAGTAAAGATGGAGCCGATGCTACATCCCGCAATTTGCTTGAACGCAAGAAGCTAGAGAGATGGCTCATGCCCGTGAGGGAGCCACTGAATTTCCGCGTGGTCCGAAGTCAACATGCTGCTGTTCCAAGAGCAGACTCGATTTGGCTGCCAGAGACGCGGTTTCCATCCTGTCTCTCAACGAGTTCGCCGCTTGAATTGATCCAGTTAATTTTGCCGGAGCTCATGCGCTCCGAGGAGTAATGCCATGACCACGTCGCTTCAGTGCTGCCTAACGACCCATGACCATGCGATCCTCAGAGATATTCTTGATCAGGATCCTCGCGACACGGCCTACAGTCGGTTGCTCAAAACGAAGCTGTTACAGGCTAAGATTTACTCTCCCCGGAATGTTCCTGGTGATGTCGTGACGATAAACAGTCGTGTGACCTTCTGCGTAGATGCAGGTGCTCCAAGAACGGCCAATGTGGTCCGGAACGAGAGCCTTGACTTTCCTGTCTACACGGTCTCGGTAAGATCGTTCATGGGATTGGGGCTTCTCGGCATGAGAACGGGTGCGACCGTTGCAGTGGAAACGGAAGCGGGCGGCTCGCAAAAGTTAAATGTGCTAAGGCTCGATAGCCAAGCTCCTGCGCCCCATCTGCGGGACGATCGGAGGTACGCAACTTCCGTTTCCTGGACTTGGGCGGAAGCTGCGCATCCGTTCCTCTAGCAGGTTGTTGAAAAAGGTCATGGCGTGAAGCTGCTTCCGAAGAATAGCATCAACCTGCGCCATCAGGGTCGCGTCGAGCGACTTGAGTTCCCTGGCGATCTTGTCGTCGATCGGACCATATGAAGCGAGCTTGTGGCCCATCACGAATGACCGCTCAAGTGCAATGGCGGTTTTCGTCGTTTCGTGCAGGTCGGATCCTGCACCTCCAGATACGCCGTCCCAGCAACCAAGAATAGCTGTTCGGCGGCCATGCCCGCCATCGTCATCGTGATGATGTCGAGGTAGTCTCCTTCGTCCTGCACGAAGCCAATAATAGCGTAGCTCATGCATATTCTCCTGGGGGTTGCCGCCCATCAGGCGCTTCGTGGGATCGAACCGAGCTGATGAGCACAGTGCGTCAGAGTTGTGCGAGGCCGCCGTCGACGGCGACTTCGCTGGCGGTCATGAAGCTGCTGTCAGACGACGCGAGAAAGGCCGCTGCCGCCCCGATTTCCGCCGGATCGGCCATACGCTGGAGAGGAGTCATCGAGGCGAAGACCTTCTGACCTTCCTCGCCCAGCGCATCCTTTGCAAGTTCGGTTGCCGTTGCGCCAGGCGACAGCACGTTGACCCGGATCCCGGTGCCCTTCAGATCCTCGGCCCACGTCCGCGCGAGGTTGCGTACGGCAGCCTTGCTGGCGCTGTAAGCGGTCATTCCGGGAGCGCCCGTAGTTCCGGCGCTCGATCCGGTCAAGATGATCGACCCGCCCTGGCGCATCAGCGGAAGCGCCTGTTGGACCGTGAAGATCGTACCCTTCACATTGGTATCGAACGTTTCGACGATGTGCTCGGCAGTAATCTTGCCGAGCACAAGCTGGCTTCCCGCTCCGGCATTTGCGAAGACAATGTCGAGGGTTCCGCGCTCGGCCTCCACCGCCGCATAAAGCCGATTTAGGTCGGCCAGATCGGAGACCGAGCCCTTCACGCCACGGGCATTGGGACCGAGGTCGGCTACCGCGGCGTCGATCGCTTCCTGACGGCGGCCGTAGATGAAGACGAAAGCGCCTTCCTCGACGAAGCGCTTCGCGGCGGCAAGGCCGATGCCAGTCGCCCCCCCCCTGTAATGACGGCTGTCTTTCCATTCAGTCTGCTCATTTCATGCATCCTTTTGGGGTTGGGCGGATGCCGACGAGATGTTGCTTTCCAGCATTCCGGCGACATCCACATTCAGGCTGCTCCTGCACATCTGGAACGGCCGATGACCTCAAGATAGACTTGCTTGGTCCACGCGTTCAGTCTGGAAACACGCACAACGGTGGTACGAAAACGATCCGGCCCGTTTAGTGTGAGCCGCGCTATCGTTGTCAGAGTCACCTAATCAACTTTTGGAAGGCGCACCCTCGCGGTGCTGGTTTGCACCATGATCGACTGGGACGATGTTCGCTATTTTCTCGCCGTCGCGCGTGCGGGCTCGGTGCGGGCTGCCGCCGAGCGCCTCGGGGTGAACCACGCGACTGTTCTTAGGCGCATCGCCCACCTGGAAGAGCGCCTCGGCACGCAGATGTTCGAGAAGCTGCCTTCCGGCTACCGGGTGACGGTTGCCGGGGAGGAAGTGCGGGAACTCGCCGAGCAAATGGAGGCGTCTTCACGCCAGCTTGAGACGCGTGTCTTAGGACGCGATCAGAGCGTGCGCGGGCTTCTGCGGGTGACACTGCCCTCGCCGCTGGCGGGGTACCTGCTCATGTCCGACTTTGCCGAGTTCGCCCGTCTTCATCCCGATATCGAGATGGACGTTTCGTCGTCGGGCGAGCTGGCGAACCTGACCAACCGAGAGGCCGACGTCGCGATCCGCGTTGTCTACGACCGCAAAACCCTGCCCCTCAATCTTCATGGACTGAAGGGAGCGGAAGTGTTCGGAGGCTTCTACATATCCGCCGACCGACTGGCCGCATGGCGAACGGGCGGGCCGGAACCCAGGTGGATCGCTATAAGCGGCCATGGCGTGCCTGCCTGGACCAGCGACGGGGAGGCTCGCGCATCGGGCGTTCCGTTCAGAACCACGGACTTCGAGGCGCAGGTCGCGGCGGTGCGGCAAGGGATCGGCATCACGACGTTGCCGTGTTTCGTAGGAGATGCCGATCCCCTTCTGGTAAGGGTGCCGGACACTGATCTGCACCTGTATGGGACGGCCTGGCTTCTCACCCAGGGGAGGCACGCAAGACCAAGCGAGTGCGGCTTTTCACGGAGTTCATATCCGGAAGGCTCGCCGGGTACGCTCCACGTCTCGCAGGGCTGCCGATATCGCACGGAAGTACCTGCTGATTGCGGCCAACGCGCATGTCGGTCATGAACGTGCGGAGGCGCGCGCCAGCTCTTGCGTGTCGACATATTCCCGGATGTTGGTCAGTTTGCCGTTCCGAACGGTAATTGCAAAGACGAAGTGGTCCACAAACGCCCTATTTGTGGCTTTGACTGCCCCTGTAGCGGAGCCAATGACCAAGACCCGGTGTCCCTGCGCTACGAACTCCGGGGGTTCAGGAAACGAAGTCTCCATCTCCGCAGAGGCCGTCTGAAACAGGTGTTGCAATCCCCGATGCCCGCGGTGCGTTCCTGCCAGCGGCCAGTCCCTGCCAGGGATGACCCACTCGATATCTTCGGCAGACAGCGCCAGCAGCCCTTGCTGATCGCCACTGCCCATTGCGGCAAAGAAGTCCTTCACGATCTGGATGTTGTCTTGAATGGTCATAAGGTTCCTCCGTTTCTGATGTTTGGGTCCATGGGGGCATGGTGTTCACCCAAAGCACACGCTGACGCGGCGCCGACAAAGGAAGCCGCGCTCTGGCAGTCGTCCGCGCCGAAAGGTTCCAAACTGACGGCGGGGACGTGTCGGCGGTTCAGCCGATGTCGACGTTCATGGCGAAGTCCCAGGTGCCGGCACCGTTCTTGGCCAGGCCGATCATCATCAGGCCGAGTGCTTCGAGCGTCTGCGCCGTCTGCAGGCCGCCGACATCGAATGGACGTAGGCCGAGACTCTCGAGAAAAGTCGACACACGGGACTTGATTTGCGGATCATCGGCAGCAAGGAAAGCATCGAGGCGTGTGCCCTTCGAAAGGACGTGACCGAAGATCGTGTTGAACGCCTTCACGAGATGTGCATCGGCGGGCAGGCCTTTAGCAATCTCTTCCGCGCCCGAACTGCCATGTGGCGTGACGAGGCCCGAGAGATCGGAGTTCACGGGGTTGGCGACGTCGATGATCACCTTGCCGGAGAGCGTCTCTCCCAAATCGGCCACCACCGCCGCCACACCACTATATGGCACGGCGAGTATGACGATGTCGCCCGAGGGCGCGGCTCCGTATTCCCCGGTGGTCGCTCCGGCTGCAAGCCGATCGGCGAGCGCCTTTGCTTTGGCCGGGTCACGGCTGATGACTTCCACGATATATCCTGCCTTGGCGATACGCTCGCCGATCGCGGCGGCCATGGTTCCCGAGCCGATGATGCTAATAGTGCTCATGTGTCGTCTCCTAAGAGCTGTGCGTCTTTCGATGAGTTCCAAAGGGGCTAGGCTGCCGGGAAGTAGTGGCCGTTGTCCAAGTCTTCGAGCAGGCCGGGCTGAGAGGGTTCCCATCCCAAAGCCCGTCGCGTGATGGTGTTCGACGCCGGAACATCCAGCGTCACGAGGTTCGCGAGGAACCCGAAGTATCCTGGCAACATCAACACATCCGCGGGAATGCTAACCGCGGGAAGGCCCAGACGGCTGCCGATGGCCTCGGCGATCTCGCGGAAGCGGATCCCCTCGCTCTCGGTTCCATGCCAGCATTTCCCAGCTTCACCCTTCTCCAGGGCCAGACGGAACAGGCAGGCAAGGTCCCGGGCGTGCACGGCGGGCCAGCGATTGTTGCCGTCCCCGGGATAGCCCATGACACCCTTTTCCTTGGCAAGCCCGATCAGCAGCGGGATAAAGTTCGCCTTGTCGGTCGTGCTGTGCATGACAGGTGGAATCCGCACGACCGAAGACCGTACCCCCCGCGCCGCCAAGCCGATCACAGTGGTTTCCACGATGTTGCGGGCCCGTAGGGTTCCACTGTAAGCATCGCCTCCTGGAAGAGCCGGGTCTTCCTCGCTAGCCGGTCGACCTAGTCCTTCCCAGCCGGGTGAACCGATGCTTCCCGAAACGACCAGCGGCTTTCCTGTCCCTTCTAGCGCCTCACCGTACGCGACCATGATCGAGACTTCTGCGGCGGCTACGGCGTCGAGCCCGCCGGACGGCAGCAGGTCTTGTCTATGCGCTACGTGGATAATGCCGTCAGCCGCCGCGGCAGCCACCTTGAGGCCGTCGAGGTCGGAGATATCACCGCGACGGACTTTCGCACCGAGTGCGGATATCGATGAAGCGGCTGTGTCTGATCGGGCCAGCCCGGTGACTTCGTGTCCAGCGGCAATGAGGTCGGAGATGATATACGGACCGGAATGGCCGGTCCCACCTGTGACGAAAACGTGCATGGTACTGTTCCTTGTGAGTGATGTGGTCTGAGAAGTTGCGTTGTCGGTGCCCTCAACCGGGAAGGCGGACGCCGATCGCGAAGTTGCCGTGCTTGACGGAATGAGCCATGAGGCCCAGCCACAACATGCAGGCATGTTCCAGCGTCCTGGCCATGGTCAACGGCCCAGTATCCATCGGGCGCAGTCCGAGGCTTTCGATGAATGCCGAAACGCTTGCCTTCGCTTGCGCGTTGTCCCCGGCGATAAACACGTCCAGTGGGTGGGCGTGGACTGGACCGGCCGCCAAGACGTTGGCGTTCTGGGTGTTGAAGGCCTTGACAATGACCGCGCCGGCGGGGGCAACGCGGGCGATCTCCTTTGCTCCAAACGTGTCCGGAGATGTGAGAAAGCCTGAAAGGTCAGGTTTGATGGGGTTGGTGATATCGACAAGAATCTTCCCCGCTAGCTTTTCGCCGTACTGCCTCACAACATCGAGAACGGCTGAGTAAGGAACCGCTAGAATGACGATCTCCCCGGACGGAGCCTCGCCGAACCCTCCGACCGTTGCTCCAGCTCCGAATTCAAGAGCAAGCGCCCACGCCTTGGTTGCGTCTCGACTGGTCACTTCGACCGAGTGCCCGGCCTTGGCGGCCAAGCTGCCGATCGACGCGGCCATCCCGCCGGACCCGATTATACTGATTGTACCGATGTTCCTGCTCCTTGCTTCTTTCGAAGATTTCTTCGCGTTCTGGGTAGCCCGGTTGCCAACGGCGCGGGGGCATTGTATCTAGTGGATCAGCGATCCATTTATTTGGATCAGTGGTCCACATATACGGTTCGCTGATCCATTTAACAAGGAAAAACGATGCGAGCAGACGCGAAAAAAAATTACGACCGCATTCTCGAGGTCGCGCGCAAGGTGATGATCGAGCATGGTTCCGACGCGTCGATGCGCGATATCGCCCGTCGTGCCGACGTTGGATTAGCCACTCTGCTTCGTCATTTCCCGACACGGGAAACCTTGTTCGAGGCCTTGCTGAGTACGAACCTGGACTCTCTGGCCCAGAAGGCGGTCGAGCTGGAATCGTCGCATTCCTCTGACGTAGCGCTGAGGTCATGGATTCGGGAATGGTTGGAGTTCGCCCAGAGCTACAGGGGTGTCGTGACCATGATGGCAGTGGCCCACACGAACCCCGCCTCAGCGCTTTACGCATCGTGCGCGGCCGTACATGCTACGAGTGCACGCCTACTGTCGAATGCCCAATCCGACGGCACGGCCCGAACCGACATGAACGGGGACGACCTCTTTGCCCTGATGACCGCCCTCGGCTGGGCGGTTGACCAGCCCTCATTCGCACCGCGAGCGGATCATCTCGTTCACCTCATCACGAGCACTGTCCTTGTGGCTCGCGCCGGTTGAACCGAGGTCCCGGAGCAGTCGGGTGAATCGTGACCTCTTGGGCGGCATGCAAATACAATAGAGCCGCGTTATCGGAGACAGGCCGTGCGCCCCTTTACAATTGAGATACCTGAAGAGCAAATCGACGACCTCAAGCGGCGGCTTCGATATTCCAGGCTGCCGGGAGGAATTTTTCAGGTCGATTCTCAGGACGGTATAAGCCTGCCGTTCATGCGCAGGCTGATGGATTATTGGCGTGAGGGATTTGATTGGCGTGCGCAGGAAGCGCGTCTTAATCAGTTGCCCCATTTCATGGCAGACATTCAGGGCTATTCCATTCACTTCCTTCACATAGTGGGGGTTGGCCCAGCCCCCTTTCACTTGTTCTGACACATGGCTGGCCCGGTTCGTTCCTCGAGTTCGAGACGCTCATCCAACACCTGACAGACCCGGCAAGCCATGGTGGCGATCCTCGCGATGCATTTGACGTTGTGGTTCCTTCGCTGCCAGGGTTCGGATTTTTTTCAGCCCCGGCGGGCCCCGGAACCAACAGTCGCCGTATCGCTGAACTTTGGCACAATCTCATGCGAATACTTCGCTACGAACGATACTTTGCCCAAGGCGGCGACATTGGTGCGGGCGTCTCGACATGGCTTGGCGTGCTTTATCCGCGAAATGTCGTCGGTGTTCACCTGAACTACGTATCGGCCGGGTTCCGTCCGCCGCTCGGCCCTGGCACACCAGCCGTGAGCGCAGAGGAGACTGAATTTCACGAGCGGGCCGCTGCTTTTGCCGCTGAAGAGGGCGGATACTCGCTTCTTCAGGCAACAAAGCCGCAAACGCTGTCCTACGCACTTGCGGATAGCCCGATCGGATTGGCCGCCTGGATTTTGGAGAAATTCGAAAGCTGGACGGATAATGACGGAAGGCTCGACGACCTGATTTCGCTTGATCGGTTGCTGACGAACATCTGCCTCTACTGGTTCGGCAACAGCATCGACGCTTCATTGCGCCTCTACAAGGAGAATCGGAAATCACCTCTCGTTTTGGAAGGTCTGGTCCCGTGCGACGTACCCTTCGCAGTCGCGCATTTTCCAAAGGAGCTGCCCATTCCTCCCCGATCTTGGATCGAACGAGCCCTCAAGGTGGAACGATGGACGGAAATGCCCCGAGGCGGGCATTTTGCCGCCCTGGAGCAACCGCAGGCACTTGCCGAAGATATAAGAGCCGCGTTCCGACCTTTGCGCGATGCCATTATACAAGGCATTGAGCGTGGGTTGCCGAGCATGCGGTCTTAGTCCGCCGCCTGCGCGGATCCAGGTATCGTTGCAGAACGTGACGACTGCTTCAATCCAGCGGACATTCCCGATCTGATGATGTCCGCACCGTGCCACAGCGCCTTCACCCGGTCGACGAACCATTTGCCAGCCGGTCCGGGAGGCTGCGCGGGCTGGTGAAACGCCGACATCGTCAGCATGTAGCCTGAGGGTGGCATGTCGTCGACATCGAGGACGGAAAGGGCGCCTTCGGAAAGATCTCTTTCGATCATGTGCAGCGGCATGCCGCCCCATCCGACGCCGTCCTTGAGGAAGGCGTGCTTGGTGGACAGGTCCGCCAGCCGCCAGGTCGCAGGCGATGCGACCGCGAAGTCTCGTCCGGATGTGAGGTCGGACCGATCCGTCAGGACGAGCTGGATATGCTTCGTCAGTTCCTGGCGGGGAATGCGGCCCTGAAACAGCGCAAGGGGATGCCGTGGCGAGGCCACCGCGATCAGAGGCAGTTCACCCAGACGCTCACTTGCGAGGGACGGAAACGGCTGAGGCAGCGGCGGCAGGATGCCGAGGATGCAGCGGCCGTCCAGAACGGGCTGATACGCCGCGCCCAGACCTTCGACGAACAGCCGCAGTGGCGTCAGTGGAAACCGGTTCGCGAACTCCTTCGCGACGGCGCTGATGACCGAGGTCGGAAAGAAGACGTCGATGACCACTGACAGCTCCGTTTCGACGCCCGAGGTCATCGACCGTGCCCTGGCCTTCAGCGTGTCCACCCCGGCGACGATGTTTCGAGCGTCGGCGAGCAGCAGCACGCCCTGCGGTGTCAGGGCCGGGTATCGGCCCGATCGATCGAAGAGTGCGACGCCGATCTGATCCTCCAACGCCCCGACCCATCCGCTGACAGCAGACTGCGCGCGGTTGAGCTTTCTGGCCGCGGCAGAGAAGCTGCCCTCATCCACTGCGGCGATAAATGTCCGCAACTGGTCCAGCGAAACACCTTCGATCATTACCAACGTCCCATCTCAAAAACAGATACGTTCCATCACAATATATCACCTTATCAGATGAACGGCCAAGACCTAAGTTGTGAGCACCGTCCGATGTCGAGGTTTCTCCCGGCATCTCCGCAAAAACGCAGTCGTCCAGGAGCAATCATGACTTACGCGATTATTGGAAGTGGCAGTGTCGGCAGAGCTCTCGCGAGCCAATTCGACCGTAGCGGCGTTACCGTAGGCGTGGCAAACTCTCGCGGACGGGACGCGGCGGCCGCAGCACTCGCTGGATTGGGTAATGCAGTTCGTCCGGTTGGCCTCAAGGAAGCACTAGCCGCCGACGTCGTCATTCTCGCCGTCCCCTTCCGGGCGCACCTCGACGTCGCCAAGGCCGCGGCTGACTGGGAAGGCAAGATCGTCATCGATGTCACCAATGCATACGGCGTGCCGCTTTCCGACCTCGACAACGAACCTTCGTCTGCCGTGGTGGCGAAGTCGATGCCCGGCGCCCATCTCGTCAAGGCGTTCAATCACCTGCCCGCCCACCTTCTCGGACAGGATCCGCAAACGGCCGCTGGCCGCCGGGTCATCTTTCTGTCGGGCGACGACGACCAGGCGGTGTCGGCGGTTTCCGACATCGTCCGCACGCTAGGCTTCGCACCCATCAACCTCGGGAGGATTGCGGAGGGCGGACGCCTCGTGCAGGCGCAGGACAGGAGCTGGGCACCGCTGATCTTCCAGGATCTCTTTGAGGCGGAGGGCTGAGTCGGTGTACGATCATGTCATCTGGCCGGAACGCTATGATCCGAAGATCTCGGCAATCTACGCGCTCAACGACATCGACGTGAAGGCGCCCGCCGAGGTGGTGTGGAAGCTGCTGATTGATGCAACGAACTGGTATCGTTACTTCCCCGCCGAAGACCAGGTCGAAATCCTGTCGGGAGAAAAGGGGCTTGCGATGGGTACCCGATACAGCCGCGTGACCGTCGACTACCCTATGAGCCTGGTCGTGACGGAGTTCGTAGAAAACCGGAGGCTCGCCTGGTCGACTACGGTCGATGGCGACACGACAGGGTCCACCGCCTACCACGGCTGGGTCATCACGCCCACGCAGGACGGATGCCATGTCCTGACCGAGGAGACCCAGCAGGGCGAGTGGTTCCTAGACATGCTCGGACGTCGCCACCCCGGCGGCCTCTACCGGTACCACCAGGATTGGGTCGAACGTCTTGCAGGCGCCGCGGAAGCGGCCATCGCCTGATATCAACGCAGGAGACATACGGGATATTCCGTCGAGACCACGCCCGGATCAATCTGAAAGGAAAAACGACATCATGAAGATAGAACTGAAAGGCCGCAGGGCCATCGTCACCGGCTCCACCGCCGGCATAGGATTCGCGATTGCGGAAGGACTTGCGCGTGCGGGCGCGTCGGTCGTGATCAACGGGCGTGGAGAAGAGCGCGTCGCCGCAGCGTTGAAGGAGCTCCGGCTCCGTCTCCCGGAAGCAGAATTCACAGGGGTCGCGGCCGACCTGTCGACGTCGGAAGGATCGTCCATTCTGGCGGACCGGATCCCAGACGCCGACATCCTCGTGAACAATGTCGGCACGGCTCACCTCAACGGCTTCTTCGACCAGTCGGATGCCGAATGGGTTGACCTGTTCCAGCTCAACGTCATGAGCGGCGTTCGTGCCGCCCGGCACTACATGCCAGGGATGGTCGCACGCGGATGGGGCCGCGTCGTGTTCATCAGCAGCGAATCCGCCGTCAACATCCCGAAGGAGATGATCGACTATGGGATGACGAAGACGGCGCAGCTCTCCGTGTCGCGTGGCCTTGCCGAACTGGTCGGCGGGAGCGGGGTTACCGTCAACTCGGTCCTGCCTGGTCCGACACGCTCCGAGATCCTGGGCAACTGGATGGCCGCGACGGCGAGCGAGCAAGGGATCACGCAGGACGAGGCCGAGCAGAACTTCCTGAAGACGATGCGGCCCACGACTCTCATCAACAGGTTCACCACGACCGACGAAGTCGCGAACATGGTGGTCTACGTCTGTTCGGAGCAGGCTTCCGGAACAAGCGGGGCAGCGCTGCGCGTCGATGGCGGCGTAGTTCGGTCGATCGTCTGATCCAACCTGCGACCCCTCCTATCGGCCGTTACCATAGTGCCAATAGGAGGGTCGAATGCTCAAAACCTGAGGACATGGAATGTTCGAAGTCATCAACTGGCCGGCGGATATGGCCCCCAGCCGCTCTCCAATCCACTTCACCAACGAGCTCGAGGTGGCGGTGTCGCCCGCCACAATCTGGTCTCTCCTGACCGATCCGCTGTCCTGGCCAGCCTACTATCCCGGCGTCTCCCGCGTCGAACTCCTCGACAGACACTCGACCCTGCAGCTTGGAAGCCGCTTCGAGACTAATCTTGCGGGCCAGGACGTCGCGGCATCGGTCGTCGAGTTCGAACCGATGACGCGCATCGCGTGGGCTGGCGGTCCAAAGGCATCGCCGTCCTCCAGAGCCCATCACGCGTGGATCATCACGCCGACCGAGCGCGGATGCCATCTCTGGACCGAAGAAACCATGCAGGGGCCGCTGTGGATCGAACTTGCCAGGGAGGCACCGGACATCTTTTGGCGAACGCACGAGAAGCTGCTTCGGGACCTCGCGGACGTCGCGGTCAAGCGCGAAGCTTCGGTGCAGAGCTAGAGCGACGCCACGAGTCCATCCTGAGGAAGCTGGGCGCACTGATGGTAGACGGCCCTGCTGACATGAGCCGTGTCGATGCTGATGACGAACTCCTTGCGTCGGTCACTGGGAAGTGCATTTCAAGCCGGCGCCGTTCGTCCGTTTGATTAGGCCTTGCACGCCGTTCTTCCTGGGCAATCTGGTCGTCGAGCCGCTCGCCGATCCTGATGGTCCGCTTACGCACGGTGGCATGCGTTTCTGTCGGCTCCACGGGCAGGAATTCGGCCAGCACCGCCGCTGCCTGCCGGTACGACATCATTCTTCCCAGCCGTGCCGTCAGTTCCATCAACTCGGGCGTCGCCCGATCGGGGCAGATTTCTTTCAGCGGCGCGAAGGCGCCGGCCATGCCCGGGTGATAATCCCGGGACTGCTCCCAGCGGGGATTGCGCACCTCGCGCGTCGTGTAGTCCTTGACCGGTCGGAACGTGTGGCGATCGTGGCAAACCCGATAGGCTGGCCGCCGATCCGCGGCTTCATTGGTGAGCACGCGAGGATCCTGCAGGCCTGGATCTTGTAGCTGTCGGCAACAAGCCTTGAACTTGAAAGATTAGGGGCTCAAGACTTTAGGATGTCATCTGGCGAGGCGGACACCCGATCCTCCGTTTGGAGCGGGTCCTTCATCGAAGAATATTATTCCTCGCGATTCGTATACTCGTCTTATTGCCTCGATTGTAACAGGTTGCGGCCCACGGGGGCCGGGATCATCCTGTTCAACTCGGCTCACCGTGTTGGCGGTTACTTTTGCAAGTTCGGCGACTTCGCGTACACCAAGCTTCAGAATTGCGCGAGCAGCGCGCGCTTGAGTGGGATCCAAAAATACGACCTCGTATTTATTTCGATACAGGGTATTGACGAATACCAAGTCTCGATATAAATACACTGTATCCGTAGTGCCATCAACGCAGATTGCTGGGCGTAGTGCGCCCTGTGGAATATTTATGCCCGAAAAGCGCTTGAACTAAATCTCGGTGAGACCGGAATGGAACTGCGCCAACTCTCCTATTTTAAAGCGGTGGCCGAGGAACTGCACTTCGGCCGGGCGGCAGCCCGGATGCGCATTGCCCAGCCGGCGCTCAGCAATCATGTGATGTCGCTGGAAAGGGAGCTTGGCTGTCCGCTGTTCATCCGCTCGACGAGACGGGTGGAACTGACCAGAGCAGGGGAAACCTTTTACGATCGCTGTGTGCGGATCTTAAGCGACATCGACCTGACCACCGAATTGACCCGGGCGGCCGGCGGCAGCCGCATCCGCCAGATCAGGATCGGCAGCATCTATCCGGCCACCATGGGCATGCTGCCAACCTTCCTTGCCAAGATCGCCCGCAAGTATCCCGATGTCCGCATCCATATCGCGTCTGGCAATACCGGCGAGATCATCCGCGACCTGGAGACCGGCCAGCTCAATCTGGGCTTCATCCGGCCGGTGGAAAACATCGGCTCGTTGCGCTTCGTCTCGCTTGCGCATGAGCGCTACTACCTGGCGGTCGGCCATGCCAATCCGCTGGCAGCCAGGGAGGAGATAACCATCGATGATCTGCGCACTCAGAAGATCATCGCCTTCAACCGGCAGAACCTGTCGTTTTCGGAACGCTACTTCAATGAGAAGTTCGCCGAATACGACCTCACCGCCAACATTGCCTTCAGCTGCGATGACACCTATGCGCTGGTGTCGCTGGTCTCTGCCGGGCTTGGCATCGGCTTTGCGCCGGAATGGACGCTTGATCTTCCCAATCGCGGCTTTGAACTGAAGAAGGTAAGCGGGATCGACTTCCGGATCGGGCTTGGGATCGCCTGGAACAGAGAAGATCCAACCGCTGGCCGTGATGATATTGTCGACATCGCGCGGTCGCTGGCACGGCGCGGCTGACAACATAGACTAACGGATCTAGGCAGGGTCGGTTGCCCGCCGCTGTTTGTTGCGCTCGCCGAGACGCGATGATGTGGGGGATTGCCATCTGAACCTGTTGATTCGCGCCGCAGGCATGAGTCCAGTAGAGCAACGGCTCGACATCGTCACGCGTTTTAATCGCGCAAACGTGACCGATAAGGATCGCGTGTGAATGGTGGTTGAGTACCGTTTCAAGTTCGCAGTCGATAACCGTCAGCGCATCTTTCAGCGCGGGCGTGCCGGTCGAAAGACTATACCATTGCGCGTCCTGATAGCGCTCGACCCCTCGCCGCCCATCGAAGCCGGCGAAGGACTGCGC
>NZ_JBFTQH010000060.1:0-26172 GCF_056398905.1 Rhizobium sp. 01T417 | reverse complement strand
ACCGAAGGGCGAGGAACCACCTGTCCAGCGGAAGCACGAGATTTAGCCGATCGGCGAAAACGTCGATCAACACGAAACCGAACCCAAGGAAAAGCTGCCAGTTGAAGGCGTTTTGCCCCTTGTGTTCTTTCATTGGAGTCGATCATGCTGACACTGTACTACGCGCCGCATACCTGCGCGCTCGCAAGCCTCATTGCGCTGGAGGAGTCCGGCCTGCAGTTCAAAACGAAGAAGCTGAACTTCGCCGAAGCGGAGCAGCGTTCTCCCGAGTACCTGGCGATCAATCCCAAGGGCAGGGTTCCCGCTCTGGTGACGGATCGCGGCATCGTTACCGAAACGCCGGCAATCCTCGCCTATATCGCTCAGGTCGCCTCCGCCGCGCAATTGGCTCCGCTTGATCCTTTCGAGTTCGCTCGCATGCAGGCCTTCAACAATTATCTTTGCTCGACCGTGCATGTGAACCACGCGCACGGCCGCCGGGGCAGCCGGTGGGCCGATGATCCGACAGCCCATGAAGCGATGAAGGCGAAGGTGCCGCAAACCATGGCCGAATGCTTCGAGATCATCGAGGCGAAGATGCTGGAGGGCCCCTGGGTCATGGGCGAGTACTATTCGGTCGCCGATCCCTACCTCTTTGTCATGACCGGCTGGCTGCGGTCCGATGGCGTCGATCCGGCCCGCTTCCGGAAAGCGACGGCGCACTATGCGCAGATGATGGAGCGCGCGGCCGTGCTGCGGGCATTGGAACGCGAACAGGCCTAAACAGACGTCGCCCGGCCGCCGGGCACATCAGCCATGAAAATTCGCGGCAAGCCGCTTTGGCGCGCGGAACCGCCACGCACCGATCAGCCGTTCCTTCAGTTCGGCGTCGCTGATCATCGCGGCGTGCAGGGGCATATACGGCCAGCCGATATAGTGGGGTGTCTGATAGTAGATCTCGGGCGCCATCTCGATCAGCCGTTCCTTGTCGTCGATCGAGATGCAGAGCACGATGGTCTCGTTGTTCTTGACCGTCGCGAATGATTTGCCGCCGACTTTCAGCGCCGGGTTACCGTAGGACGTGCTCTCCTCGACGTCAGGCAGATTGGCTTCCGCCGAAAGACGCTTGAGGCGCGCAAAGATCGTATCGACACTGGTCATGTGAGCCCGCTCGAAACTGAAGCGGGCCAAGACTAGCAGATTTTACCGGGCTATGCGCACTTTGCGAGCTGTAGCGGTTCCTGCTCGGGCGCGCGTGGTTGCGGGCCGAGCGGCAGGTCTGCCAACGCCGTCGGTGACATGCGGGCCAGATCGGGATGGTAGAGCGGATCCCGCTTGCTGTCCGCGCTGTAGGGCGGTTCGATTGTTTCCACGCTCAAGAAAAACTTTAGTATTTGCATGGCGCGCCTCGCTTCCTTCCAGAATGGCGAACGGAGCATCTGCTCAACACAGGCGGATTATCGCGGGCGGCCAGCCAGGTTTCAATTGAGATTACCAATCTCTCGGTATAGAAAAACTATATGAGAAACCTGAACTCGGTTCACTTGAACGGATTGCGCGCGCTCGAGGCTGTCGGCCGGCTTGGCTCCCTGCAGGCCGCCGCAGAGGAACTGGGCGTCTCCATCGGCGCTGTCAGCCAACAGGTCATCAAGGCCGAAGCGCAGCTCGACCACGTGATCTTCGAGCGCACGCCAAAAGGCATGGTCGCGACTGAGGCGGGCACGCGCCTGCTGGCCGGCCTGACCGAGGGCTTCAATGCGCTGTCGCAGGCCGTCGCGACGACGCAGCGGCGGGACGACAGCATTCTGACGATCTCCGTTGCGCCGGTCTTTGCCGCGCGCTGGCTTGTCTATCGGCTCGATCGCTTTGCCGAACGGCATCCTGAGATCAGCCTGCGGATGGATGCCACCACCCGGCTCGTCAATCCGGCGCTCTGCGATGTCGATGTCGGCATCCGCGTCGGCAACGGTCAGTGGCCGGACGTGAAGGCCGAACTGCTGCTGCAGCAGCAGGTCTTCCCGGTCTGCTCGCCCGCTATGGCGGCGCGACTGCACGAGCCCGCCGATATACTGTCGCTGCCGGCGGTCATCGACGGTCGCGCCATGTTCACTTGGGAATTGTGGATGCGAGAGGCCGGATTGTCGAGCGCGACGCTTGAGACGCGCCACGTCTTCAACGATGCCTCGCTCTGCCTCGATGCGGCTATCGCAGGGCAGGGTGTCATGCTCGCCTGGCAGACGCTCGCGGACTTTGCCCTGCAGCAGGGGCAGCTGGTTGCGCCTTTCGGCATTCGCGCGAAAACCGGCTTCGGCCACTATTTCGTAACGGCCGAAGGCGCGCGCGAACCCAAGAAGGTGAAGGATTTCAAGGCCTGGATCCGCGAGGAAATGGCCAGCACCCTCAAGCTCTTTCCATGATCAAACCGGTTCCTGCGACCGCGTCGCCTGCATCGCGATATAGGCCGGCCGCGACTGGCAGCGCTTGATCCAGGCGCTGACATTGGGATGGGCGTCGAACAGCGCCTGTTCCGTCTGCGCGTAGCGAAGAACTTCCGCAATATTGAGATCGGCTGCGGTGAAGCGGTTGCCGACAACGTATTCGTTGGCCGCCAGATGCTTGTCCAGCGTCGCGAAGGTCTTCTTCAGCGATCGGACGGCGACGCTGATCGTTGCCTTGCCCTCGTCGCTGTTTTGCTTCTCGTCGTCGTAGACATAGACGATCTTCACCGTATGCGGCTCGACTTCGGTGGCCGCCCAAATGGTCCACATCGTCATCAAACCGTCTTCCGCGACGGTTTGACCGGCCAGCGGTCCGCCATGCTTGCGGGCGAGGTAAAGGGTAATGGCAAGCGACTCGTGCATCACGAGGTCGCCGTCCTTGATGCTCGGGATCAGCGCCATCGGATTGACCGCCAGGAAATCAGGCGACAGCGTATTGATAGGCGCATCGGCGGCAAGCGGATTGGCAAGTCGCCGGGCCTGAATGACCCGCACGGACTCGAATTCGAGCCCCAATTCCTCGGCCATCCAGTAAACGCGCGAGGCGCGCGAGCGATAAACTCCGTAAACAGTCAGCATGTCGATGTCCCCCTTGTTCGGCTGGGCGCAGGGTAGGAGCCGAAGCGTCGCAGCGGAAGCCGCCAAGCCTTATGAATCTATGAAAGCTTTTGATGCTTTTCAGGAGATGCGGTTGCGCTCGACCGTCAGCTGCGCAAAGCGCGAGGCAGCGCCCGCGGTCGCCAGTTCGCCGGACACCATCCTGTCCCATTCGAAGCCGAGGACGGCGCCACCGGGTGTTTCCTGAAACACATTGTCGGTGATGACGGCTGTTCCGGCGCCCTCCGCTACCGACACAGCGCATCCGATCGAGGCCTTGCGGATGATATTTCCGGTCACGACGAGGTTACGGAGATAGGGACCCCAGCCGAGCTGCATGCCCCGGCGTGGAGCGCCTTCGATGATGTTGGCGGAGACCAGTGTGTCCGCCTCGGCGGCAATGCCGATGCCGAAGCCGACCTCATGCTCGTAGGGGCCCTTGAGCGTCAGGTTGCGCACGACGTTGCCGGTAACGCTCGCCAGCCTGCCGCCCTGGTCGAAATTGGCGATCGAGATGCCGTTCGCCGCGCCGTCCACCAGGTTGTTGGAGACGACGGCGCCCACAAACTCGAACTCGACATAAACAGCCGTCTCGCCCGAGCGCTGGCATTGGTTGCCGGTGATCTGGATATCCGAGGCCGAATTGGCGCGGATGGCGGTAAATGCGCAGTCCGACACGTGGTTGTTTGCGACCATGACGTTGTCAGCGCGGAAGATATTGATGCCGTTGCCGTTTTGGCCGGTGCCGCCGTCATTGGCCTTGATCCGGTAGATGCGGTTGCCGTTGACGACGCTGTTATCAGCCGCCTTCGTCCAGCGATGCACGAGAATACCGCCATTGCCGCAGTCGAAGACCTCGTTGCCGGTGATCGAAAGCGCGTCGGATTCGACGGCGTAGATGCCGGATTGGCCGGAGCCCGATATGCGGCTGCCCGTGATCCGGCCGCCGCATCGCTCCAGTCGAACGGCATGTTTGCGGCTGTTGGCGATCTCGCAATTGTCGATGATTACCTTGGCGACGCCGGTGAATTGCAGCAGCCCGCCAGTATCATCACCGAGCGAGCGATTCTGCCCGTCGATGATGATGTTCGAGAGTTCGATGTGCTTGACCTTCTCAGCGCTGAAGAGGTTGCCACCGCCGGTGTAGACGATGCGCGATACGCCGGGAACGCCGGTGATGCGCGTATTCTCCCGCAGCACGAGATTGGAAGCCTTGTAGGTGCCTGGTGGCAGGAAAACCGATGCGTTCTCCGCCGCCGCTTGGTCGATCATCTTCTGCAGGCTGACGCGCTTGCGGTCCGGCGCGCCTGGCGTTGGCTGGTAATCTGCCGCGTCAATCGCGCCGCGCAGGCCACCATCGCGCGTAGTCGCGAAGCTGCGCGATGCCATCAGCGCAAAAGCGGATGCTCCCGCAAGACGGAGCAGGTCACGACGGGAGGTTAACGGACTTTCCTTCATTTCGACCGCCCTGCAGGAAACGTGCCAGCGCGCCTGTTTCATTTTGGTACAGATAGGCATCTTCCCGTCGCCCACTGGCCCTTCCGTTCTTTCCCGCTATCTTTGCAGGCATGAGACCAGATGCCTTGCTCTATCCCGCCCCCGAGGGGCTCTATTGTCCCGAGGGAGGATTCTATGTGGATCCCGTGCGGCCAGTCGAGCGAGCCCTGATCACCCACGGCCATTCCGATCATGCGCGGCCCGGCCATGCAAACGTGCTTGCGACACGCCAGACGCTCGACATCATGCAGATCCGCTATGGTGACGGTTTCTGCGCAAGCCAGCAGGCTGCCGCTTTCGGCGAGGAGGTCCTGATCAACGGCGTGAAGGTCAGCTTTCATCCGGCTGGCCATGTGCTCGGCTCGGCGCAGATCGCCATCGAGAAGAACGGCACCCGCATCGTCGTCTCAGGTGATTACAAGCGGCGAGCGGACCCGACCTGCGCGGCCTACGTGCCGGTTCCCTGTGATGTCTTCATCACCGAGGCCACCTTCGGACTGCCGGTCTTCCACCATCCCGATCCGGTCGATGAGATGGGCAAGCTCTACGCCTCGCTGCGGCAATTTCCGGAGCGTACGCATCTGATCGGCGCCTATGCGCTCGGCAAGGCGCAGCGCGTCATCCGCCTGCTGCGCGATACCGGCTACGATCAGCCGATCTATATCCACGGCGCGATGGAGAGGCTGTGCGACTACTACATGGAACAGGGCATTGAGCTCGGTGAGCTTTGCCCGGCGACCATCGAAAGTCGCGACAAGTCAGCCTTCAAGGGAGCCATTGTCGTCGGCCCGTCCTCCGCCTTTGCCGATCGCTGGGCACGACGCTTCAACGAGCCTTTGCCGGCATTTGCATCGGGCTGGATGATGGTGCGTCAGCGCGCCAAGCAGCAGGGCGTCGAGCTGCCGCTAGTCATCTCCGACCATTGCGATTGGCCGGAACTGACGGAGACGGTCAGTGATCTGCGCCCCGAGGAAGTGTGGGTGACGCATGGTCGCGAGGAGGCGCTGGTTCGCTGGTGCCAGTTGCAGGGCATCAAGGCCCGGCCGCTGCACCTGGTCGGTTATGAAGACGAGGCCGACTGATGAAAGCATTCGCCGACCTTCTCGACCGCCTCGTGCTCACCCCCAGCCGCAACGGCAAGCTGAAACTGCTCTCCGACTACTTCCGCGACACCCCGGATCCGGATCGCGGCTACGGGCTTGCCGCCATCGCCGGCACGCTTGAAGTGCGCAACGTCAAGCCGGCCATGCTGCGCGAGCTGGTGCTGGAGCGGATGGATGAAGTGCTCTTCCGCTATTCCTATGATTATGTCGGCGATCTCGCCGAGACGATCTCCCTTGTCTGGGACGCCGAGAAGGACATCGAACGGTCAGCACTTGCCCAGCCGCGGCTTGGCGATGTCGTCAGGCAGATGAACGCGCTTGGGCGCACCGAGGTTCGCAGCTTCGTGCGCGACCTGCTCGATCGGCTGGACACATCAGGTCGCTTCGCCTTCATCAAGCTTGCGACCGGGGCGCTCCGCATCGGGGTCTCGTCTCGTCTGGCGAAACAGGCGCTCGCCGATATGGGCGGCCGCGATGTGACCGAAATCGAGACGCTTTGGCATGGTCTGCAGCCGCCCTACGAACCGCTGTTTCGCTGGCTGGAAGGGCAGGGCGACAAGCCGGTGCTGGCAACGCCTGCAATCTTCCATTCCGTCATGCTCGCCAATCCGGTCGAGGAGGGCGATCTCGATCAGCTCGAGCCGGCCGAATACGCCGCCGAGTGGAAATGGGACGGCATTCGCGTACAGCTGTCGCGCTCCGGCGACACGCGCAAGATCTATTCGCGTTCCGGCGACGATATCTCGGGCGCGTTTCCCGATATCGTCGATTCGATCAACTTCGACGGGGTGATGGACGGTGAACTCCTCGTTGGCGGAACCACCCGTTCGAACAGCCCGACGCGTACCTTCTCCGATCTGCAGCAACGCCTGAACCGCAAGACGGTGACGATGAAGATGCTTGACGAGTATCCGGCCTTTATCCGTGCCTATGACCTCCTGTTCGATCGGGAGGAGGACGTGCGCGGGCGCTCCTATGTCGATCGCCGCGCGCGTCTTGCGGAGGTCATCGATCATGCGCCGCACGACCGTTTCGATCTTTCGCCCCTGGTCGAGTTCTCGTCGTGGGATGAACTGGATCAACTGCGGTCGTCACCGCCGGATCCTGTCATCGAAGGGGTGATGATCAAACGCCGCGACAGTGTCTATCAGGCCGGGCGGCTGAAGGGTCCGTGGTTCAAGTGGAAGCGCAATCCCTGTAACGTCGACGCCGTGCTGATGTATGCGCAGCGCGGCCATGGCAAGCGCTCCAGCTATTACTCGGATTTCACCTTCGGCGTCTGGACCGAGACGCCGGAGGGAGAACAGCTGGTGCCTGTCGGCAAGGCCTATTTCGGCTTCACCGATGCCGAGCTGGAACTGCTGGATAAGTTCGTGCGCAACAACACGACGGAGCGCTTCGGTCCGGTGCGGGCCGTCAGGGCGGACAAGGATTTCGGCTTCGTCGTGGAAGTTGCCTTCGAAGGCATCAATCGCTCCACCCGCCACAAGTCAGGTGTTGCTATGCGCTTTCCGCGGATCTCCCGCCTGCGCCCCGATAAGCCGTCCTACGAGGCGGACCGCCTTCAGACGCTGGTCGCCATGATCGATGCCAAGGGCGAGCAGTAGGTTTTCTGACGCAAAACGCCGCAGGACCACCGTTTTCAACACAACGTGTGTTGGCGGCCGCACGCTTCCGGTGCAATTTTCGAATCGCCGGGAACCATGGAAGTGTGAAATGACGTCAGACGAAGGTAATTCTTTTCTCCGCCAGCGCCGCACGGTTCTTGCAGGCCTGGCTGGAGCCCTCCTGCTCCCGCGCATCGCAAGCGCATTCGACGTTCCGGAGGTGCCGAGGCTGATCGATCACGATTATGCAAAGGTCCGCAAGCGCTTCCATACCAAGCTCTTGCAGAAGGGGCCGGCTCCCGACAAGTACGAACCGCTCGACGCTCCGCCGGAAGGTGAGAAGATCTTCTATCGTTCGGGTTACGGCGGCGAACTGGAGTTGGTCGCCTGGGTTTCCAGATACAAGCGCGGCAGCAAGCCGAAGCCGGGCGTGCTGTTCCTGCATGGCGGCAACGCGATGGGGCTTGGGCATTGGGTCCTGCTCAAGGCCTATGTCGATGCCGGATTCGTGGTGATGATGCCGTCGCTGCGCGGCGAGAACGGCCAGATGGGCAATTTCTCGGGCTTCTACGACGAGGTCGACGACGTGCTCTCGGCGGCCGACCGGCTGCAACACCTTCCGGGCGTCGATGCCGATCGCCTGTTCATTGCCGGCCACAGTGTCGGCGGCACGCTGACCATGCTTGCGGCGATGAGCAGCCACAAGTTTCGTGCGGCGGCGCCGATCTCCGGCAATCCGGATGCTTTCCGTTTCTTCAATCGCTACCCGCAGGACATTCGCTTCGACGACAGCAACGCCCACGAATTCGAGGTCCGCAGCGCGCTCTGCTATGCCAAGAGCTTCAAGTGCCCCGTCCGCGTTGTTCACGGTACCGAAGAGGCACATTTCAACGACCGCGCCGGTCTGCTTGCCAGTCGCGCTCGCTCCGGCGGTGTCCGCATCGAAACTGATACGGTGACCGGCAACCATACGTCGGCGCTGCCGGCGGAAATCGAGCAGAGCATACGGTTCTTCCACAGCGTCGCGGTCTGATCGCGGTCTGACATCCATGCGAGGCTGACCGGGTGACCAGCCTCGCGCCAGCCGCAGGTGTCATCCTCGCCGCAGCTATACGTCTCGCTGTTGTCGATGAGGGTGTTTTATGACTGTTCTCAGCCGGGTGTCGCCATTTGCCGGGCTTGCGGCCGCTGCTCTTTGCCTGAGCGGCTGCAACATCCTTGTCCCGGATACCGGTGCCACCGATCCCGCCCGCTTTGTGCAGGAAACGTCGCCTGTTTTTTATAACGGTGTGGATCCGATGCGCGTCAAGCCGCTGGAAACGCCGGTCCCGCAGAGGCCGGGTGTGCCGCCGACAATCTATAACCAGACCTATGGTATCCCAGGCGCGAATTTCAGCCGGACCTACGGCCTGCCGGTCACCAATCCGGTGAATGGCGCGATGTATGGCCAGGTGCGCGATACCGACTTTACGCTGCCGGCCATACCGGTCAGCCGCATCGATCCGCAATATCTGCGGCAGGAGGTCGACTATCCGACCAACGAGAAGCCCGGCACGATCATCGTCGACACGAAAACCAAGCACCTTTATTTCGTCGAGCCGGGCGGCAAGGCGATGCGCTACGGCGTCGGCCTCGGCCGTGACGGCTACGCATGGTCCGGCCGCGGCGTCATCCAGTGGAAGCAGAAGTGGCCGCGCTGGACGCCGCCTGCCGAAATGGTCTCTCGCCAGCCGGATGTCCGGGCCTTCTCTGCGGAGAACGGCGGAATGAATCCGGGCCTCGGCAACCCGCTCGGCGCGCGCGCGCTTTACATCTTCAAGGACGGGCAGGATACACTCTACCGCATCCACGGCACGCCGGATTGGCAGTCGGTCGGAAAGGCCACGTCGTCGGGATGCGTGCGCATGCTGAACCAGGATGTGGTCGACCTTTATGACCGCGTTCCGGCAAAGGCCGAAATCGTCGTGATGTAGTCGCGCAACAGCTCTGGTGATTTCGTCTCGCGGCAGACGGACACGACTTCGTGAGGTGGTGGTTTATTTAACGTATGGCGATAGATTTCTTGTGTTGTCACCGGCGTTGAGCCACCTTCCGCGAAGGGCGTCCGTCCTTCCCGCGCAACAGGAAACCAGACCCGCGTATGAGCTTCGAAAAACCCCTTTCCCGCCGCAGCTTCCTTTCCTTTTCGGCAGTGACCGCAGCTTCGGCGCTGACGGGGTGTGCATCCACGGCTGGACCGCCGCCCTATGCCACGGCTCAGCCGGTCGTCATGCGCAGTCCGGTCAACATGTTCCAGGCGCCGCCGACGCCAGGTGACGCCGAGCTGGCGGTCATGTATGGCCCGATCGAGGACGGCGGCTTTCTCATTCCGGCCGTGCCCTACCAGCAGATCGATCCGCGCTTCTACCGTCAGCAGGTGGTTGATCCGACCGGTCAGGCGCCCGGCACGATCGTCGTCGATACACCCTCGCGCTTCCTCTACCTTGTTCAGCCGGGCGGCACCGCCATGCGCTATGGCGTCGGCATCGGCCGCGAAGGGTTCGCCTGGCAGGGTTCCGGCGTCATCCAGTGGCGTCAAAGATGGCCGCGTTGGAAGCCGCCGAATGAGATGGTCGCGCGTCAGCCCGAACTCGCCAAGTATTCGATCGAGAACGGTGGCATGGAGCCGGGCTTGAAGAACCCGCTTGGCGCGCGGGCGCTCTATATCTTCTCGAATGGCGAAGACACGCTCTACCGCCTGCATGGCAATCCGGAATGGCGCTCCATCGGCAAGGCCGTTTCATCCGGCTGCGTCCGCCTCCTGAACCAGGACATCATCGATCTCTATGACCGCGTGCCGAACAAGGCTCCGGTGGTGGTTCTGCAATGATCCAAGAGGGTGCGGCCAGCTGATTGGCTGGTCGCATTCACTGCCGGTGCTCGGCGACCTGAACTTCTGTAGGCGGTGACAATTCCCTGATAAGCTTCTTGCGGATCGCCGTCGCATAATCAGCAAAGCTCCTGATTTCCATCACGAAGGCATCCTCGCCGAGGATGACGCGCGACTCGTAGTAGTCGGGAAGATCGGGTTCCTCGTCGGAAATGACCAATCCGTTGACGGTCGTCCCCATCTTCATGGCGCGCTGTCGCGCCTGATAGAGCGACGGCGTCTGGCGCCGTTTCGGCGCAACCGTCTCCTTGCCGTCGCCGGAGACATTGATGATGGTCTTGACGGCGCAGAAGCGCGGGTCGGTGAGCATATCGAGAGCGGCCCACATGCCATTGCCGATGTCAGTGTTGCCAAACACCTTGCGCTGATTGGCGTCGATCGCGGCCGCGAAGGATTCGGCACCGTTCCCGTTGTGTATGACGAACCAATCCAGTTTTTGGGTGGAGAATTCACCATCCCCCCAGAAGACTGCCGATACGGCAACGTTGCCAGCACTTCTCAAGATGGCCAGGACGTCGTTGTCTCGGAAGGCGGTGGCGATCGCGGACTTCTGAAAGGAATATTCTTCGTCGGTGATGCTACCGGATCCGTCGATGGCCACAACCAGCGCGATATCCGCGCAGGCCAAGGATGGAGACGCGGGCAGTATCAAAACCACAGCCGCGGCCATACCAATCAGCATCTTGAGCATTTCCGCATCCCTCGTTCGCCCATAGCCCAAAATTGACTATGACAAGCGGTCGCTTTCCTGCTGTTATACCGCCGTTATTTGCTCATGCTAAATTAGAAGTTGAGATAGTAGCGATGCGGTTCATGCTGCGCCTGTTCGGTCGATTCCAGCTGCTCTCCCCCGCGGGCGAGAGCATTGTGATCGCTTCGCGCAAGCATCAGGCGCTGATTGCGATGCTGGCGTTGTCGAACGGCAAGCCTGTTTCACGATCGAAACTGGCGGGCATGCTGTGGTCCGAGCGCACCGAGGAGCATGCACGCAACAGTCTCCGCCAGGCGTTCTTTGCAATCCGCCATGCGGTCAACGGCCACGGCGTGTCACCTCTCGTCTTCGACAGCGGCGCCGGCTGGATGAGAACTGATGCCATTGTCACCGACATTCAGACTCTTGCGGAAAGCGCAAAGGCGGGATCTCTGCCGCCGTCACTGGATGCTTTTGAGGGCGAGTTTCTCGAGGGATTGAGCTTCAACGACGAGACATTGGAAACATGGCTTCGGATTGAACGCGGCCGACACCACAATTTGCTGGCCGACTGCCTTGCGGATCTAACCGAAGGTTTGGAGAGGGCGGGCAGCACGGAGCAGGCGGTTCTCGCTGCGCAATGCCTTTTGCGGCAGGATCCCTACCACGAGCCATCTCATCGAACGATCCTGCGCCATCACAAGGCCCGAGGCGAGCGCGCCCGTGCCATCAGGCATTACGAAGGCCTGAAGGTATTGCTGGAGGCCAATCTCGGTGTCGCGCCTGATCTCGAAACGCAGCAGCTCATCGATCGAATTCGCGAACAGCAGGAGCCGTCCGTGGACTTGACCAATGGCAAGCCCAGGATCGCGATCCTGCCAATCAGGAGCCTTTCACATGATGGAGACGACAGTCTCGTCGCCGAATCCCTGACGCGCAAACTGATCGGGGAACTCGGCCTGTTCTCGCCGCTCTCGGTGGTCGCCGCCGCAACGATGTTTGCCGTCAATGCGAGGCACGAGACTGTCGAGGAAATCGGCAGACGGGTCGGCGCCGACTATGTCCTGGAAACTGCGGTTCAGGGCGACGGGGAGGCCGGCTGGGCGATGGTGCAACTCGTGTTCGTGCAAAGCGGCACACAGATATGGAGCCGCAAATATCTCGACGAAAGCACGAATTCCGACCTCGGGCAGGACCGGCTTGTCCGCAAGATCAGCGGCAATCTTTTTCATATCGTGATGAAGCACGCGGCAGCCAGTTCGGCCACCGAGCCGGAGGGCGAAGTCGGTACGGACAAGCTGTATCTGCAGGTGTTCAATCATGTCGAGCGGCCGACGTTGAAGGGGATGATCCGTGCCCGGCGTCTCTGCGAGCGGATCCTGGCCATCGATCCCAATCACGTTCTGGTCCGCGAGAGCCTGGCCTGGATAAATTTCCACTCCTGTTTCAACGGCTGGCTGGACGATCCCGTAGGGGGCTTCCAGCAGGCGCGTGAAATCGTTCTGGTGGGGCTGGGCCTGGATGACCACGAACCCTACCTGCTCAGCGCCTTCGGCCTTGCTGAAACCTACCTGGGAAACGCCAGGGCCGGCCTGGAGGCGTTGCAAAGGGCCGTCGACCTCAACCCCAACGACGCCGAATTCCACACGTGGCTCGGTATTGGACTGACCGTCGCCGGTCTGATCGGCGAGGCGCACATGGCGTTCGATCAGGCCGATCAGGTCAGTCCGGACTATCATCCGATTTTCCTGTTCCGGGGCGATGCCCATTTCGCCTCCGGGAAGTATGAGGAAGCGATCGCCTGCCTTGATCGCTTCCTGACCGTGCTGCCGGACTATCATTGGGCGCGACTCCTGCGAGCGGCGTCATACGCAGCGCTGGGCAGGGACCTGATGGCGCGAGGCGACGTGGCCCATGTGAGGGAAAGCACGCTTTTGTTGAACGGTAGGTATCTCGAGCAGCTGCTTCAGGCACGCGGCTCATCGCTCCGGCAAGATTTGTGGTTACGGCTGGAGGCTGCGGGCTTGCCGTGGGCATGATGTCGTCTCGGCTCCGGCTTCAATGCTTTGCTCTCAAGCCGCCGATGTCAGATTGGAGCGGAGGCCCTTCAACAGCCCTCGGATCGTCTTCATTTCCTCGAGCGTGCACCCTGCGGCCTGGCCGATTGCGCCCATGATGGTGTCGATCTCGCTCCGCATCACGCGGCCGTTCTCGGTCAGCGACACGATAACCTGCCGCTCGTCGCGGGAATCGCGTGTGCGCTTGATCAGGCCATTCTGTTCCAGGCGCTTGAGCAATGGCGACAGCGTACCCGAATCGAGATCGAGTTGCTCGCCGATCGCCTTGACCGGCTGCTCGGACTTCTCCCAAAGCGCCAGCATCACGAGATATTGCGGGTAGGTGAGGCCGACCCTATCGAGGATCGGCTTGTAGGCGCGGGTAAAGGCATGCGCGGTCGAATAGACAGCAAAGCAGAGCTGGTTCTCGAGCCGCTTTTCCTCTTCCGGAATTTCCATCGTCTTGGCCAGATGCGCTTTCATTGTCGTCCTTCCACGGGCTCGATTGTCCTCTTTTCGAATTCGAAATGCAATTTGCAAAATTCACTTGCGTACAATTTAATTGTGCGATAAACAAAATCCAACCCCAACGCAAAGGAGACTGACATGCCTATCCTCTACACGACCAAAGCTTCGGCCACCGGTGGCCGCGCAGGCCGCGCCGTTTCCGAAAACGGCGTTCTCGATGTGACGCTGACGGTTCCGAAGGAACTCGGCGGCGATGGCGCGACCGGCACCAACCCTGAACAGCTCTTTGCAGCCGGTTATTCGGCCTGCTTCCTCGGTGCGCTGAAATTTGTCGCCGGCAAGGAAAAGGTCAAGATTCCCGAGGACACCACGGTCAGCGCCACGGTCGGCATCGGCCCGCGTGACGACGGCACGGGCTTCGGCATTGAAGTCGCCCTGACGGTGAACATTCCCGGCCTCGACAAGCCGACCGCCGAAAAGCTTGCCGCTGCGGCCCACATCGTGTGCCCCTATAGCCATGCAATGCGTACATCGACGGAAGTTCCGGTTACCGTCGCTTGATCAAGGCGAAAAGGAGCGTCGCGTAATGCGGCGCTCTTTTCATATGAAATTTAGATGCTATATTCTTTCCTGTGAAAGGAGTATGGCATGGCTGTAGCACATCCGATCTCCGGCGCCCGGGCTCCCGAGGCGGCCGTGATCACCAAGGCCGCCGTCAATGCCGCTGATCGTCTCGGCCTCAACGCCAGAACGCTTTCGGCGGTGCTCGGCGTTTCCGAGGCGACTGTCTCGCGCATGAAGCGGCAGGATTATCTGCTTGAGCGCGGCTCGAAGTCCTTTGAGCTCGCGATCCTGCTGGTCCGTCTGTTTCGTTCGCTCGACGCGATTGTCGGCGGCGACGAGACCGTTGCCCGGCAATGGCTGCGCAACGCCAACACGGCGCTCGGCGCCACGCCGCTCGAAAAGATCGTCAGCATTTCGGGATTGACCGATGTCCTTGCCTATCTGGACGCCCGCCGCGCTATCGTCTGAGACGCGGGCGATCTCGGGCAGGTTCTGGCGTCTGGTCGAGGCGCAGCACCAGATTTCGACGCTGAAGCTCGTCGATACGCTCGATGAGCAGGCGCTGCTCGAAGCCTTGCTCGAAGAAAGCAAGCCGGCGCTGCCGCCGGAATGCATCGGGCTGGACTACCTGCTGGCGACCCCGTTCCGCTATGGCGCCGTCTATCCGCATGGGTCGCGTTTCCGCCGGGCAGGGCGCACGCTGGGCGTCTTCTATGCGTCCGAGCGGGTAGAAACCGCGCTTGCCGAAATGGCGTTCTACCGACTGCTGTTCTATTCGGAGTCGCCCGCGACATCGCTTCCTGCCAATGCCGCCGAGTACACGGCTTTTGCGGCGGCCATCGCGACCGCATCGGCAATCGACCTGACCCGCGCGCCCCTCGATGCCGATCAGGCGATATGGACGGATCCTCAGAACTATGCGCCCTGTCAGGCCCTGGCTGACGCCGCTCGCGAGGCGGGTTGCAAGGCAATCCTCTACGAATCCGTGCGGGATCCGCAACGTGGCCGGAATATCGCGCTCTTGACGGCAGCGGCATTTGCCGCCCGCGAGCCTGTCGAGCGTCAGACCTGGAGGATCCGGCTGTCGGGAATCGGTGTCCAGGCGCTTTGCGATTTCCCGAAGGTCAGAATTGGATTCTCGGTGGAGGATTTCGCCAGCGACCCGCGCATGGCGCGCGACTGACGTCGCAGGCTACCGATCTTCAGGCGAGCGCCTGCAGGTCGCGCCGCAACCTTCCCATGTCGCCATCAGGCAGGACTTCCTCGAGGCTGGCGTGGGTGCTCTCCCAGATCGGCACCGCGGCCGCGAGCACGGCCTTTCCCTCCGGCGTCAGGCTCAGCAGGCGCCGGCGCTTGTCTTTCGCATTCTGCGTTACATTTACCCAACCACGACGCTGCAATGGCTTGAGCGCTGCCGTCAATGTCGTTTGGTCCATCGCAAGCAGGGTCGCGACCGGTCCCATGGGCGGCGGTTCCGGGCGGTTCAGCGACATCATCAGCGAAAACTGGCCGTTGGTGAGCCCGACAGGGCGAAGGGCATCGTCGAAGAGCCGCGCCAGTGCGCGCGCCGCGCGCTGCACATGCAGGCACAGGCACGTGTCACGTACCAGAAGTGTCGTTGAATAGGGAATCTCTACCGCGTTTGACATGATCAATTTCTATTGATATCAATGTAATTAGTCAAGGAAAAGGAGCATGAACCAAGCACGTCTCGACCGCGCCGGAGGAGGGCGCACGTGATGCAGAACCAAGTCGTTTCCCGTGAAGAATGGCTGGAAGCCCGCCGTGCACTGCTTCTCAAGGAGAAGGAAGCGACGCATCTGAGGGACAAGGTCAACGCCGAACGCATGGCCCTGCCATGGGTCAAGGTTGACAGGAACTACATATTCGACACGCCGCAGGGCAAGAAAGGTTTCGCCGACCTTTTCGATGGCCGCAGCCAGCTTTTGATCTATCATTTCATGCTTGGCCCCGATTGGGAGGCCGGTTGCCCCGGATGCTCGTTCCTGTCGGATCACGTCGATGGAACGCTGCCACATCTCAACAACCATGATGTCACCTGGGTCGCCGTCTCGCGCGCGCCGCTCGCCAGGATCGAGGCTTACAAGAAGCGCATGGACTGGAAATTCCCTTGGGTCTCATCCTTCGATAACAGCTTCAACTTCGACTACCATGTGTCCTTCAGTCCGGAGGATCTGGCGAAGGATAAGGTCTTCTACAATTTCGAGGCGATTGATCCGGCCAACGCCAATGATGAGCTTCCCGGTCTCAGCGCATTCTACAAGAACGACGCAGGCGAAGTCTTCCATACCTACTCGAGCTACGCCCGCGGCCTCGAAGAAGCGGTCGGCACCTTGATGATCCTCGATCGCGCGCCGAAGGGACGTAACGAAGACGCGACCATGGATTTCGTCAAGCGTCACGACGAATACGAGCCGGCCAAGAGCGCGCCATCCTGCTGTCACTGATAATATCTGCGACCATCATCCCAAGGGAGAAGGACGATGCAGCAAGCGAAAGTTCTGAAGGAGCACGAGTTCCTCGAAGACCTCGTTGGCGTATGGGACGTGACGGCACCCGAAATGACCGGACAGGAACCGTGGACGGAGATCGTGCGGTCGCTTCATGGCATCTGGTTCGTCGCCGAAGGCTCCGGCACGATGCCGGGCGGTAGCGCGGCAACGACGGTACTTACTCTCGGCTACAGCGCCGACAAGGGAAGATATGTCGGAACCTGGATAGGGACGATGATGGACCACATGTGGGTCTACGAGGGTGAGGTTTCCGACGACGGCAAGACCTTGAGCCTCTATACCACGGGCCCCGATCTTATCGGCGGAAACGAACTCGCCGAGTATCGCGAGCAGCTCATCTTCCACGATCGCGATCACCGCACGTTCAATTCTGCTGCCAGGCAGCCCGACGGTTCCTGGAAGCAGTTCATGGAAGCGCACTACACCCGCAAGCAATAGCTGCGGACGGCGCTGCCGTTCGTCGCAAGTCCAAATCCAAATGGAGAAGACCATGTCCGAAAACCACGGCAAATTCATCTGGTTCGAACTGATGACCCCCGATCCCAAGGCCGCCGCCGAATTCTACGGCAAGGTTGTCGGGTGGACGACAAGTGACATGACGATCCAGGACCTGCCGCCCTATACGATCTTCGAAGCGAATGGAGCCGGCGTCGCAGGCCTGATGGATTTTCCCGCCGAACTGGAAGGGAAGGGCATTCCGCCGAACTGGACGGGCTATGTCGCGGTCGATGACGTCGACAAGTCGGCGAAGGACTTTGCCGCCAACGGTGGCTCGGTCCGGCGCGAGCCGGCGGATATTCCGACGGTCGGACGCTTTGCCGTCGTTGCCGATCCGCATGGGGCGGTCATCTGCATCATGACGCCGCTGCCGAGGGACAATCCGTCGCCGCCGGCACCGATGGGTACGCCTGGCCATATCGGCTGGCACGAACTCTATGCCGGCAACGGTGCCGAAGCCTTCACATTCTACTCGAAGGTCTTCGGCTGGACGAAGGATCATGACTTCGACATGGGTGAGATGGGCGCCTATACCATCTTCGCCGAGCACGGCACGCAAATTGGCGGCATGATGACCAAGCCGCCGAGCGTTCCCATGCCGGCATGGGCCTATTATTTCAACGTGCCGGCCATCGATGCGGCTATCGAACGCGTCAAGGCAGGCGGCGGCACGGTGTTGAACGGCCCGATGGAAGTGCCCGGCGGCAGCTGGATCATCCAGGCGGCCGATCCCCAGGGGGCATTCTTCTGCCTCGTCGCGCCCGCTCGATAGGCGCGCTAAACGACGATTTTCAACTCAGCGCGAGATGGCCGGACGCCGTCTCGCGCTGAACTGTTTGAGGGTTCCGGGAGCTCCGCCGCAAGCCGCATGGCAGCGTTCGCGTCGAATCGAAGGAGCTGGGACGCGTTGCGGGAGCGCGTTTGTACTTCATTAATTTTATTAGAATTTTAGCGTTTCCGGCGAGGTTCGTGGCCGCGGCGTTAACTCTTCCTAAAACATTTTTGGGTGGAAGCATAACCGGCTATGCCTGAAGCGGCTGCAAGTATTGATTTTGGCTCTTCCGCGTAATTGATTGGCCCCAGTTTCTCATTGGGGTTGTTTTGTTATGTCTATCGAAGATCCGCGCATTTCCGCTACTGCAAGCGAAAACGTCTCGCACGACTTCCGCCAGGACATTCATGAAGACGCAAGTATTGAGACTTCCGCTCGTCAGGGCGTTGAGGTCGCGCAAGCCGATAACAGCCAACAGCCGGAGAAGACCGACCGCGTGCCGGCGGCGCCCCAGACGGTAGCTGCCGGCGCCCATCCGGCCGAAATCGTTCCGGATCAGAACAACGTCGCCCACCTGCCGGCTGACGTATCGATCGACGACATCCGCGTCGAAGGCAACAATCTCGTGCTCATCCAGGCAGACGGCACGGAGATCGTCATCGTCAACGGCGCCCTGCACGTGCCGACCTTCCTGCTCGGCGAAGTCGAGCTGCCGCAGCAGGCCGTGATCGCTGCCCTCGAGCAGAACAACATCAACGTTGCGGCGGGTCCCGACGGCTCCTATTCGGCCCATTCAGGCTCCCCAAGCTCGGGCGGTAACTTCGACACGATCCAGCAGCCTCCCCACCTGCCGCCGCTGATAGCGGACCTCCTGCAGAACACGGACCAGCCGGATGGTCAGCCCGGCCGCCTCTTCGGCGGAGTCGGCAGGCACGGCCAAGATGCAACCCCACCGACATCGCCTGCGGTCCCGGACGGTTCGCCGACAGTCAGCCTGCACGTCATCGACCTCGGCAACCTTGCCGCGACGCTCTTACTCGATGAATCGGCAGGCATCCAGACCAGCCCGGACAACGATACAGCCCTCTCCGATATTGCGGACCTGTTCAAAGGTGTTAGCAATCAAGGCTTCGATGGGCATATGAACGGGGCGCAATACGCGACCGCCGGCCTCCTGCAGGCCGATATCCAGTTCGGCATCAATGGTCCTGCCGCTACGAATGCAATCCAGTGGTCGCTCGAACTCGGCCCCGGCAACAATCACGATTCCGGCCTGAAGACCACGGGCGGCCACGAAATCTACTTCTTCGAGGAAAATGGCCTAATTGTCGGTCGTTATGACGCCGAGAACGGCGAGGTCACCAGTGCTGATCCCGCCGCATTCGCCCTTGCGATCGATCCAGTCACTGGCCAGCTGTCGATGGTCCAGTATGTCTCGATCTACAACACCGATAGCAACTCACAAGACGAGATCGACTTCATCAAGTCCGGCCAGGTCCTCGCCAAGGTCACGGTCAGTGATTTCGACGGCGACAAAGTCGACGCAACCGTTGATATCGGCGACAAAATTGGCTTCAGCGACGATGGCCCGATTCTGATCTCGGTCCCGGCACCGGCCGGCGACTATTCGGGCTCATTCTTCTTCGATGGCTTCACCTCCAACGGCAATGCCTGGAACGAGAACAGCGGCGTCAACAACACCGGTGTCTCGGGCAACTGGCATATCGCCTGGGCGGACGGTTCCGAGGGTACCCCGCAGCTTGAGCGCGTCGGCGACGGCTATCTCGGCATGCATTCCTCGACGAACGGATACATGATCGACCTCGACGCATCGCCGGGCGATGTAGCGGTCTCGCAGGTGCTCAAACTGGCAGAGGGCGAAAGCTACACCCTCACATTCGAGGCCGGCGCGGCACAGGCGGGCAGCAAGCACCTGGTCGTCACCTTCGGCGGCGTCGTCGTGCTCGAAATCGACCCGCCCGGACAGATGACGACTTATAGCATCTCCATTGTCGGCGGCGCCGGCAATGCATCGAACACGCTGGAATTCAAGGAAACCGGGCACGCCGACTACTACGGCACGTTCCTCGCCAATGTGTCGGTGACCGGCAACAGTGCCATCCTTGACGACGAGGACGTCGGCAAAGCTGGCAACCAGGGCGGCACAGGTGACGACGGTCACGGGGCCACCGCGTTCGGCACGATCGATTTCGACGCGGGCTCGGATGGGCTCGGCCATATCCAAATCACCGGCCTGGAATCCGTCGCCGGCCTCGGCAACGCTGAGCTCTCGGTCATGTACATTGACGACACCGGCAAGGGTACAGCAGAGGCACTGGGCGAAGGGGTCTGGACGCCGAATGGGCAGGGCGGCTCCATGACTTGGAGCAGCCTGCACGTCCAAAACGCGATCGTCGTCACGGTCAATGCGGACGGCACCTACTCGGTTACGCTCAACGCCGCCCTCGCTCACCCCGCAACGGGCACCGAGGACAATCTCGTACTGAACTTCGGCTTCGACATCTATGACGGCGACGGCGACCACGTGTCCGGCACGATCAGCGTCAATGTTGATGACGACAGCCCGAGCATCAACCGGGAGGCACTTCAGAGCGCCACGGTCGCTGAAGACGACATCAAGACGTCGCTTTCGCAGGGTACGAGCCCGAACGACGGCAACTCGGACGGCTCCTATACCGGCAATGCCTCTAACAATCTGCCGGGCCCCGCGACAGTCAGCGGCTCGATCGCGAACGTCGTCAACTTCGGAAGCGACGGCAAGGGCGGTTTCTCCTTCACCGGCGACCTGAGTAGCCTCGGTGCGCTGTCCTCGCATGGCGACGCGCTGAGTTACACCGTCGCGAACGGCGTCCTCACCGCGACGGCGGGCGAGAGTGAGGGGGCGCGCGTCGTCTTCACGCTGACCCTATCGAATGACGGCGACTACACGTTCAAGCTCTTCGATCAGCTCGACCATGGCACCGACGCCACCAATGGGAGCCTGTCCATCGACTTCGGCGGCCTGATCCAGGCGACCGATGGCGATGGCGACAGCATTCCGCTGACCGGCGGCCTGAAAATCGCCATCACCGACGACGCGCCAACCACGGCCGGTCGCGCCCATGTCTCGGGTACGGTCGAGGAAGAGCAGCTCAACGGCAATGAGGATACCAGTGGCGGCTCGGGCTCGGCCACGGACGACGACATCAGCCACCACGGCCATTTCCACGACAATACCACCGCGGTCGTCAGCGGCAGCGGTGCGAATTCGCTCGCCACCCTGGTCAACACCGGCGCCGACGAAGGCGGGCATTTCTCGTTTAACTCGGAGCTGGTCGGCAACGCCATCGAGACCGACGGCGGCGCGAGCGTGAAGTCGGGAGGCAGCCTCGTTTCGGTAACCTCGGTCGCGGAAGGCGTCGACGCCAACGGCCACTATCAGACCATCACGGCCGGGACCACTGGCGAAGGCGCGCATGACGTCTTCACTCTCACCGTCTATGACAACGGCAGCTGGAAATTCGAACTCAAGGATAATCTCGACCACAGCTACGGCAACAATGGCGAGGGCGTGCTGAAGCTCGACCTGTCAAGCCTGGTCCAGTACACCGATTTCGACAACGACAGCGTAACGTTGGACGCCACGAGCTTCCTCGTCAGCGTCATCGACGACGTGCCGGTGGCGGCGATCTCTGCCTCCGCGTCGAAGGCACCGACCCTTGAGACGCAGGATCACGACACGATCGGGAGCGGGGTCGGCGGTACCGACACGGCGAGCGCCGATTTCTCCGGGGCGTTCAAGATCACCTCTTCCTATGGCGCGGACGGCGCCGGTACCACAAACACCACCTATGCGCTCAGCCTCAGCGGAAATTCGCATCACGATGACCATGACGATTGGGATCGCGGCGGCTTCGGCGACCGCGTCGACTCCGGGCTCGAAAGCAACGACCATGCGATCTATCTCTACGAGATCAATGGTGTAATTGTTGGCTCAACCGCCTCCTCGTCCCACAGCGTCGGGCAGGGCAACACCATCTTCACGATCTCCGTGGACGGTACTGGCAAGGTCACGCTGACCCAGTACGACGCCATCGATCATGTCGGCAACGGCAATGGCTCGGTCATCTCGCTCGACGAGGGCCTCGTCAAGCTGACGGCGACCGTGACGATCACCGACCATGATGGCGACAAGGCGACCGATGGCGCTTCGATCGATCTCGGCTGCAATATCAGATTCGACGACGACACGCCGTCGATCACGCTGACAGCGGGCAGCGACGCCGCGCTCAACCTGACCACGCAAGACGCCGACACCATCGGAAACAATTTCGATACGGCCAGCCGGAGCTTCGCCGGCGTGTTCACCGCCGTTTCCAGCTACGGCGCGGACGGCGTTGGCAACACCGTCACCAGCTACGCGCTTTCGGTGAGCGCTCAGGGCGGATTGAGCGGCCTGTCGCATGACGACCAAGCGATCCACCTGTTTGTGAGGAACGGCGTTGTTTACGGTTCCACCGCCGGTTCGGCAAACGACATCAACGTTGGCAACACGGTGTTCAAGATCGAGGTAAGCAGCGGCGGCACAGTGACGCTGACGCAGTACAGCGCCATCGATCATCTCGGCGAGGGCAATAATACGAGCATCTCGCTCGCCAACGATCTCGTCAAGCTGACGGCGACGGCGACGATCACCGACGATGACGGCGACAAGGCGAGCAGCAGCGCCTCGATCGATCTCGGCGGCAATATCAAATTCGACGACCATACGCCGTCGATCACGCTGACAGCGGGCAGCGACGCCGCGCTCACCCTGACCACACGGGACGCCGATACCATCGGCGCCAATTACGACACAGCCAGCCGGAACTTCGCCGGCGTGTTCCATTCTGTCTCCAGCTATGGCGCGGATGGCACGGGAAGCACCGTCACCAGCTACGCGCTCTCGGTGACCGGCCAGCCGGACAGCCAAAACCGCGTCGACTCCAAGCTCGATAGCCACGGGCAGACGATCTATCTCTATAAGATCGGTGACACCGTCTACGGCTCGACGGCTTCCTCGTCCGACAAGGTCGGGCAGACCAACACCATCTTCAAGATCACCGTGGACAACGTTGGTGAGGTCACGTTGACCCAGTACGACGCGATCGATCATGGCGGCAACGGCACGGTGATCTCGCTCGCCGACAATCTCGTCAAGCTTACGGCGACCGCAACGATCACCGATGGTGACAATGACAGCAAGAGCAGCAGCGCCACGGTCGATCTCGGCGGAAATATCAGCTTTGATGACCACACCCCGTCGATCACGCTGACCGCTAGTGGTGAGGCGAACGTTGTGCTGGCCACGCAGGACGCCGACACCATTGGCGCCAGTTACGATACGGCCAGCCAGAGCTTCGCCGGCGTGTTCAACGCTGTTTCCAGCTACGGCGCGGACGGCGCGGGCGATCTCGCCACGAGATATGCGCTTTCGGTGACCCAGGGCGGCACCTCCGGGCTCAAGAGCGATAACCAGACTATCTATCTCTATCAGAGCAATGGAGTGATCTACGGCTCGACCGCCTCCACGTTCCAGGGTGTCGGGCAGAGCAACACCATCTTTAAGGTCACGGTGGACGATACCGGCAAGGTCACGCTGACCCAGTACGACGCTATCGATCACGGCGGCGACGGCACGGTGGTCTCGCTTGCTGACAATCTCATCAAGCTGACGGCGACGGCGACGATCATTGATTATGACGGCGACTCGAAGAGCAGCAGCGCCACGATCGAGATCGGTCGCAATATCACTTTCGCCGACGATGGTCCGAAGCTGATCGCTAGTGCGACGGTGACGGCCAAAGTCGACGAAGACGGCCTCACCTGGGCGAATGCCGATGCCAACCGCACGGGCGAGCATGCCGACACCGACACTAGCACGCCGAGCAACCGCCTGACGGCGACGGGAATCCTGTCGGCTCTGGTCAATTTCGGCGCGGACGGTCCCGGTCCAAATGGCGGCTTCGCCCTGAAGCCGGTCAGCGCGGCCGAACTTTCCGGCGTTACGTCGCATGAGCAACAGGTCTACCTGTCGTCGAATGGCTCGACGTTGACCGGTTATGTCGAGGCAGGTGGTGGCGTCGGCTATAATGCGGCGTACGACAAACCTGTCTTCACCCTGGTTCTCGGGGCGAACGGCGCCTACATCTTCACGCTGATCGCGCAGCTCGACCACGCGACGGGCAACGGCGAAAACACGCTGACCTTCGACCTTTCCAACTATGTCACCGCGACCGACGGCGACAACGACACCATCGACCTTGGACCCGGCAGCATTCAGGTCAGCGTGCTGGACGACATTCCGGTCCTTACGACCCGCGCATCGAACGATACGACCGAACAGGTTCTGACCGGTACGACGACCTACACCTGGACCACGACGGAAGTGGTCGCTGATACGTTCGCGTTCAAGGCCGGCAATCAGTCGGAGCGCACGCTTGTCGGTGCCGGCAGCGCGGCCGGACATGACCTGCTGCTGACGGCCAAGAGCGGTGGCTATGGCGATACGGTCAACACCAGCAGCAACAATATCGGCGTCTCCAACCCGTGGATCGACGGCCCCAGCGAAGTTCTGTCCATGAACTTCGTAACCAATGCTGGGAAGAGTAATCAGGCAGCGGATCCGCATTCGTCGGCACAGTTCAAGGTTGATGTTACTGGTAACAACAACACCGCCGCAGTCTTCATCAATGCCACCAACAACGGCAACTTCGTAGCGCTGACCTTCCTGGTCAACGGGAACGCGGTTAGCGCCAACGCGGTCTATCAGGGCAATACGCTGACTGGCTATGTGCTGGCCAAGGTTCCCGATAACGCGGTGATCAACGTCAAGGCGGCAAATGCAAACGGCACCTTCGACGTGCTCAAGGTTAGCAATTACGATGACGTGAGCTACGGCTCTAACAGGACATACCACGGCGACAAGTTTGGCATTTCCAATATTGAGACGTCTGTGACTGTGGAGGTCGAGCACTCGAAGCAAGTGCCTGTCTATACCACCGTTACCCACCATGAGACGTTGGCGGTCAGCATCGATGAAAGCGCGGGAGTTGCCGCGTCGGGTCCAAACGCCGCCGACGATACCGCCAACACCCCGCCGGTGGCGATCTACATGGCCAACGCCATCGGCTATGCCGAGTCCGCGACGAGCGTGCTTTCCGGACCGAACGCTCTGTTCACCGGCAGCGTCGGCGCTGACAAGAGCGGTACCTGGTCCTTCGCCATCACCAAGGCCGACGGCAGCGCCTTCAGCGGCGTGGATTCCGGTCTGACCACGCTGGACGGCACCTCGATCAAGATGACGACTGCCTCGGACGGAACGCTGATTGGCTACACCGGCAGCAATCCGGCCGCCAACCAGATCTTCAAGGTATACGTTGATGCCGACGGTCATGTCTGGATCGCCCAGTACCAGCCGATCCATAACAGCGAAGCCGGCTCCAGCCAGGCAGCCTATGACGACGTCGTAAAGGTTGTCGTCGACGGTGGCCTACACATCCAGGCAACCCTGACCGACGCAGACGGCGACAGGACCAGCGCCGTATCGCAGGTGGATCTGACGGTCCAGTTCCAGGATGACGGTCCGGTGGCGCACGACATGGTTGCGCAGTCGGTTGCCGAAGGCTCGGTCGCCGAAGGCACGCTCGATTTCGCCCGGGGCACCGATGGCGCCGTTGTCTCTCAAATCAACGGCGTCAACCTGACGTTTGGAAATGACGGTTGGTCGCAGGGCGTCACGACAGCGCAGGGAACGCTGCGGGTAACAGCTGACGGAAACTATCAGTTCACCGCGCATTCCGACACCGTCTACAAGGATGCCGGCTCGGCAAGCTTCACCTTTGCGATAAAGGATAGCGACGGCGATACCTCGACGGCGAACGTGTCGTTCAATGTCTCGAACACCACGGACGTGACGACGGTCAACCTTTCCGGCTCGTCCGTAACCGAAGGCTCAACTGCCAGCTACGTGTTCACGGCAACGCTGACGAACGCCTCGCAGGGTGTCACGGTTGTCCATACCGATCGGGGCGACATCACCATCGCTGACGGTCAGACCAGCGGCACGCTGACGATCGCCGCCAACAATGGCGAGGACGTCTACAGCGACGCCTCGACCAGGACAGCGACGATCACYGGCACCAGCGGCGGCAACTTCGAAAGCCTGCAGGTCGGAACTGGCTCCGCTACCGCATCGGTCAGCGACACGATCGACGTGACGACGGTCAGCCTTTCCGGCTCGTCCGTAACCGAAGGCTCAACTGCCAGCTACGTGTTCACGGCAACGCTGACGAACGCCTCGCAGGGTGTCACGGTTGTCCATACCGAGTCCATACCGA
>NZ_JBFTQH010000059.1:0-27275 GCF_056398905.1 Rhizobium sp. 01T417 | reverse complement strand
GTGGTTCCTTCCAATCAGGTTGGTGTCAGCAACCCGACTTTACCGGAGAACTTCGATGACCGCCGCTCGCTCGCTACAGCGCTGATGAGGGCGCGCTCCCGAGCGGCTTCTCTACCGCCGAACTACACCACTCGGCGGGACACGACCACAGGCGGACGCGATCGATATTATCAGGGCATTCGATTTAAGTGCAATTATCCTGCATCAATACTGCATTTAATTCCGTTTGCTTTCCTATTTTATACGGCTCAACGTTCAAGGCGCGGCCGGTTTGGCTGCGACCGATTTGGAGCGTGCAATGGCTGATCAGGAAGACATTCCCCTTTGAGTGGCAGCGATGTGAAGCGCCCCCACGTCGTCGGTGTCGGCTACGGCCGCAGCAGGGCCTAGAACACCTATCAACAGCCGGACGACGTTCCAATGGATGCGATAGGCGCTGAGAAATGGATAAGCGCAGGCAAGGTCTGACCCCCTTGTGGCGGCGGGTGGTAAATGTCTGTCGTCTATCGTTGAATCGGCCCGCCTGCCGGCAGTGAAGAGCAGGAAGCACATCATGTCTAATCCAGCCACAGTCCTGGATGATTACAAGCCCCGGTTCCTCGTCAGGTGGTTTTGCTCGACCAACCACAAAGATATCGGGACGCTCTACCTGCTGTTCTCGATCATGGCCGGCGTTCTCGGTACCGCGCTTTCCGTGTCGATCCGCATGGAGCTGCAGGAACCAGGTTTGCAGTTATTCGACGATCCCGGTGGCTACAATGTTGTCGTCAGTGCCCATGGGCTGGTGATGATCTTTTTCGTCCTCATGCCGGCACTGATAGGTGGCTTCGGCAATTGGATGGTGCCAATCATGATCGGCGCGCCGGATATGGCTTTTCCGCGCTTGAACAATCTCTCGTTCTGGCTGCTGGTGATATCGTTTCTGCTGTTCATCACCTCAATGTTTGTTCCCGGAGCGCCCGGTACGCTCGGTCATGGCGGCGGCTGGACGCTCTATCCACCCTATTCGACGGACGGTCAGCCAGGGCCGGCGGTCGACCTCGTTATCCTGTCGATTCACATGTCGGGGGCCTCCTCGATTCTCGGCGCGATTAATTTCATCACCACGATCCTCAATATGCGTGCGCCCGGCATGACGCTGCATAGGATGCCTCTGTTCGCCTGGTCGATGCTGGTCACCGCCTTCATGCTGCTCATGTCACTGCCGGTGCTCGCCGGTGCGATCACAATGCTTTTGACAGACCGCAATTTCGGGACGGCCTTCTTCGCGCCGTCCGGCGGCGGAGATCCGATCCTCTACCAGCATCTGTTCTGGTTCTTCGGTCATCCCGAAGTATACATCATGATCCTGCCTGGTTTCGGGATCATAAGCCACGTCATCTCGACCTTCGCCAAGAAACCGATCTTCGGCTATCTCGGAATGGCCTATGCAATGGTAGCGATTGGCGCGATTGGCTTTGTCGTGTGGGCGCATCATATGTATACCTCCGGCCTGTCTGCGGACACCCAGCGCTATTTCGCCTTCGCCTCAATGGTCATCGCCGTTCCAACCGGCGTTAAGGTATTTTCATGGCTGGCGACCATGTGGGGTGGATCGATCGATTTCAAAACGCCGTTGCTCTGGGCTCTCGGCTTCGTCCTGCTCTTCACCATTGGCGGCGTCACCGGGATCGTGGTTGCCAGCCCCGGCCTCGATCGCGTGTTACACGACACTTATTTTGTAGTCGCGCACTTTCACTATGTACTGTCGCTGGGTGCCGTCTTCGCCATCTTTGCCGGTTTTTATTATTGGTTTCCGAAGATGACTGGTTATATGTACAGCGAGACGCTCGGCAAGGTGCATTTCTGGGTTACGTTGATAGGCGTCAATCTCGTCTTCTTCCCTCAACATTTCCTTGGCATGGCTGGCATGCCGCGACGCTATGCCGACTATCCCGACGCTTTCGCGGGCTGGAATTTCGTCTCCTCGATCGGGTCCTACATTTCGACGGCTGGGCTCATGGTCTTCTTTATAACGGTGGTGGAGGCTTTCAGCCGCAAACGTAAAGCCGGCGCCAATCCATGGGGCGAAGGGGCGACCACGCTCGAATGGCAATTGCCGTCGCCGCCACCCTTCCATCAATGGCAACAACTGCCGCGCATTCTCTGACGTGCGCCTCCGGTTCCACATCAAGACCTGTGGTCGCTGCGACCTTTGGTCGGGAGAACGTGAAAGAGACTACAGATCCAGACAAACAAATCTGTTGAATTGATTATAAGGTAGAATGACTTGGTGGACGTTGCTGCATCTAACTTCGACTTGGAGAGCCCCGAAGCAACCGCTAGTTCTGAACGGTCGCAACTTGACACGTTGCTTTCGAGCATTCGTGCCTGTCGCGCATGTGCTAGGGAATTCAGCCATGAACCACGCCCAGTGATCCAAGTAAACTCTGAGACCCGCCTCTTGATCTGTGGCCAAGCCCCGGGCCGACGCGCCCATGAGAGTGGACTGCCATTCGATGATCCCTCAGGCGATCGTCTGCGTGAGTGGCTTGGGCTAGATCGCGACACGTTCTATGCAGACTCGCGAATTGGCGTGGTCCCAATGGCGTTCTGCTTTCCAGGCACCAATCCTAAAGGCGGCGACTGTCCGCCACCGCCCCGCTGCGCCGCGCTCTGGCGACGGTCTCTCCTGGCGTGCCTTCCGAGGGTGGAACTGACGCTTATGGTCGGCAGTTACGCTCAACGGTGGGCCTTGCAGCATACCTCAGAGCGGTCGATGACCGCGACCGTCGCCGCATGGCGCGACTATGGTCCCGCGGTGATCCCGCTGCCTCATCCCTCGTGGCGCAGTACAGTCTGGCTGCGTCGCAACCCATGGTTTGAGAACGAGGTGGTGCCTCATCTGCGCACCCGGGTTGCTGCTATGCTAGGCAACGCGGCTGCACCTCTTTAACCGTCATGATAGATCTGATTGTCTCGATCAATTCGGCTAAGGTCAGGTCCGATTCCCGTAACCGCCTGGTCAGGCGCGGAGTCCCGCCAAGTCGCGATGGACAAATGCCGCCGCGCACCAGCTTCGATTTCCGCCTCGTCCAATCCTTAGGAGCGACCCAACGTTGGGCACGCTGAAATCGTACTGCTCGGTCCGCGAAGAATGTCACGCGTTCGAGCCGCTCGCGGACGGACAAGCATGTTGCGTGCCGTGGCCTGACGCCGGCGCTCGGCGCCCCCCCGCACGTGAGACGGTCGGGCCTGGGGGCGAGGTCCCCCGCAGCGAGATCCCCGGAATTCCATGTCGGTGTCCGCCGTGAACCCACGGTTCACGAAACCGGCCTGTTCGGACATGTGATCAATTCGACATGATCCGGTTCAATCGGTCATTTTCAAGCAGCGAGCGGGTTGCGCCGCCGAAGATCCACTCCCTGAACCTGCTGTGGCCGTAGGCGCCGGATATGGTCAAGTCCGCATTCATCGCTTCGGCCACATCGGCGATGCTTCGACCGTCGGATTTTTCCGAAAACACGTCCGCCTTCGCCTTTACGTCGTGAAGGGAAAGAAAGGCGACAACATCGTTCAAGCTTGTCCAGGTTTCATCCGTCGCGCCATCGTCGATCGTGATCACATGAACCTCTTGAGCCAGTTGCAGAAACGGCATGGCGTCGACAACTGCGCGCCTGGCTTCACGCGTGTCCTTCCACCCGACAAGAACCTTATTGAGTCGGGAACTCTGCTGATTGGTCGAAGCGACGAATACAGGTCGCCCTGCCTGAAGAATTAGGTTACCTAGATCAGCGGAACGATGAACGTCGCCAGAAGAGACCACCTCTGGCGGCGCCGTGACGATGAGATCGGCCATACACGCCGAGTCGATCAGCAAACTGGTCGGATTGCCTACCGCGCCGTGCCATTCCGTCTCAACCGTTGTGCCAATAAGACTTTTGAATTCCGCGCGACGGTCTTCTAGGCGTCGCTCGATGTTCTTCAACTGACGCACCGTGCTCTCACCTCCAAAGCCCACTCCTCCGTCCATCATGACGGGCGGCGGAACATCGGCAGCCGAAAAGCCGATAAGGCGCGCATCGAACCGCCGACCCAGATCGACACCGAGCTGGATGACGGGCGCGACCATACCGTCGATGTTGAGATTGAGTAAGATTGACTTGTACGTCATTTGATCTTCCTTCAGTAATGAGCCTCTAAACGAGTGCTGGACCGGGGGCTTGCCTGAGGAGCGCTTTGACAAAAGGCAGACGCCTTGGGACATTAAAAAACTCGACGGTACTCGAGCATCTCACGAAGAACTCTCAGGTTCGGCCAGCCGTCGTTGTTGTCCCTACTTGAACAGGTCCAAGCAGTTCGCCTTTTGTGGCCAATCTTTTCCGGGTATCTTGAATCCGCCAGGCCTTGGGCCCCACCGGCGCAATACGGGTGTTGCAATGTCCTACTGCGTTGTGTCTCCTCGCAGTCACCGGCATTCTGCTCAGCGATTTCTGATTGCGTTCTCCTCTGATTGCTGTGCCCGAGCGCGTTGCTAAGTCGCCATCTGTTGCTCTATTTCCGCCTCGGCCTTCAGGCTCTCAAGGTCGCGGAAGATCGAAGCGATAGCCAGCGTACGCCCCGCGCGCTTGAAGCGCAGCACGCAATCCTTAGCGATGAGATCCTCATCGACCTCGATCTCGTCCCATTGCGCGGCATGGCCGACATAGTTGATGGGAACATCGTAATGCTGGCTCCAAAAGAACGGTACAGCGATGAATTCCTCGCGATGGCCAAGCATATTGAGGGCCGCGGTCCTCCCCTGCCTCTCTGCGACCACCCAATGCTCGACCCGAATGTACTCGCCACTGTGGGGATCGGGCCACCGCGCAATATCGCCAGCCGCGAAGATCCCTCGTGCACTCGTCTCGAGAAACGCGTTCACGACTACACCATTGTCAACACGCAGGCCCGCTTTTTCGGCAAGCTCAGTCCGCGGTCGCACACCAACGCCCGCGACGACGAAATCCGCACTCAGGATATCGTCATTGCTGAGCTTCATCTTCGTGCCGTCGACGCTGCTGACGGTATTCTCGAGATGGAATACGACACCATTCTCCTCGTAGAGGGCGCGGATGAAGTCGCCCATTTGCGGGCCCAGGATCCGCTCCATGGGCCGTTTGTCGGGCGCCACGACATGAACTTCGATATTGCGCGCGCGCAGGGCCGCGGCAACCTCCAGACCGATGAAACTGGCGCCGACCACGACGGCGCGCCGTGCTGTCATGGCCCGCTCAATGATAGCCTTGCAATCTGCGATCGAGCGCAGCGTGTAAACGTGTGGCTGGTCCGCACCGGGAATGGTAAGGCGGACCGGTTCAGCTCCGGTCGCAAGCAACAGCCTGTCGTACGGGATCCGGACCCCGGCCGCGAGAACAACCTCGTTAGAACCTATATCGATGCTGGCCACGTTCGCATTGAGACGGAGATCAATATCGTTCTTTGCGTAAAAGCTTTCGGCGCGGAGTAGGATCCAATCCTCCGGTGCTTTACCGGCGAGGTAGTCTTTAGAAAGATTGGGCCGATCAACGGGGGGCGTGTCGTCGTTGCTAAGCATGACGATGCTGCCTTGATAATGTTCGCGCCGCAACGTCTCGACTGCTGCGAACCCCGCCGCGCCGCCCCCCACTATGACGATCCTATCCGGATCCTCGCGGGAGCGTCCATCGCGCTGCTTCGGTACCGTCCGCTTGCGCTTTTCTTTCACAAATATCCGACCATCGCGCTGCTCTACATGCCAGCAAGCGAGCGGACTAAAGGCAGGCGCATGCAGGGCCTCGCCCGTACGCAAATCGAAGCAGGCGTGATGCCATGGACACCGGATGGTATCCTCAACTACAAGTCCGTCGACGAGCGGCCCGCCATAATGCGTGCATGTCGCCCCGATCGCGAAGATCGCGTCTCCGCGGCGTACCAACAACACCTGCTCGTCGCCGTAATGGCCAAGAAGCTTTCCTCCATCGGGAAGATCGGCAAGCGCGATGCCCTCGACAAGATCCGGCCCGTTTAGTTTGGTATGGACTTCAGCCATATCCTTCTCCTTGGCGATCGGGTGGTAAAATCGTCGATACAGCGAAGCGGGAACTCGGAGGTCAACTAGCCAGAATCTTCTGTCTGGTTAGCGCCCATCACGTTTCAGTCGGTCGAGCGTTTCGGTCTACACCGAAGACGGAAATTATAGTCGACGCAGTTTCCCTCCTTCTTAGGTGTCGTGCAAACGAATTTAATCGACAATTCAGTGCAATTTTTATGTAGATAAAACAGGCCATCGTCGGGGACGACATTTTCTTGTGTTCTTAGTTGGGCGGCAAATCGGACAACAATATCTCTCTGAGGACGACAGCATCGTTGTGCGTCTCGTCATGGGCTGAGTAGACGAGCGTGACCGTGCCGTCCGCTATCAGGCCGCGCAATCGGTCGAGTTCAACGCGATTTTCATGGATTTCCGCCGCGTACCGCTTGCGGAATTCGCCCCAGCGGGCTGGATCATGTCCAAACCATTTCCGAAGCTCGGTGCTTGGCGCAAGTTCCTTCATCCAAAGATCGATCGCTGCTTCTGTTTTCTTGACCCCGCGCGGCCAAAGCCGATCAACCAAAACGCGAATGCCGTCGTCGGTCGCGGGGGTTTCATATGCCCGTTTCAATTTCACTCGCTCGGAGATTTTTTTACTCATCGACCTCGATCCTCACTGTCCACTGCCTGGCTCAGGGCACCGACTTTTCGCCCTGAGTATTGAACTGTTTCAGATAGGCAATTACGTCGGCGATCTCTTGGTCCTTGTTAAGACCGGCAAATGTCATCTTTGTCCCGGGGACCAGTTTGCGCGGTGCGCGCAGATACGCCGTCAGCGTCGCTTCATCCCAGGTAAGACCAGAATTCTTGTTGGCCGGGGAATAACTGTAATCCGGAAATGCACCAGCCAGTCGGCCGACGACACCATTCAAGACTGGACCTACGCCGTTCTTGGCGTCGGAGCCGACCTTATGGCAGGCCATGCACTTCCTGAAGACGAGGGCGCCGGCTTCGGCATTGCCGGAAGATGTTTCTTGTGCATGGGCGGAGCCGATTGCGGTCAGAATTGCAGTCGTCAATCCAAGCATGGTCGATTTCATGTTTTGACTCTTTCAATGGCCATGAGCGGCCTGAAGGACGGAACTGCACCCGGAAATCGGAGAGACAATCGCTGCTCACTGTAACGGCATCCGCTGTCCAGCTTGGAAGTCGTTGTCTCAGGCGTGAACTAGAGGGCCCGGGTTCTTCAGATACTGATTCTTGATCGCGTCCACTGCCCAATAGGCAAGAGCGCCTACCGGGCCAGTCGGGTTCTTCCCGGCGTTCTGCGGAAACACGCACGCACCAGTGACGAATACGTTTGGAACATCCCACACCTGAAGATACTTGTTCAGTACGCTCGTGCTTGGGTCAGCCCCGAAGACTGCCCCGCCTGTATTGTGCGTGCTTTGATAGGGCACAATCGAATAGGGAATGGGAGGGACGTTTCGATCGATCTTCGTCGCACCCATCTCCTTGGCGATTGTTACGCAGATGTCGGCCTGAGCGTTCATCTGCCTTATTTCGTTGTCTTGGAAATTGAATGTCATCCTCATCAGCGGACGCCCAAAAACGTCGGTGTAGGTCGGATCAAGGCTCAGGTAGTTCTGCCGGTAGGCCATCACCGCGCCTTGATTACCGATGCTGGCCGCGTGGTCATAATTGTCGACCATTGCCCTCTTCCAGTCGGAGCCCCAACGCGGCGTGCCGCGTGGTGTTGGATGCGACTGGATAGGCCGAGCGCCCGAGTTGCTGCAGCTGATACCGCCGCCGCCGATATAGCCGGCCTTCACGAAATCGTAGTTATCGCCGTTGAAATCATCCATGCAGGTGCCGAGCGCACCTGCGCCCATGAAACGATTCATGATAGTCTTCTTGTCGAAGAAGGCAGTAGCCTGGCCACCGCATTGATAAGCATAGTTGCGCCCGACTACGCCCTTTCCCGTTTTAGGGTCATAGGGCACGCCAATCCCCGAATGCAGCAGCAGGTTGACGTTGCCGAGCGCGTAAGCCGAGAGGATAATGAGATCGGCAGGCTGTTCGAATTCGCGCCCGCGTGCATCGAGATATGTGACGCCGACCGCCTTCTTGCGGGTCGAATCGAGATTGACCTTCAGCACGATCGAGTTGGTGCGCAGCTCGAAATTCGGGTTCTTCAACGCCAGTGGAATGACCGTGAAATGCGGGCTCGCCTTGGCATTCGCCTCGCAGCCGAAGCGTTCGCAGAACCCGCAGTAGTGACACTGGCCGAAGGCCACCCCATCGGGGTTCACATAATCCCGCGAGGCGTTTGACGCCGGGTTGGGGAAAGGGTGGTAGCCCAGATTGCGGGCCGCCTTTTCGAACATCACCATGCTTTGCGCAGCAATCATCGGCGGGTTCGGGTACTCGTCCTTTCGCGATCCCTCGAAGATATTGCCACCATCGATCTTCCGGCCGTTAATGTTACCTGCCTTGCCGGAGGTGCCGCATGTCTTTTCGAACTTGTCGTAATAGGGCTCCAGATCGTCATAGGTGATCGGCCAGTCCTGCAGGTGCATATCAGAAGGGATGATCTTTTCGCCGTACTTGTCGATTGTCTGGGTGCGCGCCTGATGATCCCACTCGAGCCAGCGCCAGGTCACACCGTTCCAGTGTACGCCGGCGCCGCCGACGCCTTGGCCGGGCAGGAACGAGCCGAGTTGACGCATCGGCAGCGCCGTTTGCGATTCATCGTTGCGGAATGTGATAGTTTCCCGGCGCACATTCTGCATGAGGTCGTGGCGGGCGGCGTAGCGCAATTCGTCATGGATCTGTGGGTCGATAAAGTCTGGATTGGTGTCACGCGGGCCTCCCCGCTCAAGAGCGACGATTTTCAGCTTGGTCGATGCAAGCTCCTTGGCAATGATGCCGCCTGTCCACCCAAGACCGACAATGAGGACATCAACCGCGTTGAGTTTGGTGGCCATTTTGCACTGTCCTTCTTTTTCCGCCGATTAAATGAGATCCTGGATGCCTTTCGGTTCAGCCCTATAGGGCTTGTTCCGAAACGGCTCGATCTTGTCCATGTACATGCCATCGACGCCAGGGAAGCCGATCATCTTCCAAGCCGCCCTGTCCTTGTTTCCGCCGTACATCGGGTCAGCGAAATAACCCTCGATCGTCAGCTGCAGCAGAAGCCCGAAAAAGGTCGCCGTTGGCACCGTTGGAAGCTCGACTTTCTTGCTGTCGAGACCGGCCATCACCGATGCACGATCTTCTGGCGAAAGGCCGTCGAAGGTGCTCTTGTGGGTTTTCTGCACATAGGCGCTGACGTCGGCGATACCGACCCGGATCAATTCGGACGGCGTCATGGGCAGTTGATAGCCTTGCTCTGGCGTACCCTCGCCAAACGGCCCTTCCAGATAGAGCCGATCGCCCTTACCGTATCCGCCAGCCATTTGCCGATCGATGTAGTGGGCAACGCCTAGTTCCCTCGCGCCGGGGCCGGTTGAATCGCTGGGAATTAGCGTATCGACTGCGGCCTCGATGAACGCTGCTTCATCGACATTGAAGAATTCATAGCCCGAGCCTCCGGCATGGGACTTCGAAGCGTCGGTTACGTGATGATGCTGTTTGTCGGTCGCTGCAACCACCGTTTCGTCCGCCAATGCGGATCCCACCAGCGGCAGTGGGCTCGCGGCCGCTCCGGCCGCGCCGAGTAGCTTGAGAACGTCGCGACGCCCCACGTCGCCTTGGCTCGTTCCTCTCGTCGACATGATCGCTCCTGTGACGCTGCAGGCGCTACTGGGAAGGATGGAGAGAGCTTGCACGCGCTCCAACTGGCGTTGCGCAGCATCCAACGCTAAGCTTGGCGGCTTTCTCTGAAGCTTATTGCCACTGCTTGTCGACAAGCAAACGAATTTAATCGTCAAATGAATACAGTTTTTATGATAGATACGGCTTAGGTTCGAGCATCACTTGTTCGCGTCCACCTCGAAAAACTGGCGCGCCGCTCGCCGACTATCGCTGTATCGAACTCATCGGCGCGACATCCTAGACAACCGCGGACAGCCCGCTGCAAAAACCTTTACCCAGCCAGCATCAAAGCCGCGACCAGCAAGTGGCCGCATTTAACACCAGCGCCACGACTTCGAATGGAACTCATCAGCCTCCGAACCACACGGAAGCGGAATATTTTCAACGTTGCCAAGGCAACGCTGCACGAATAGACCCCGGCGTCGACAAAGCGCCGCTCAGTCGAAACCCCGTATGTCACGCAAACATACATTGACAATATATGTTTTATTTGAAAGTTTGGCTCGCAGGCCGCCGCTACCGGCTTCGTATTCTCGGTGTCGAGCAAGGCAGCCTTTGGTGTTGTCAATCGGCCAGTATTCTCCAGCCCATACAAGGAAACCTGGATGCGATTTGGTGGCGATGCCAGAGCCCCAGTGGCCTTGCAAAAATCGGAGCACACACACATGAGCGGGAATAGCCGGAGCAACAGAACCATTATTATCGACTGCGTCGCGTTGCCGGATGTGCTTGACGAGACCATGATCCGTAATGTGGTTCACAGCTTCTATGACGAAATTCACCGCGACGACCTTCTCGGCCCGATCTTCCGTCGCGCCATCCAACCAGACGTGTGGCCACGCCATTTGACCAAGATGTGCGATTTCTGGTCCGCTACGCTGCTCCGAACGTCCCGATATGAAGGCCGGCCATTGCTACCACACCTGGAAATTTCCGGTCTCGGCGAGGAGCATTTTCGGCGTTGGTTAAAACTGTTTCGCGCCACCTTGCGCCGCATCTGCCCGCCCGAGGTGACAGCACTTTTCATGGACCGCGCGCTACGCATCGCCCACAGTTTCCGCCTGGCGGTCGCTTTCAGCCGTGGCGAGACCACGATTGGCATCGACCCCATTGTCGAGAAAGACCTGTGATGCTGGAGTGGTGGCCCCTACAAAGGTACCGCTCATGAAAGGAGCAACCCGTGCGGCTGACCAATTTCTCGGACTATGCCTTAAGGATGCTGATGTACGCCGCCTCCGCCGGTGATCGCCTAATCACGATCGAGGAGGTCGCACGCACCTTCAAGGTGTCCAAGACCCACCTTAACAAGGTCGCCAATACCCTGACGCGCAGTGGCTATCTGAAGGCGGTCCGCGGCCGTTCCGGCGGCCTTGTTCTGGGGCTCCGGCCCGAGATGATCCGGATCGGCGATGTCATACGACTGACCGAGCCGGATTTCGGGATTGTGGAGTGCTTTGCCAGCGGAAACCAATGTGTCCTCACTGGCTCCTGCAAGCTTTCAAGCGTGTTTGGCGAAGCGATTGCCTCCTTCCAGACCATCCTTGACCGCTACACACTTGCTGACGTGGCGTTGACGCCCCAGGACTTCCCCGTGCACCGCTACCATCCTCCCGTTCCGGCGTAGCGCGGGACGGCGGGAAAAATTGGTGCTTTTTTATAATCGGAGACAAGATGATTGCGGAACGAAGAGGCATCCTACGCCGACGCAGCACCCTTGTGGAGATGAGCCATGATTAAAGCAAAGAAGAACGATAAGCAGGTAACAACGCAAATCGAATCTGGGATCGACCCGGACAATAGTCTGTTGCCGATGTTGATAGGCGGGCTTGTCCTGATCGTCATCGGCGCGATCGTCGTTATGATATTTGTTTAACCTAAGCCCCAACCGATCAAGGTCGATCGGGATGACAGCCGCAAGCAGTGAACTGCAGATCGTCGCTGACACGCCGCAATCGAAGCTCGCGTGGAGATGCAGACAGCCGTGAAGGCCATCACCAAACGCCACGGGCTTGGCCCTCTGAAACCGGACTTATTTTGATGTGACGGCCTGGCATTGAGAGGGCCTCATGCTCATGCAGGACTTTTTTAATGCAATATTTTTGTCTTTAAACGGCAATTAGTTCCGTTTGTGTATCTTTAAGAAATGATACAAACTGATGCTATCGAAGTATCACCATCTGGGTTTCGGCCCGACTGGCCTTGTAGGCCAGCCCCGCTTAGGCCGCAGAGCGCGCCGGTTGGTGCGAATTTGGGCACGGCGACGCTGTCGCGTATCCGATATCCCTTCGGCAGAAAGACAGGCGGATGATCATGATGCAATTCGCTGCACTACGGTCGCTGGGATGACGTCCGACCGTGCAGGTAAAAAACGTCATAGCCAAGGGGGCCATTAGCACGCATCGCAGCAGGCAAGGGGTATACCAATGACCGTTGGTCTAGATAGCTCACGGATCCGCGAAGCATCGCTTGGAGCTGTGCCGCATCAGCGCGACTGCGATTTCACGCTTGTTAGACAGCTGATCAGTGGGAAATTCCGATCCGCACGCCGCGGGCCGATGGGCTAGTGAGGGACTATGTCAGCCGTTCGGTAACTGTCTGGGCGGAAGCATCATCGTCGACGTTTTGAACGCTGACTGATTTATGAAAACTGCACATGCTCAGGGTTTTCGTACTCAAATCGTGAGATCCGGCGGCACAGGCGTCCTTTAGCAATTCAGTAATCGTCTCCGCTGATTCGACGATACTGGAAAGGTGCCCGTCCTCTCCACCACCCATGTCACCAGTTTTCTTCACCGCCGCTCATCACGTGAGAGGATGCATCCGGAAAGAGCCATTGGAGGCCATCCCCATGACCGAAACCGTCGACCTCAATAATAACGCGATCTACTTCGTTTCTTTGGTCCTGTTCTACTGGATGCTGACAAACTTGGTTTCGCATAACAACGCAGCAAGTGATGTGAGCGAAACCACAAAGCAACGGGTTGCACCGCGGGATGTAGAGGGCACGGCCCTGCTGCAGGGTTCAGCACTACGAGCACTGCGCGATATCGATCCAGACTTCATCGCTGAAGACTTTCTAAGCGATGCAGCCAACACCTATGAAACGGTGATTGCCGCCTTCATTAAGGGTGATCTTAATACATTGCGTCCGCTGCTGGGCGCCACCGTCCTCGCAACCTTTGAGCTTGAGATTGAATCGCGCCAATCGAGATACGAAACATTAGAATTTACCCTGATCAACGAGCCCTCACTGACAGTTTTGGGCGTAACCGTCGAACGCGAGAGCGTCGAAGTGACAATTCTATTCTCCTCGGAAGCGGTCCAATGTAGCCTATCGGCCGATGGTACGATCGTGGACGGTGACCCGAAGAGGATCGTTCAGGTTCGTCACACTTGGACCTTCTCCCGGCAATTTTCCAATCGCAACCAACCATGGCAGGTAGTGTCGACCGCCTAAGAAGGCGCATGGCCTTATCTGAGATAACCATCAGGGACCGCTGCCGCGTCATGACAATGAGTCCCCCCAAATGATGAGACGTCTCCGCCAGTCCGCGCTGCACAGTGCCCTCACCACCGCTCGCACAGGGGAGGAGGTTGCCTTCGTCTTGTCGGCCGTTGCGGATGGCCAACCGAACTGCACCGCCCCTTGTATATCTCTAAGGCGCAATTTACCCGTATTTCGATGAGCACCAGCCGCGGTAAGGGTTGGCAAGCCAATCAGCTCGCCCCTTATATCTGTGAAGGCGGCAAGGGCATGCTCCATCGCATTCACCGCCGACGTGGCTGACCTTTACCACTTTCCAAACGGATACCAGCGAAAAACCCCGCTTGTAGTTTTTTTCAGCATGGAAACATCTTCCAGAACACGACCCAATAACGCGCTTAAAGGCGCGACGCCGCACTCCCGGTCAGTCACGGTGCTTGTAGCTTGCCGCACAGACTCCCATGCCGTGACCTGCTATGTCGGCGAAAACAACGCCTCCATCCTGGAGAGCACGGAGTAACAGCACCGCGGTCGAACGATGCAAGCCATGACGATCCCCCTCATAGTCACGGATCGTACTGCGGGACACCGTCGAGCGGGCAGCAAGTTCTTCCTGGGTCCAATTCAGGAGCCCGCGCGCGGCCCGACATAATGCGGGCGTAAGGGTGAATTCTTTGCTGGCACGACCCATGCGATTGATATAGTCCATAAAGGGCGAAATGCAATCAGAGCCTCAGGCCACTGCGGTGATTGCGGTGGCATTTTAGCGCCTCGCCGACCCCTCAACGAGAGCTAAGGAGATGAGGATTGGGATAGATTGGGCTTCAAGCTTTCTCCTGGTGATCATAGCGCTCCCCTTCGTCGGAAGCCTTCTCACGGCGTTCCTGCTCCGGACGGCGTCGAGGCTTTTGCCTGCATCTATTGCAGGTCTTGTGGCTGCAACCTTGACCTTGGGCACCGCTTCTCTCTATCCGTTCGTTGTCAACGGAGGTGTCGTTCGCTTCGAGATTGATTGGCTGCCTCAGATAGGCGTCAACCTTACTCTGCGCATGGACGGGTTTGCGTGGATGTTCGCGATGCTGGTGAGCCTAGTAGGCGTTCTAATCGTCCTATATGCCCGATATTATATGTCCGAGGACGATCCAGTGCCTCGATTCTTTTCCTTCCTACTGGCTTTCATGGGCTCGATGTTGGGGATCATTATCTCCGGCAATGTCATTCTGCTCTCTGTCTTCTGGGAGCTCACGAGCCTTTCATCGTTCCTGTTGATCAGCTACTGGCATCAGAACCCTGCGGCGCGCGATGGTGCTCGCATGGCCCTGATCGTAACTGCGACTGGCGGCTTTTGCCTGCTGTTGGGATTGTTGATCCTCGGCTCTATTGTTGGAAGCTATGATCTCGACGTCATCCTCGCTTCCTCCGACACGATCACGGCCGATCCGCTTTACCTGACCAGTCTGGTACTGATCCTCCTCGGTGCATTCACAAAGAGCGCGCAATTCCCATTTCACTTCTGGTTGCCGAACGCGATGGCCGCGCCTACACCGGCGTCCGCCTACCTGCACTCCGCGACAATGGTGAAGGCTGGTGTGTTCCTACTGGTTCGTATTTCGCCCGCCCTTTCTGGAACTTACGAGTGGTTCATGCTCGTCGGGCTTGTAGGCATCTCCACGCTCCTTCTCGGTGCCTATTTTGCGATGTTCCAACAGGATTTGAAGGGGCTGCTGGCGTATTCCACGATCAGCCACCTTGGATTGATTACGACCTTACTAAGCCTTGGAAGTCCAATTGCCACGGTTGCCGCCATATTCCATATGGTTAACCACGCCATCTTTAAGTCATCTCTGTTTATGGCCGCCGGGATTATTGACCATGAGACTGGCACCCGCGACATGCGGCGCCTCAGCGGCCTGTTGCGCTACCTGCCCATCACGGGAAGGCTGGCAATGGTCGCAAGCGCCGCGATGGCGGGCGTACCGCTTTTGAACGGCTTCATTTCCAAGGAGATGTTCTTCGCTGAGGCGGTTGAGACACACGCCGAGTCGTGGCTTGACACCGCCCTGCCCTACCTTGCTGTCATAGCGAGCGCCTTTAGCGTCGCATATTCACTTCGGTTCATCCATTCAGTGTTCTTCGGAGCGCGCCCCTCTGATTTGCCAAACAACAATCCGCACGAGCCGCCGCATTGGATGCGTTTCCCAATCGACTTCCTGGTGATCGCCTGTCTTGTCATCGGTATCGTACCCAACCTGACAATCGGGCCGTTCTTGCAAGTCGCTGCCTTCAGCGTTCTTCGCCAGTCGATGCCGCAATACAGCCTTTCAATGTGGCACGGTTTCAACATACCACTGCTGATGAGTGTGATTGCAATAACAGCTGGGTGCGCAATCTATATCACTTTTCGAGACTACTTCTCGAAATGCGATGACGGACCTCCGTGGTTCCGCCTCATGCGAGGGCAACGTATCTTCGAGAGGGGTCTCGTGACGATATCGTGGCGCTGGGCGAGAAATCTTGAGAACTGGCTCGGAACGAGAAACCTCCAGCCACAACTGAGGTGGGTTACCATCACAGGCTTCTTTTCTGCCCTTCTTCCCCTTTATCTCGCGGGCTTCCAGCCACGGATGATTGCTCCCTCCGATGTCGACATTCCGTTTATGGGCATCTGGACGATTGGATGCTGTTTGGCGATTGGAACCGCGTATATTGCTAAATATCACCGGCTGGCAGCTCTGGTCATGCTGGGTGGAGTCGGACTTATCGTATGCGTGACCTTCATCTGGCTCTCGGCACCAGATCTTGCCGTTACTCAATTGCTGGTCGAGATCGTAACCACTGTTCTAATTCTTCTGGGTCTGCGATGGCTGCCGAAACGTGCGAAGGCGCTGAAGGATGAAATGGCATTCCGTGCACGCTTCCGTCGTTTCCGGGATTTTATCCTTGCTGCGGTTTGCGGAGTAGGCATGACGTTTATTGCGTACGCGGTGATGACGATGACGGTGCCAGACGCAATCGCGCACTTCTTCCTCCAAAACGCCTATACCCAAGGCGGCGGACGCAACGTGGTCAATGTCATCCTCGTAGATTTCCGTGGCTTCGACACACTCGGGGAAATCACTGTGCTCGGTATCGTAGCTCTGACCGTCTACGCGCTGTTGCGCCGCTTCCGGCCAGCGGCCGACAGTATGGCGCCCCCCGAACAGCAGCAGGTGCAGTCCTTGTTCGACGACCAACAACCAGACCGAGACGTAGGCGACACGGCCCGAGACTACCTGCTCGTGCCTTCGGTGATCATGCAATGGCTGTTTCCGGTTATCATCACTTTGGCGATCTACATTTTCATCCGTGGCCATGACCTGCCGGGGGGCGGATTTTCGGCCGGGCTGACGATGTCGATCGCGTTCCTGCTACAATACCTGGCAGGAGGAACGCGCTGGGCCGAGGAGCGCATTCGCATCCTGCCGCTGCGCTGGATGGGGTCCGGGCTCTTGTTGGCGGCTACAACAGGCATCGGCGCATGGTTGTTCGGGTACCCCTTCTTGACTTCTCACTCGCGATACCTGGAGCTGCCACTGATCGGGAAGGTGCCAGCAGCTTCCGCAATGATTTTCGACCTCGGCGTGTTTCTCCTGGTCGTCGGTTCGACTGTACTCATTCTCGTTGCGCTTGCTCACCAGTCCATCCGCATCAATCGGATCCGAGCACTTGAGGAAGCAAAGGAAGAAGTTGCCTGATGGAACTTGTTCTCTCCATCGCTATCGGTGTGATGACTGCTTGCGGAGTCTGGCTGATACTTCGTCCTCGGACCTATCAGGTGATCATCGGGCTCTCGCTCCTCTCCTACGCAGTAAACCTTTTCATATTCGGAGTGGGGGGTGTGAGATTTGACGAGCCGCCGCTGCTCGGCGAGGGGGTGTTGGTTTCACGACTGGCGGATCCCGTCCCGCAGGCCCTTGTTTTGACAGCAATCGTAATCGGGTTCGCCACCACCGCGCTGTTCCTGGTTGTTCTTCTTGCCTCGCGTGGACTCACTGGAAGTGATCACGTTGATGGCAGGAGCGATCACAGATGATCGCGTGGTCACAGCATCTCATTACCCTGCCGATCCTGATCCCACTCGTCACTGGAGCTGGCTTGCTCTTCATCCCTGATCGCCAGCGCCTAGCAAAGGCGATGGTAAGCTTGGCAGCCACAATAGCCCTTGCACTCGTCTCAGTGCTGCTGATCGAGTTATCCAGGGGAAGCAATTTCGACGGGGTCTACCTACTGGGCAACTGGGGTGCGCCTTTTGGCATTGTCCTTGTACTCGATCGCCTCTCCGCACTAATGGTGGCGCTGACCGCGATTCTGGCTGTACCGGTTCTCACCTTTTCGCTGGCGCGGTGGCATTCTGCTGGCGCACACTTCCACAGTCTTTACCAGTTTCTTTTGATGGGGCTCAGCGGCGCCTTTCTGACGGGCGACCTGTTTAACCTGTTCGTTTTCTTTGAAGTGATGTTGGCGGCCTCGTACGGGCTTCTCCTTCACGGCTCCGGCTCGCTCCGCGTCAAGGCAGGTATGGCATTACATCGCGGTCAACCTAGCGGCGGCATTACTCTTCCTCGTGGGCGTCAGCCTCGTGTATGGTACAACGGGGACGCTGAACATGGCCGACCTTGCAGAAAGAATTCCGGCTCTTGAACCGGACCGCCGAATGCTGATGGAAGCCGGCGCCGCGGTTCTGGGAGTGGCGTTCCTCATCAAGGCGGGAATGTGGCCACTCTGCTTCTGGCTCCCAAGCGCATACAGTGTCGCGGCGCCGCCGGTCGCGGCAATTTTCACATTGATGAGCAAAGTCGGCGTCTACATCATCCTGCGCCTTACCATGCTGTTGTTTTCCGAAGGGCCGTCTGCTGGCTTCGGCTGCGAGGTGCTGCTTTATGGCGGCTTGGCCACCTTGGCCTTCGGCACGATTGGCGTGCTGGCGTCGCAGGCTTTGGGCCGGATTGGCGCCTATTCTGTTCTCGTCTCATCCGGCACGCTTCTCGCGGTCATCGGACTGAATGACGCGACCGCGACGTCAGGGGCGCTTCTCTACCTGCTCAGCTCGACCTTGACCCTCGGCGCTTTCTTCATGCTGGTAGAGCTGGTCGAAAGAGGCCAGGATGCCGGTGCGTCGATTTTGGCAGTAACCATGGAGTTTTACGGGGAGACGGACGACGACGTCCTCGATGAATTCCAAGGCGCCACCATGCCCGCCACGCTAGCAATGCTCGGAATCTGCTTCGCTGCCTGTGCTGTTCTCTTGTCTGGACTTCCGCCGCTGTCCGGCTTCGTCGCGAAGTTCGTGATGTTATCGGCCTTGATCGGTACCGGTTCGATTGGCGTGCATCCAAGCGGGCCTGCTTTGTTGCTGGTCGCACTTGTCATCCTCGGCGGCTTGGCAACGCTGATTGCGCTTTCTCGTGCTGGAATTCGCACTTTCTGGAGCTCCATTGAGGGAACGGTGCCTCGTGTCCTAGTCATGGAGATCGTCCCAATCATGCTGATTTTGGCGCTGACGGCTGCGCTAACCATCAGAGCGGGGCCAGCCCTCGACTTCACGGATGCGGCCGTGCATGCGATCGCCAATCCGAGCATTTATAGCGAGGCTGTCAAACGGGCAACTCCTCAACGCTCGTGGCAAGACAAGACTATGCAAGGTTCGGGAGAGTAACGATGTTCCCCTACCCGCTCCTCGCGTTTGCCTTGCTGTCGATGTGGCTGCTGCTCAACAATCTGACGATCGGACACCTACTACTCGGCGGCGTGATCGCGGTTTGCTCAACATGGGCGATGGGGGCGTTGCGGCCGGAAGAACCGAGGATGCGCAAATGGTATCTGCTTCCAAAGCTCGTTGGAATCGTGATGCTGGACATTATACGCTCTAACTTTGCGGTGAGCGTTGTCATTCTTCGCGGACGAGCTAAGGGACGTCGCTCTTCGTTCATCGACCTGCAACTCGAACTTAGCGATCCCACTGCCCTCGCGATCCTTGCAGTGATCGTGACAAGCACTCCGGGGTCCGCGTGGTTGGAGTATGACTCGCGCCGCAGCTCCGTGCTGATCCATGTGCTCGACCTTGTCGATGAAGACGATTGGCGTGATCTGATTAAGAACCGCTACGAAAAACTGCTGCTGGAGATTTTCTCATGAGCGCCATTATCATATTCACTGCCATCGGCCTTGCCCAGTTGATGCTGACGATAGCGATGGGCATCACTTGCGTGCGAATGCTTTACGGACCACGGGCGCAGGATCGGATCCTCGGGCTCGACACGCTGTACGTCAACGCCATGCTACTGCTTATGACATTCGGCATCGGAATGGGTAAGACCGTCTATTTCGAGGCCTCGTTGGTGATCGGATTGCTCAGCTTTGTTGCAAGCACCTCGCTGGCAAAGTTTCTGATGCGTGGGGAGGTGATCGAATGATATACTTAGCGGCCGACATTCCGATTTGGGCTGCAATCCTAATCGCGTGCTTCGTACTGGTCGGGGCCGGTCTGGCGCTCATTGGCGCGATAGGATTTCTGCGGCTTCCGACCTTTTACGAACGCATACACGCCCCCACGCTTTCCACCAGCTTGGGAACCGGTGGCATCGTGGTCGCTTCGATCCTGTTCTTTAGCATGGCCGGGGACCGATTAATCGCGCACCAGGTTCTCATCGGGGTGTTCATCACCGTGACGACACCGGTCACGTTCATGCTTCTGGCCCGGGCGGCGTTACACCGCGACCGATTTGAGAACAGTCCCCATGTGCCCCCTCGGGAAAGTCATATCGAGCCGTGAAAGACCGGACACCGAGCCGCCTACTCAACGAGACCAACAAATCGTGGCGATCAACTGGGACGGACGAATGAAGTGGCAGGCTGCGACTGGCTACGGCACGCGTGCGCTGGTCGAAGCCGCGATCGTCGCTACAAGTCGTTCATCGGTGGTCCATTGGGCGCACGAACCTTCGAGCGCAACAGGCCGAGGCTGCCATCGGCTGCGCCGTTCTCAAATCGTATGCTTGCGTGCGCACACCCGAAATCCATCCGTCGCATTGGAACCAGCTCGAAAATGACGGCATCAAAGATCCGAGTCCGAAAACTCTACGATCCCCGCACCAACGCTACCTGAAAGCAGAAGGAATCCTTCCTCGGCTTTCTGGAAAGGTTGCTGTCCAGTGGCCTGGCTTGACTATCCGGCTTGCTAAGACCATCTTAGGATCATGTTGATCTCGCGTCTCAATGTCGTTCTCAAGCGGGTGTTCCTCATCGCGGGAATCTGACCCCCGGCCCGGTCGTGTCGCGCCCGGCCGAGGGGCGTAAGCATCGGTCAATGACCAAGGCGCAGCCTAGAGCGACATCCACCTCACGAATTTGAAGTGCTGGCGGGCCCCGAAGGCGACCGCTGAGACCTGCAGGAGAACTCTATGGTTTTCAAGACCCGGAAATCGCTCAAACCCGCGATTACGATTGCCGTCTCCGATCACGAGCGGCTGGCGAGACTCGCGGAGAGCCACGCTTCGCGTCTCCCCGAAGTGGCCGACGAACTGATGGCCGAGCTTGAGCGGGCGCGCGTCGTTCCCGACGAACGACTGTCCGCGAACGTCGTCCGGATGGGCTCCAAAATACGCTTCACCAGCGACCTCGGCGAAAACCGGCAGGTGACGCTCGTCTTCCCAGGCGACGCCGACATCGCCCAGGGCAAGGTATCGATCCTGACGCCTATCGGGGCGGCCCTCATCGGACTGTCGAAGGGACAGTCGATCGACTGGACGGCCCGCGACGGTCGCGTCCACAGGCTGACGGTCGCTGCGGTAGAGGCGCCGGATCGCGCGGCTTGCCCAGCCTCCTCTCAGCTTCGGCCCGCATCATGACGGGCGGCGCGCTCTCTTGTTCCTTCCCCGGAAGGCGCCTCATCGCACGCTCATAGCCCCTGTGCCGCCTTCCGCGGCCAGGGGACTCTGATCCATGCCCAACGTGAACGCTCCCGTGAGGGGGCGGTGGAGAACTACGATGAGAGAACACTGCATCCTCACCACCCGAGACTTCACCTTGTTAGAAGCCATGCTCGATGATCCGTTCGTCCGCGACTCCCGGCTGGTGCCTCTCCTGAGGCGCAAGATCACAACAGCGATCGTCATGTTCCGCGAGAACCTTCCTGAGAACGTCGCCAGCCTGAACAGCCGCGTGACCTACAGGATCGATGGCGCCAGTCGGGACACGCGCGTCCTATCCGACGACCGTATGACGACAGCGATTGGCATGTTACTGCCGGTCACGACGCTGCGCGGGATGGCGCTTCTTGGTCTTGCCGAAGGCCAGGAGTTCGTGTTGACGAACGTCGACGGCGTTGAAGAACGTATCCTGCTTGAGACGGTCCACTACCAGCCGGAAAAGGCAATGCGCAGGAGGGCTGCCGCCTCGAACCCAGCTACCCACTCCGAGCGGAAGCCCCTGCTCAGGGTCGGACCCCTCCCGGTTCGAAATGGCCGCGATGGACGGCGCTGACGACCGGCGGCATAGCCGCCTACTGGGTCGCCCTGCCGGTCCGCGCTCCTAGTTAATGCAGTGCAAGGCGATCGTTCGCGATGTCCTGCATCATGTAGTGAAGCGTTGACAATCCACTCGAGAAAGCCCGGCCGCCGAAACATCGGGAGCCGGACAAGTGACGACGGAGTTGCGTTGCGTAAGCCGGCCGGAGTTCCGTCCCCATCGCCGGATCGTTTCCTACCAGACGATGATCCAGCGCTCAAGCAGTAGCTCCTCAAGCACCCGCATGCGTAAGGAGAATACAAGCTCTTGATGGGATTCAAACGAAGTCCCGGAAAATAAAAAACGCAAGCGTCTGAAATTTCGAACTTTGTGGCGTGAGTTCTATTGTGGACCTCCCAAACATCCTCTCGGTATTATAATACCACACTTGCGGGAGGACAAGCCTGCCGGAGAGGTGGTGGCCGAGAAGCCTGCGTCTCCGGTGGAGGCCGATGTGCCGGATCCTGAGGTCGAGGCCGAACGCCACTGCCGACCAAGTCTTTCCGGAAGGGCGGAAAGGCAAATGTTATGGGCGTGCTGATCTCCAATCCGGAGAAGCCGCTTTGGCCGGATGCCGGCGACGGGAAAGCCGTCACCAAGCTCGACCTTGCGCATTATCACGAGGCGGTCGGATCATGGTTGATCGAGCATATCAAAGGGCGCCCATGCTCGATCATTCGCACGCCCGACGGGATTGGCGGCGAGCAGTTCTTCCAACGTCACGCGATGCCGGGCACGTCGAACCTGCTGGAACTCGTCACTGTGTTCGGCGACAAAGAGCCTTACCTCCAGGTGGACCGGATCGAGGGCCTGGTCGCCATTGCGCAGATTGGCGGTGTCGAACTTCATCCGTGGAACTGCCCGGGCAGCCGGAGGTTCCAGGCTGGCTGGTGTTCGATCTCGATCCTGGCCCGGATGTCCCCTTCTCCACCGTTATCGAAGCCGCGCGTGAAATCCGCGACCGTCTCGACGAACTCGGTCTCGTCAGCTTCTGCAAGACCACCGGCGGCAAAGGGCTGCATGTGGTGACGCCTTTGGCCGTCGCGAAAGGAAAGAAAATCGGTTGGGATGCAGCCAAGGGATTCGCGCATGATGTATGCCTGCAGATGGCCCGCGACAATCCCGAGCTTTATCTCATCAAGATGGCCAAGAACCAGCGCGAGGGTCGCATCTTCCTCGATTACCTTCGCAACGACCGCATGGCGACAGCGGTGGCACCCCTCTCGCCGCGGGGGCCGGGGCGACGATTTCGATGCCGCTCACATGGACCCAGGTTAAGACCGGGCTCGATCCAATGCGTTTTACGGTTCGAACCGTTCCTGGGCTTCTCGCCAAGACCACCGCCTGGCAGGACTATTGCGACGGCCAGCGCTCACTGGAGCAGGCGATCAGGAGTCTGGTCAAGTCCATGAAGGCGGCGGCCTGAACGCGCCGGCGATCAAATACCGTAGCGCCGATCGAGTTCGTCGAGAGCAGCCTGCACCTCATCGATTGAAACCGGCTCGGACATTCCGGGCAGTTGACGGAGGGCGGGCTTCGATTCCACAGCGTAAAAGTCCGACGCCCAGGCCGCCAGGATCGCCCGCTTGTCGTCAACTGAAAGCGAAGGTGCTCTCACTAACTCGATCGGCCGCCGGAGCCGCATACCCCCAAGCAGGACCGTTGGTCCCATCACCATCGCGGTGCTGATCGCCTGCTGCAACATATCGTCCATCATCGATCCTCATCTCACGTGCGGATCCCGGTCGCGCCGCAGGCGTGACGCAGCGACTACGTTGGTTTCCGGCACCAGCAGGTCGTGTTTTTCGGCAAAGGCGGCAAACAGGCCGCGAGCTGTCTCCGCTTCGATCTCACCGCGCAGCGCGGCACTGCAAGCCTTGAGCGCGACCGAGTGCGAGGTGTCTCGAAGGGATTGCGGCCATTCGACGAGATGTCGGTACGCGTCCATCAAGCCGCGAACCTCTGCCGGAAAGCCAAGGCCGACAAGAATGAAAACGGGCTGTTTGAACATATCGGGTTTCATCGCTCTCTCCTTCCCAACCCAAAATGTTGTGGGCGCCGTCGCCACGGCGCCCTTGTTCTGCGGACAATGCGGTTAGGCTGCCTTCTGCGCTTCGATCTGCGCCGGAGCAGCAGGCGTCAAAGCGGGAGCGCTCTGGATCGAGATCTTACGCGGTTTCAATGCCTCTGGGATCTCGCGAACGAGATCGATGGACAAGAGACCATTGCTAAGGTCGGCCCCGTTCACTCGGACATGATCGGCAAGCTCGAACCGGTGTTCGAACGGCCGGCCGGCAATGCCGCGATGCAGGTAACCTTCATTGGCTGTCTCCTGCCTCTTGCCGGTGACAGTCAGCAGATTGGACTGAAACGTGATGTCGAGATCGTCCTGGGCGAAGCCTGCCACAGCAATCGAGATCCGATAGCTGTCATCACCGGTCTTGACGATGTCATAGGGCGGCCAGTCGCTGATCGAGCGGGCGCGCTGGGCGTTTTCTAGAAGATTGAAAACCCGGTCGAATCCGACGCTCGAACGGTAGAGCGGTGCATAGTCGTAAGATGTTGCCATAGCCATATCCTCCTTGAAGCAACATGGGTACGGAAGCGCCGAAAGACGGCACCTCCAGCAAGGCCAGCCCTTTCATCAGCGGCTGGCAGCAATCGATTTGGTTTCTGAGATTTTCGGATTCAAGAGCGTGGCCAGAGAAAATTTTGGCCTTTTTTGCCGTTGCCGAATCCAGTTAATCTAGCTGGTAAACCGCAGCATTATCCTGGACTTCGCGAAGCCCTTTGTAGGAGGCGTGACGGAGGTTTCCGTCGTCCGTCCAGCCGCGGAACTCGATCTCGGCGATCAGCGTCGGCTGGGCAAATGCGTAGTCCTTGCCCTTGAGCGGCACGACGGGTGTTTTCGTCTTCAGCAAATCGAGCGTCTTCTTCAGGTATGCGGCGTCGGTTTCCTTGAAGCCCGTGCCGACGGCGCCGACATAGATCCACTCGCTCCCGCGGCGAGCTGCAAGAAGCAGGCTGCCAATGCCGCCGCGCGCAAGGGCCGACTGCTCGTAGCCAATGACCATGAAACTCTCGCTCTGCACGCATTTGATCTTCAGCCAGTCGCCGGTCCTGCCGGAGCGATACGGGCTGTCGCGGTGCTTGGCGACAATGCCCTCCAGTCCAAGCGACCGGGCGTTTTCGAGAAGCTCTGCGCCGTCTCCCTGCACCTCCTCAGAAAGTTGGATCGCCCCAACCGCACCGTCGAGCAGATCCGTCGACAGATGCCGGCGGACCGACAGCTCGGTCTTGGTCAGATCGTGCCGTCGAAGTATAAGAGGTCGAAGGCGAAGAGGACGGATTCCGTCGAAGCCCGTTTGCCGCCGCGCCCGCCGAGCGAGCGCTGCAACGCTCCGAAGTCGGACCGGCCCTCGGCATTGAGGACGAGGGCTTCGCCATCGAGTATGGCGGTCCTTTGCCAGCATGACCATGCTGCCGGTTGGTGTCGTTTTTTTCGTGAGGCAACTGCTTGCCTCTGACCGGCATCACGTCCAAGGGATGATGACCGTGTTCATCGTCATGTTTTTTGCAAGCTTCTTGTCGTCATACATCAGTCCAACCGAAGGCTATACCCGCTATCGAATGAGCTTCGATTCCGCGATAGAGGTGAATATCTTGAAGAGTATGGTCCATATTTTTGGATTTTATCTGGCAGCATTAGTTCTTGCGTTCAGGGTTCCAGCTTACATCCGGTCGATACGAAAAGCATGGCGGCCCTCACTGCGTGCTACCGCTCCATGTGTAATTGATAAACCGCCGCGTTATCCTGCACATCGCGCAGTCCCTTATAGGATGCGTGCCGCAGCTTGCCGTCATGCGTCCAGGCGCGGTACTCAATCTCGACAATCAGCGTGGGCTGAACCCACACGAGGCTCTTCCGTCGCCCCTCAAATTTGACGGGTGGCGTCTTCCGCATGATCCGGTCCAGCGTCTTACGCAGATACTCCGCGCTGCGCTCATTAAAGCCGGTACCCACCGAGCCGACGTACACCCAATCGTCGCCCTTCCGAGCGGCCAGCAGCAGGCTGCCAATCCCCGATCGCGCCACCATCGAGTGCTCATGGCCCACGACCATAAAGCTGTCTGACTGGATGCACTTGACCTTGATCCACTCGCCGAACCGGCCAGACCGGTAAGGGGCGTCCTTATATTTCGCGATGATGCCTTCGAGGCCATTCTCGTGCCCTGCTCATTTTTCAGGAGCGATTGGAGGAAGTATCGGCGGGCGGTGAGTTCGAGGCTGCGCATATCGTGGCCGTCGAAGTACAGCAGGTCGAAGGCGAACATGATGGCGTCGCCCGCCGGCAGCTTCCCTCCCCGGTCGCCCAGCGAGTTCCGCAGCTTGCCGAAGTGTGGTCACGACTGCTTCACCGTCGAGGATAGCTGTGCCGACACCCAGACGCTTGGCCGCGTCCTCAATGCCGGGAAAACGGCGCGTCCAGTCATGACCGCCGCGGGTAAGTATCCTTATATGGCCATTGTTCAGATGGACTGCGATCCTGTACCCGTCCCATTTTAATTCGTACAGCCAATCCGGCCCCACTGGTGGAAGCGGCTTTAGCAGAGCCAGGCACGGCTCTACGCGAGCCGCATAGGATCAAAGGGAAGATTTGGTTGCGATGGACCTCGCAGCTTTCGCGCGCGGCTGCGAAGCGGCTTTTCGTCTGCCAAAAGCGGCTTTGATGGAGGAACATTGGCCATCGCTCGATTACATCAGGCAATGCTTAAAAAGACAATTAACTCGATGTGACGAGTGCGTTCGCAGACCATTGGTCGAGTGGGCTTGACCTAGCAAACTGGAGCCCAGAAGGCCGAGAAATACTGGAGACTGTAGGGCTGCTGTGACAAGCGGCCAGCAAAACAGTCGCTCGGCATTCGCGCATGGGATCCATCAAATTCTATCGCAGACCGGGCATCGTGCCATAAGAAAAGGCTCGCCCTGAAGCGCAGTGGGCGAGCCTTTCGAGTCATGCATGTAGATGTTGCCTGCTGTCACGATAACCTTGTGACAGTTTGACTGTAGCTGCCCTTGGTTAAGCAATTGCTAACACAGTCGGAACTTTCCCGCGCCCCATCGGTTCACTTATTGCAGCGCTCAATACACGCTGTGGGACCCCGCATCGCCCAACATGCAAGTCCGTGATCTAGGCCCGGATGCGCCCCCCAGCACGCCGGGCTTTTTTGTTATGTGCGGCGGAACTTGCGGATTCCGAGGCAATCCGCCCCCGCATTCCGAAATGATGCCGCCCCCCAATTCCGAGAATTAACCGCCCCCTTGTTCCGAGATGATGCCGCCCCCTGATTGGGGCTGTTTGTCGGGGTGTCCTGCTGGTGAGACGTTCCTCTCCTTTC
>NZ_JBFTQH010000058.1:0-27844 GCF_056398905.1 Rhizobium sp. 01T417 | reverse complement strand
CCGGCTGCCCGCGTCAGTTCGGTGGTCAGGTCGATGTCGCTTAAGATCCGCACACAGCGATCATAAAAGGTCTCCCCTGCCCTGGTCAGTTCCACCCGTCTGGTCGAGCGGATGAACAGCGGACAGCCAAGTTCCCTTTCCAGCGACATAACATGATTGCTCAGCGCCGGCTGGGCAATGCACATCCTGGCTGCCGCCCGGCCGAAGTGCAGTTCCTCGGCCACCGCTTTGAAATAGGTGAGTTGGCGTAGTTCCACCGGTTCGTTCCTCTGCTCGCCATGTAAGCATGGTGAGATTACCGTTTTTCGTATAGAATCGCCAGTTATTTTATTCGCAACAGAATGATCAGGTGGACGGATGTCGCCACGTGATCTACTCGCTTGGAATGTTAAGAAACTTCGTGTTCGTCGAGGCCTCTCACAAGAGCGGCTTGCGCTCGAAGCGGGACTAGAGCGTGTCTCAATCTCTCAACTCGAGCGGAAACAGGTGAATCTCGGAGTAGATTCGTTAGGAAAGATTGCCTCTGTATTGCACTGCAAGATTTTTGAGCTTTTGCTCGAACCGACCGAGGGCGAGCGACCGCCGCAAAATTTGCGTCGCGGACGTCCAACGAAATAAGTGATTTGCCTTGCGATCCATGAATCCGCATACGATCCCAAGATGCCCTGGAAGGTCCAGATGAAACTGGCCGCGTGATGGATTACCGGGCCGAGTATGCGTTGACTTGATGACGACAAGATCGGCGCCCTGATCGGTGCTCACGCACGCACCCCAAATGCACGTATTCAAGGCCGCGCACACGACCGCTTTTCAGACGACGATCCTGTGCACGCAATTGGTCGTACAGCAGCCTGAACTTTCGGCACCCAGCGGATAACCTAGGGTTCGGCATCAGTCACAGAACACCTTACGAACGTAGGTATTACCTGACTCACCATGGCATCCTTGGCGGGATGAGATTACTCGTACGGCGAATGTCGCCGAGGCCGAACTAGCGGACAAACGCCTGACGCCAGCTTCGTCGAATGATCGCAAACTAGCCGCGTTTTGATGCCCACGAAGGGTTTCAGCTTCGGGAGCGTTCGGCCAACAATACGAGGCTTTTTTGGCGCTCAGTCTGCAGACAATTTGTCCGTCTGGTTATACCCAATTTCCCTCAACTCGAGCACCCTTGCCGCTAAGCCGCGGCTATATTCGCCACAAGTATCCGTTGACGCCTTTCCACTAACGATGGGCAATAGCTTCAGGGCGAGTTCCTTGCCCAGTTCGACGCCCCACTGATCAAAGGCATTGATCCCGTAAAGCTGAGCTTCAACGAACACGCGATGTTCGAAGAGTGCGATCAGGCGGCCAAGTGTGAATGGATCCAGCTTTCTGTAGCAGAGCGTAAGCGACGGACGTTCCCCGGCAAAGCGGCGATGCGGTGCCATGGCATGGGCATCATGTTCACGGTAGCCCTCGGACCGAAGCCGATTGATCGCTTCCTGCAGTGTCCGTCCCTGCAGAAGCGCCTCCCCCTGAGCAAGGCAATTCGCGATCAGCAGGTCCTGGTGAGTTTGGAGGTCTGGCTCATGTGATTGAGCGGCAAGCAGGAATTCGACGGGGACGATGTCGGTACCCTGGTGCAGCAGTTGAAAGAAGGCATGCTGGCCGTTGGTCCCGGGTTCCCCCCACACGACGGGACCGGTGGGGCCGCTAGCCGCTTTCCCATTGAGCCGCGTCTGCTTGCCGTTGGACTCCATGTCTAGCTGCTGAACATAGGCTGGGAACCGCGCGAGTCGTTGGTCGTAAGGGATCAGTGCGCGCGAGCGGTAATCTTGCGCAGCGCGATGCCACCAGCCCACTAGCCCAAGCAACGTCGGAAGGTTTTGCTCGATCGGAGCGTGCAGGAAATGCTGATCCATACTGCGCGCTCCGGCGAGGAATTCCCTAAACTTCACGGGGCCGATCGCCATCATCAGCGGCAGGCCAATCGCCGACCAGATCGAATACCTGCCTCCTACCCAATCCCAGAAGCCGAAGCTCCGGTCGCGGTCGATTCCAAACTCTTCGATCCTATCCAAGGCAGTCGAAACAGCGCAGAAATGAAGACCGACAGAGTTTTCTCCCAGTGCATTGGTGATGAAACTTCGAGCCATTGCAGCGTTGGTTATCGTCTCGATCGTTGTGAACGTCTTGGATGCAACGATGAACAGCGTTGTCGCAGGTTCAACTGTGGCGAGAATGTCCGTGATATGAGCGCTGTCGACGTTCGACACGAAGTGGATCCGTGGTCCGCTATGATACGGAGCAAGCGCGAGTGTTGCCATGGCCGGGCCGAGGTCTGAACCTCCGATTCCGATATTCACGACGTCGGTGAATTTCTTGCCAGTGCTCGATACGATGGTTCCTTCGCGGACACCTTCGGCGAAACCAGTCATCCGAACAAGAACGTCTTCGACATCCTGGCCCACAGGAACACCGTCGACCACATACCTATCAGATACAACTCCCCGGAGTGCGACGTGCAGCACCGCTCTTCTCTCGGTGGTGTTGATGCGTTCTCCGGCAAACATAGCGTCCCTTTGCCGCCGCAGATCCTTGACGCGGGCAAACTTCAAAAGCAGATCGCGGTCTTCCCGTGATAAGGCCGTCTTCGAATAGTCAAGCGTCAGGTCTCTGTCCGATACCGTGAAGTCCTGAAAGCGCGAAATATCTTTCTGGAAAAGCGCGCGGATGCCTCGTTTTGCCGCAAGCACCCCTCGGGCCTGGAGTTGGGCCTCAATGGCAGCCTGGTCGGTTCTCTTCTCTGACATGGTTCTTCCCTACTGAGAAATTGACATCGAGGGTCCTTCCGCCGGCTGTTCGTTGGACCTTCGACAGAATTATCGGACGATAGTATTGCCGGGCGCGCTCGGTCGTGTGCCGTACGCTCTGCCCAAGGTTACGAAGATCGCTCGAGGCACAAACGGAAAGCCGTCTGCCCACCATCGATCTTCTCATGCGGCCTGTGGCGATTTGCGAACGCGCGCCATTGCCTCCGCGACGACGTTTTCCACGGTAATGCCGAAATGGGAGTAGAGCTCTGGTGCGGGTCCGGAGGCACCAAACGATCGCATCCCGACGAAGGCGTCGGTTGGCGCAAGAAACCTGTCCCAGGACATTCCGGAGGCCGCCTCGATCGCAATGCGAGGGGCAATTCCGAGAACTTCGCTTCGATAGCCCTCTTCCTGCTCCAGGAAGAGCTCGTGACAGGGCATGGAAACGACGGCGGCAGCAATACCTTGTCCTCGAAGCAACTCTGCGGCGGCGGCGGCAATCTCGACTTCGGAGCCGCTGGCAAGAAGTGTAACGTCGCGGGAACCTGTCACTTCCTGCAAGACGAATGCGCCTTTTCGCGACAGGTTTTCCTCGACACCGCCTGTCCGCAGCAAAGGCAGATTTTGGCGCGAGAGGGACAAGACCGACGGACGCGGCTGGCCAAGAGCAATCTCCCATGCTTCGGCCGTTTCGATCGCGTCCGCCGGACGAAACACCAACATGTTCGGGGTTGCACGGAGCATGGTCAGGTGTTCGATCGGCTGATGTGTAGGCCCGTCTTCACCTAGACCGATGGAGTCGTGGGTCAACACATAGATGACACGAAGTCCCATCAGCGCCGATATACGCATTCCCCCGCGCATGTAGTCCGAGAACACGAGGAAAGTCCCTCCAAAGGGAATGAACCCTCCATGCAAAGCCAATCCATTCATCACCGCGGCCATGGCGTGCTCCCGGATGCCATAGCGGATGTAGCGGCCTTCGTAGCTGCCCCCTTGAACGTCGCTGATACCCTTCGTAAGGGTGAAGACAGAGTGCGTGAGGTCAGCCGATCCCCCGACCGTCAGATCCGTGAGGTCGTTTACAACGCTGAGGGTATCCTCGGACGCTTTGCGGGTGGCGATTTTCGACGCGGCCGCCAACACCTTTCGTCGGTATGCCCTCATCGCGTCGGCAAAACCGTCGGGCAACTCCCTGACGAGCGACGCGTCGAAAGCGTCTCGCTTCGCAGACCGCTGGTGGCGCGATAGCCATTTTTCGCGTTCGGTCTTGCCACGAGACGCAACGTTCCCCCAGGACTTTCGCACGTCCTCCGGAACAGAAAAAGGTTCGGCGCTCCATCCAAGATTATCGCGGGTTGCCGCGATTTCAGGTGCTCCTAGCGGAGCTCCGTGTGACTTCTCGGAACCTGCAAACTTCGGCGAACCGTAGCCGATCACCGTCTTGCATGCGATTAACGTCGGCTTGTCAGACGACCGGGCCGTCGCAATCGCTCTGCGGATGGCATCCTGATCGTGGCCGTCCACACGCACCGCGTTCCAACCGGAAGCCTGGACCCGCCTCACCTGATCGGTGGAGGTCGAAAGCTCGGTCGAGCCATCGATCGATATCCCGTTGTCGTCGAACAGCACTATCAGCTTAGCGAGCTTGAGGTGTCCGGCGAGATCAATCGCCTCCTGGCTGATACCTTCCATGAGACAACCGTCACCACAGAAGACATACGTGTAGTGATCGACCAGGTCGTCGCCGAACCGGGCGTTTTGCATGCGTTCAGCGAGCGCCATGCCGACGGCTGTGGTGAGCCCCTGACCTAGCGGCCCGGTAGTGGTTTCGATCCCCAGAGCATGACCGTATTCAGGATGGCCTGCCGTTTTCGCTCCCACGCGCCGGAACGACTGGAGTTGCTCGATTGTCATATCCTCGTAGCCGAGTAGATGATGCAACGCGTAAAGCAGCATCGAACCGTGGCCGTTCGACAAAACGAACCTGTCCCGATCCGGCCAGTCCAAGACCGCTGGATCAACGTTGATAAAATCGGCAAACAGCACGGTTGCGACGTCAGCCATGCCCATTGGCATTCCCGGATGGCCCGAATTCGCCTTCTGTACCGCATCGATCGCCAGAAAGCGGAGAGCATTAGCCATAGCCCTTCCGCTGGCATCTCGCGTTTCAGCCGAGGGCGTATTCAGTGTCGCTATGACTGTCATGTTCAAATCCCACGTGTTGGTACGATTGGAGCCCGGCATTCACACGCGCGTTCTCGCGCGACGATTTGTGGACAAGTCCGTCGCGTACGCGTTTGGAATTCCCGGATCATGGAAACGGGGCCGGCTCCCAACCGGCCCCACGCCTCACCCGGCGACCGCCGTCGCCGAGTGCCGCGTATCCTTCAGCCATCCGAGGCCCGCCTCGGTCGTGGCAATCGGTACATATTCGCATCCAAGCCAGCCGCGGTATCCCGCACCCTGCAGCGTTCGATTAATTGCGTCGAAATCGAGCAATGCAGAACCCGGCTCGTGCCGCCCCGGATAGTCCGCGATATGGACGTGAAGAATGTGGGTAGCATGCTTGTCTATTTGCTGATGGATATCGAGCCCGGCACCGACCGTGTGGAACACATCCAGCAACAGGCCAAGATTGTCTTCGCCTGCTTCAGCGATCGCGTGAGCAGCCATATCGGGGGTAGGGATGAAATAGTCGGGAACGGCACCGTCGCTCATGGCCTCGACGATGATCCGGATACCTCGCTTCTTCGCCTCGCGGGCAGCGAACGCGAGGTTTTCGATGTAGCAATCCCAGTGGAACCGGCTCCGCTTGCCCTTCGGCAGGACGCCCGCCATGGCATGGACCATGCCGACACCGACGGTCTCGGCATAGTCGAGCCCTTCCGTCACGCTCCGACGAAATTCTTCGCGCCGATCAGGGAAAATGCCGATGCCCTTCTCCCCTTTCTGCGCGTCGCCCGAGCGCAGGCCGAATTGGGTATAAGTCAGGTTTGCGGACCTGAGCCAACCCGCCATTTCTTTTGCAGGCACCGAATAGGGGGAAGGATGCTCTACCGCGTCGAAACCGTACCGCGCGGCGGCGGCTACTCGTTCGGCCAACGGCTTCTCCGTGAAAAGATAACCAATGTGGGCGCTATAGGGGAATGTCGACATTGTCTTCTTCGCTTGTTTGTAGAAGCGCTGGTCCGCTGCTCTGGAGGTCGTATCGGTAGGGCGGCGAACAGACCGTCGCCCTACCCGGTCGATGTCACTGCCCGGCGATATTCCAGCCGCGGCCGTGATCGCCAAAGCCCTCGCAGCCAGTAGCGGTAATTGCCACGGTGTCTTCGAGCTTGATGAAGCCACGCTCGGTATGGTGAAGTTCAGTCTCGATAGAGATCACCATGCCGTCCTCGAGCGGCTGCTCGCGGTGATGGGCTGTGTATTGTGGCACGGCCGTGCTCATCAGCCACGGGGCCTCGTGGCTTACGATGCCCATCCCGTGCGCGGAGAAGAACATCTTGTTGCTTGCCGAGCATTGCGCCAGGGCGCTATTGGCGTTTTCGAAGATTTCCGCACCGATCGTGCCCGCGCGGAGGTTCTTGCGAGCCGTCTGCTGTACGAGCTCGACCTGGCCAAGCAGATCGATAAGCTCCTGGTCCGGCTCCTTGGTGTAAGCCATGCGGCATACGTCACCTATATACCCCTTGTAGTTGCCGCCGGAATCGAGGGCGAGGGTTTCACCCTCCTCCCAGATCTTGTCATAGGGCGCGCGATTGAATGCCGTTCCGACGTTTGTCAGGGCGTACTCGAATTTCAGGCCTCGGGCGGTCTCTTCTTGGCGCAGCGCGTCGAACAGCACAAGTTTGCTGGTGCCCGGTCCATGCTTGGAGATCACCGAGAGCATCGAGTCGACGACCTTTTCGGAGGCTTCCTTCAGGATCTTCAACTCGCCGGGCGTTTTCAGTGCGCGGAGGATCTCGAGCGTGTAGGTCGCGTCCGCAAGTTCGACACCCGGGAGCTGTGCCTCGAGAACTCGGAACGCATCGATGGGCATGAACCCGACCTCGATGCCGACCCGCCCCTTCGCGCCGTTTACCTGCTTCAGCAGTTCAGCCGCCGCATTTGCATAGCCGGTGCTCACATAGTTCTTGAGGTTTAGGTTGGAGACCCAGAAACTGCCGAGTTGCTTCTCGTAGCGTTCCATCGGAGCGCCGACGTAGCCGGAGTCCAGCGGGCGGCCCTTCACGTAAATGAAGAACGGCAGATAGCGGCTGAGACCGTGTGCGTCCATGTAGTCGTAGAAGAAGAAGCGATACCCGCCCAGCAAGTACTGAATGCTGTGTTTGGAGGTGACGAGCAGCGCATCAAGCTTTGCTTCCTCCATAAGGCGATCGAGACGGTCCGTATCGAATGGCGGTTTGCCGAGCTTGGAGGTGTCCTCGACTGGATTCCCTTCCGAATATGCAAAGCTCATGGGTAGATTCCTTTCAGTGCGGTAGAATTTGTGGTTCTCGCGCCCGGAGCCTGACCGGGCGCAGTGTGGATGGCTGGGTTCGGTCAGATCGTCTGGGCTGGCCGACCCAAGGCCGGCTGGGGGCGGACTGGCACACTGTCCCGGACCGTGTCCTCCTCCGGCATCTCGCCGCTATCTAGGATCGCCTGGGCACGCTCCGTGTCCACGGCACCAACCCAGCGACCGACGACGAGCGTGGCGATGATATTGCTCGTGAGGTTCGTTGCTGCCCGGATTTCAGCCATGAAGCGATCAACTCCAACAAGGAGAGCGAGACCAGCCACGGGAAGAACGCCAATCGAGGGCATGGTCGCAGCGAGTGCAATGAAGCCGCCGCCCGTTACGCCCGCCGCACCCTTGGAGGTGAAGAGCATGATGAACAGAATGGTCATCTGGTGCCACAAGGTCAGGTCGGTGTTCGTCGCATGGGCGATGAAGAGTACCGCCATGGTCATATAGATCGCGGTTCCATCCATGTTGAAGGAGAAGCCGGTGGGCATCACCAGGCCGACGACTTCCTTGCGGACGCCGAGATGCTGCAGCTTTGCCATGGACCGCGGGATCATCGTTTCTGCGGAGGTTGCCGCGAATACCACCAGGATCTCGTCCTTGAAGTAGGATAGTACCTTCCAAAGACTGAATCCTGCCATCTTGAGGAAAGTGCCGAGGACAAACACCACGAACAGGATGCTGACGATGTAGACCGCGACGACAAGCTGACCGAGTTCCAGTAGGGAGCCGAGACCGTATTTGCCAATGGTGAAGGCCATGGCTCCGGCAGCGCCGAGGGGTGCGAACCGCATGATGATGTTGACCATGCCGAACAGGGCGTAGGATGCCGTTTCCAGAAAGCCGATGAACGGCTTTGCCTTGTCGCCGATCTTGCAGAGCGCAAGTCCGAAGAGCACGGCGATGAAGAGGACTGGCAAGATGTCGCCATTGACGAACGGGGACAGGAAGGTCGACGGAATGATGTTGATGAAGAAGTCCGTCAGCGTGACGTCATGTGCTTTCTGGACGAAGGTCGATACGGCTCCAGCATCGAGCGTCGCGGGGTCTGCGTTTATGCCCCTGCCGACAGGCCAGATGTTTCCGACGGCCATGCCAATGAGAAGAGCAAGCGTCGATGCCACTTCAAAGTAGATGATGGCCTTAATTCCGACCGAAGCAACTCTGCGCATGTCGCCGATGGTGGCGATCCCGACGACAATGGTCAGGAAGATGATCGGTGTCACGATCGCCTTGATGGCCTTGATGAACACGTCGCCAAAAGGCTTGAGGGCCACTGCGAACTGCGGCTCAAAATAGCCGATCGCAATGCCGATGATCACGCCGATGATGACTTGGATATAGAGCTTGCTGAGCCAGCGCATGACGATGTTCTGCTGGCCTGTCTCAGAAACTGTTGAAGATGCTTCTCGTGCCATGTGATCTCCTCCCGGCAGGCGAGTGACTATTCAACATGCTCCTGACGCTTCGGGGAATGCTCCGCGGTATGCAGCGTCAAAAGCTTTCTCGGGGGTAGCGGTAGGGCTACATCTCAAACTGGTGCAAGCGGGGCTGGCCTCCCTCATCCCGGCCAGCCCCGCGCCGTTACTCGGCGGCCTGTGCTATCGCGACCGACTGGTTGTTTTTCACCACAACCTTGATCGCGTCTTCGACGCGATCCTTCGCATAGCGAAGCGCTTCCGGAAGGTCCTCCATGTCGAACGTGTGGGTATGAATGATCCGTGCGTCGAAACGCTTCTGACGCATGAACGCCTCGGCGCGATGTGTCGCCGATTTGCCTTCACCGCGGATCCCGTAAAGGTAGATGTTGTTGCGTACGAGGTAGGCGACATCGATCGGCACCTCTTCGCTCGGAAAGGCTGCCAGGCAAATCTTGCCGCCGCGGTTGAGCATGCGTGCAGCTTCGTTGACCGCGTTCGGCGCTCCCGAGCATTCGACGACGTAGTCGACGCCCTTCCCGTCCGTCAGACGGCGCACGGCTTCGACGGCATCCTCGTTGCGAACGTTGATAACGTGGTCAGCCCCAAGCTGTTTTCCGATCTCCAGGCGATTGTCGCGGGTCCCGGTCAGGATGACTGGCTGTGCACCAAGGGCCTTTGCGACCGCCGCGCCGAGGAGACCGATCGGTCCCGGACCACTCACCACGACGGACTCGCCAGCGACCAGGCCGCCAAGCTCGGTAAGTCCATACATCGACGTGCCGGCAGTGACGACAAGCGTCGCCTCTTCGTCCGTCATCGAATCGTCAACATGGATCAGCGTATTGACATTGTTGACCTGATATTCGCAGAAGCCCCCATCGGTCGTGAAACCGTTGGCCCGATGCCCCTTGTCGAAATCACCGTAGTTCTTGCCGTAGTTGTGGCACGATGTGTACATGCCTTGGCGGCAACGCTTGCACTGCCCGCAACCTGCATGGATTTCGACGGTGACGCGGTCGCCGATATTGAACTCATCTACGCCGGGACCGAGGGCAACGACCGTGCCCATGTATTCATGACCGGGCGTGAAATTCTTGTTGAACGGCAAGCCGCCCTGAATCTGTGCGGGCGGGCCATGGGCGATGATCTCGAGATCGGTTGCGCAGATCGCGACGGCATCGATCCGAACCAGGACTTCGGCCTTCTTCGGCGTGGGGACTGACTTGTCAACCAGGGTGAGCTGACCGGGATCGCCAAGCACCCATGCCTTCATCGTTTCCGGAATCGGAAAGTCGGGTTGGGTTTTCACGTTTGCAGACTGCGGCATGCTTCTCCTCCTTTAGGAAATACATTCTCGTTTGCCCGGTAGAAACTACTGGGCATTTGGTGGTTATTGGTTCGATTCAACTTGAAGGAGCACTCTTACTTGATGACCTAAGAATTGAGGTCTGTGTGCTCCGTTTGTTTCTTGAAGTATCGTCGCATTGGCAGTTTCACGCGTCAACGAAACAGCGTGGTCTTTCGCAATGTGAAATTCACGCCGCGGACGCGGATGCCGCATCTCGTTCCTCGGCGGTCAAATACGCCGCGACGACCTCGACCTCCTTCTTCGAGCCAAAGACAAAGGGGCTACGCCCGTGAAGGTCAGAAGGTGACAGGTCGAGCATTCGCCGATGGCCGTCGGTAGCGGAACCACCCGCCTGCTCGATGCAGAATGCGATCGGATTTGTTTCGTAGATCTGCCTAAGGCGACCGCTGCCATAGCCCTTGCGTTGATCGCCAGGGTAAAGAAAGACACCCCCGCGCTGAAGGATTCGGAACGTGTCTGCGACAAGCGACCCGGCATATCGCATTCCGAAGTTCCAGGTGCGCGGCCCCTCCTCGCCCGCCTCGGCATCTTCGATGTAACGTCTAGTCCCACGAGTCCAGTGGCGGCGATTGGACGAATTGATCGAGTACTCCCGGGTCTCGGGGGGAATGGCGTGTGCTTCGCGCATCAAGACAAAACCGACACTGTCCCCGCGCCAGATGAACGTCATCGTCCCTGAACCTACCGTCAGGACGAGCAGGAGCTGTGCGCCATAGATGAAGAACCCGGCCGCGACTTGACGGTCTCCGGGCTGCTCGAAAGCGGAGCGCGGGTCTGTGGCACCGACGTCGAAGGGCAGTAAGGAGAAGATCGTACCGACCGCAATGTTCGTTTCAATGTTGGAGGAACCGTCCAGCGGATCGATGGCAAGCGCCAAAAGGCCCTCGTCGCAGAGTTCGATTGGTTCCTCCTGCTCCTCGGAACCGTAAAGGCGCACGGGCGACATTGACGCAGCAGCTAGAAAAGTATCGTCAGCGAACACATCGAGAGGTTTTTGAGTCTCCCCGCTGGCATTGGAGGAAGTATCACCTACCGATCGCCGTTCGGGAACTCGGCCCGAAGCAATCGCACGATGAACCGTAACGGCCGCCGCAGATAGGTGAAGGACCGTCTGCCCGACGTCGCGCAACAAAGGCGAAGAGGCAAACTCGTCGAGATAACTTGCGAGAGAGGCAGTCATGCTTCGAATCCTTGATTTAACATGGTGAAGGCCGATTATTCAGGTTCGTGCCACGTGCGCCCGTCTCGCTCGATAAGAGCGATCGCGCTTGACGGCCCCCACGTCCCCGATGCGTAACCTTGGACCTTATGCTCGGTTTCCTGCCATGCCGCCAAAATGGGATCGACCCATTCCCAGGCCGCTTCAACTTCATCGCGGCGCATGAAGAGCGACTGGTCGCGGCGGATCACGTCCATCAAAAGGCGCTCGTACGCATCGGGATGGCGAACGCTGAATTGTTCCGCGAAACTCATGTCGAGTGACACCTGTCTTAGCCGCATGCCGCCCGGACCGGGATTCTTGATCATGAGCCATTGCTTGACACCCTCACCGGGCTGCAGACGCAGCACCAGCCGGTTCTGCGAGATGTGCCCACTGGACTCATCGAAAATCGACATCGGGATGGACTTGAACGTAACAACGATTTCCGAGGCGCGGGTCGGCATGCGCTTGCCGGTCCTCAGGTAGAAGGGCACCCCGGCCCAACGCCAATTATTGACCTCGGCCTTGAGCGCGACAAAGGTTTCCGTATCGCTCGACGGTCCGCCCAGGTCGTCGAGATAGCCTTGTACGGCGCCGCCATCGCTGGCACCCGCACGGTACTGGCCTCGTACCGTTAGCTGCCGGACGTTGGCCGGCGTGATCGGCTTCAGCGCCCGAAGGACCTTCAGCTTCTCGTCCCTTATTGCATCCGCCGTGAACGTCGAGGGCGGCTCGAGCGCAACAAGCGCCAGGAGTTGCAGCAGATGATTTTGCACCATGTCGCGCAACGCACCTGCGGTGTCGTAGTATCCTGCCCGGCTACCCAGGCCCACGCTCTCGGCGACCGTTATCTGGACATGGTCAATGAACGACGAATTCCAGACCGGATCGTAGAGGGTATTGGCAAAACGCAATGCCATCAGGTTTTGGACGGTCTCTTTGCCCAAGTAATGATCGATGCGAAAAACCTGGTTTTCGTCAAAGTGCCGCGCAATCTCGGCATTGAGATCACGAGCAGAAGTCAGGTCCCGTCCGATTGGTTTTTCGATAACCAGACGCGTCCGAGCGTTGACGAGCCCGAAGGATTTGAGCTTCGCTGCGATCGCGCCGAAGATCGAGGGCGCCACGGCCAGATAGAAGGCGCGAACACGATCCGCACCACCTTTGTCGAGGAAAGTTTTCAACTCCTTCCAGCCGTTCGCTCCAGTTGCATCTACGCTGATGTAGGCCAGCCGCGAGAGAAACCGTTCCAGGACGTTGCTAGTCAGGTCACTTGCGGCAACGTACGTCTGCAAGGCTTTGCGTGCGAAGGCGCGGTAATCTTCATCCGAACGCGCCGTCCGGGAGACGCCGACAATGCGCGCGCCGTCCGGCAGGTTGTTGTCGCGATCGCGGTGGAAGAGAGCTGGCAGCAGCTTACGCTCTGCAAGATCACCACCCCCGCCGAAAATGACATAGTCGAACAGGTCGACCGTAGCATTGACGCTTACCATCATATCCTCCTTAGACCGCAGGCCATTGATGGTGGAAACTGCCGTCACTATCGAGGCGACGGAAGGTATGCGCACCGAAGAGGTCGCGCTGCCCCTGGATCAAATTTGCCGACCCGCGTTCGCGTCGATAGTCGTCGAAATATGCAAGCGAGGCGGATAGGGCCGGCACCGGAATGCCCGCGTTCACGGCCTTTGCGACAACACTTCGCAATGCATGTTGGCCTTCGCTTACCCGCTTTGCAAAAGAATGCTCTTGAAGCAGATTGGCGACTTCGCCCCCGGTTTCGTAGGCCTGCGTGATGTCCTTGAGGAAGACCGATCTGATGATGCAGCCGGCTCGCCATATCCGAGCGATTTCCCCAAGCGGCAAATCCCAATTGTATTCGCGAGAGGCGGCCGACATGATCGCATAGCCTTGAGCGTAGGCGATGATTTTAGCCGTCTCCAGCGCGGCTTCAAGTTCCGCCACACTTGCCTGGTCGGCGCCGAACGCGCCATCGTTAAGGATGATATCGTAGTAGATCTTTCCGGTAACGAGCCGCTCCTTTCGCAGCGAGGACAGGCTACGGGCAGAAACCGCCGCTTCGAGAGTTGTTGCACCGATGCCCAGCTTCTGAGCCTCGATCACCGACCATCGACCGGTTCCTTTCTGGCCCGCTTCGTCGACGATCACGTCTACGAGCGGCTTACCGCTTTTGGAATCGGGCTCGGCGAGTACCGTTGCACTGATCTCGATTAGGTAGGACGACAGTCCGCGCTCGTTCCAGTCTCGGAAGATGTCCGCCATCTGCGATGCGGAGAGCTTCATGCCGTCGCGCATGATGCTGTAAATCTCGGCAATCATCTGCATATCGGCATACTCGATGCCATTGTGGATTGTCTTCACGAAGTGTCCCGCACCATCGGGACCGAGCCATGCGACGCAAGGGCTGCCCTCATACTTGGCGGAAATCGGCTCGAGCAATGGCTTCAGCCTGCTCCATACCCGCTGGTCGCCCCCGACCATGATCGAAGGTCCATGGCGGGCGCCAAGTTCACCACCGGAGACACCCATTCCTACGAAATGAAAGCCGTCGCTATCCCACCTGCGGTTTCGGGCAACCGTATCGTTGAAATCCGTATTACCTGCATCGATGACGATGTCGCCTTTATCCAGGAGCGGTGCGAGGACCTCAAGCTGTTCATCGACGGCTGCGCCCGCATTGACCATCAAGACAATGACACGCGGAGAACGCAGCGATGCTACGAAGCTTTCGATCGATGTCTGCGGATGCAGCCGCTCGGCAAGCTCCGGGTTGTCTGCGGCCAACTTTTCCGCCTTCCCCGGTGTGCGATTGAACAACGCGACCTCGGAGCCCTTCTCGGCAAAATTGAGTGCGAGCATGGCACCCATCGTCCCGAGACCGACAACACCCAAATCAGCAATCTTCTCAGCCATTACTTCCTCCCGATGAATAGATCGACTGGCAGGACAAATACCTCGGAAGTACTTGCGCGTCGCTCTGTTGAACGGCGATTTTACAATGTGAAAATTCGAGCCGACTGGCTTTGGTGTGGGATCCCACTTGCGATTCCTCGCCCTGCTCTACAGAACACACGGGATGGCCTGGGCCAAACGGAGTCCTAGCGCGCTCGCATCACGCGGAAGCTGTAGGTCAGGTTCCAATGGAGTTTGGGGGCCTGGAGCGGCTTCGTGAACGAAACGGCGACGGTCCAGGGCGACCTGCCCAAGGCGGCAAAGCACTTGCGGCGTTCGTGACGCCGGCAAGTCAAGGGACCGCGGCACAAGACGGGGCGGCAGCGAGCCACGCCATCCTGGAGGCCCATCCCAAGCAGGCCATGACCGCTCGGGCATAGTGGAACACGCGACCGTGCAACCTCAGTAAACCACAAAAAAATCAAGTGTGGTCCGGCAGGCGCACCGGGGTTTTCATCGGCCCGGCACGGTTGGTCGGTTCAGACGAAACATCCTGCCGGCATCCGACCCGACAAGTCCCGAGCGCAGTCCACGACAGCGCGGGCTACGTGCTTCCGGTAATCTTCGCTGGCGCGCTTTCTAGGGATTGTCGCGCCAATCGAACAAACCACCGCACCCGACATATCGCGGACGACCGCCCCGTACCCGACGAGGTCTGCACGGAATTCACCATCGTCCATTGCAAAGCCCGAACGCCGCACAAGCCGCAGTTCTTCTATCAACCCGCCCAGCGACGTAATCGTTTTTTCCGTGAACGCCGTGAGCCCGTTGTCGGCCACTACGCGCGCCAGCTCGTTCTCAGGCAGCCACGCAAGGATCGCCTTTCCGGGGGCGGTTGCATGGACCGTATGGAGTTTCGTGTACTCGCGAAGATCGAGTTGCGGGGCGATGTGCGAGGGTAGTTGAATATGGGTCACCAGAGCGGCTCGGCGCAGGACGGCCATCTGTACGGCCTCGCGCAAGTTGACGTTCAGTTCCTGCAGGCTGGGGCGGACAAACTCCGCCAGATTGTAATCTCTGGCCGACTGGCGAGATATGGTCTCTAGCCGCGAACTAAGCGAATAACCACCGTTTCTACCGCCGTAGACAACGTAGCCTCTTCTCACAAGCGTCTTGATCAGATGGTGGCAGGTTGAAAGGTTGATCTCAACAACCTTTGCAATCTCATTGAGCATCAACGGGGCATCGCTGAGCGACAAGGCCTCCAGTATGGAAATGGCCCTGTCTACCGACTGGATGCTTTTACCTTCGCTCTTGCCAGAATCTGTGGTCGAAATCTTGTACTGGCTCTGCCGAGACTGGGCTTCGCGCCAAGCGCGATGATTAGCCGCTTCCATAAGCTCCTCCCAATGTTTCCTCCACCCGGAGGGTAGGATTGAGGCCGTTCCCGGTCAACATTTCATCGGGATAATTTTCACAATGTCAAAATCAATTCAGGGGCACGCAATCGATCTAACTCGGATCTGATGCCGTGCGATTTTCACCTCATGAAAAGCCGTCAAGCGAAGTTGACCGAGCCAAGGCCACCCCCTGTAATGCGGGGCCTGACAGACCGGCACGACGATAGTGCTGGTGGCTATTGCCCCAAGCGAGGTGGCACAGGGAGGACATATGAGCATTGAACTGAAGGCTATGAGTACACTCGCTGTCGAGCTCGCGTTGAAGACGGAGTTACTGCCTGCATGGGAATCTCTTGGTCATCACATTGATGTTGAATGGAATCCGACGGGCGTATTGATTGACGCAGTCCGCCGGGGTGAACGGGCAGATGTTCTGATCGCCATCGATCAGCCCATCGATGAACTGGTCCAGGCAGGGATATTGCTCGGCGGATCCGTTCGACCCCTCGCACGCGCCAGCTTCGGCCTCGGCGCACGCCGCGGCGAATCCCTGCCCGATATCTCGACCCCGGACTCATTCAAGCAGGCACTCCTTTCGGCACGATCGGTCGCCTATTCGCAGACAGGTGCCAGCGGCATTCATTTCAGGGACGTGATCGAACGCCTCGGGATCGCCGACGAGATCAATGAAAAGGCCACCATAATCCATGCCGGATTCACGGCGGACAAATTGATCTCCGGCGACGCTGATCTCGCCGTGCAGCAGGTTAGCGAATTGATGTCGATCGACGGTATCGAGGTGGTCGGTCCTTTTCCCGAGCCCTACCAGAAGCATACCGATTTCTCCGCAGCCGTTTTCTCCGACGCACCGAATCCTGAAGTTGCGCAGGCTTTTGTCCAGCACCTCACCGACACAAAGGCCGCCGGGATCTACGCCCGGTCCGGACTTGTACCGCGTGTTCGGCTCGCGGCGTAGGAAAGGAGGACGTTATGACGAAAGCTCGACCCCGCATTGTTCTCTTTCACGCGACGCCCGTAGCCATGGAACCGGTGAACACCGCCATGTCGACACACTGGCCGGAAGCCGAAGCGGTTAATCTGCTGGACGACGGCCTAACCATCGATCGCGCCAAAGAAGGTGCCGACATTTCCGAGGCATTGATCGGGCGTTTCGTCGATTTTGGCCGCTACGCGCAGCGGATTGGAGCCGATGGCATCCTCATCACGTGTTCGGCCTTCGGTCCGGCTATCGACCGAATGGTCGAGGTTCTACCGCTCCCCATCTTGCGGCCGAACGAGGCAATGTTCCGGGAGGCGATCACAGCCGGCAATAGGATTGGCATGCTGGCAACCTTCGCCCCCGCGGTATCCACGATGGAGGATGAATTCCGACAGTTCGCCAAGGAGGCCGGGTCGGCGAGCACACTCGAAACGATCGTCGTTCCCGACGCGATCGATTTGCTGCGGCGCGGTGAGGTAACCATGCATAATCGTCTTGTCGCTGACACGGCCCCTCGGTTTGCCGAACGGGACGCGATCATGCTGGCGCATTTTTCGACCTCTCGCGCAGCCGAGGAGGTCAGACGCAAGGTGAACACACCCGTCCTGACGGCCCCCGAGGCCGCCGTCACGCGCATGAAAACACTGGTCATGGAGTAAGAGATGCTACTCGGCGTCATCGCAGATGATTTCACGGGCGCGAGCGATATCGCCAATACGCTCGCCAAAGGTCTTCCCAGACAGGGCGGCCTGGCCACTTCGCAATTTATGGGCATTCCGGAAGGCGATGCCTCGCCTGATATCGAGGCGGGAGTGATCTCCCTGAAAACGCGATCGGTTCCATCCAAGGAAGCAGTCGAACGATCTCTCGAAGCCCTCCACTGGCTCAAGGCGCAGGGCTGCCGCCAAGTCGTTTTCAAGTATTGCTCGACATTCGATTCCACGCCGGAAGGCAACATCGGCCCCGTTGCGGAAGCGCTCGCCGACGCATTGAACGTGAAGGGCGTTGTCGCCTGCCCTGCATTCCCCGCCATGGGGCGCACGCTGTACCAAGGGCATCTCTTCGTCAACGACAAGCTCCTCAACGAATCCGGGATGCAGAACCATCCGTTGACACCCATGACCGACGCAAACATCCGGCGTTGGCTCCGGCTGCAAACCAGTACCGAAGTCGGCCTGGTAGCGACGGAAACCGTTCGGGGAGGAAAGAATGCCATTCGAACGGCCCTGAAGGCCAGTGCAGATCGCGGGGAAACGCTCGTCGTCGTGGACGCAGTCAGTGACGCGGATCTTGTTTCCATTGGACTCGCCTGCTCCGACTCACCGCTTTTAACCGGTGGATCGGGGATAGCGCTTGGCCTTGCCTCGAATTTCATTGCCAGTGGTCTTGCCAAGGGAGCGCGCGGGCGCTTCGAAGGCGTCAGCGGTCCCGAAGCAATTCTGGCCGGAAGCTGCTCCGGCGCGACACGAGGCCAGATTGACGTCCACACACGCAATCATCCGGCAATGACCGTCTCAGTCGACGACGTGATGAGCGGGCGAACGACATCGAACGATGTCGTTTCCTTCATCCGAGCCAATCACGGAAACGCGCCCCTGGTTTACTCTTCTGGCACGCCGGAGGACGTTGCGGCGGCGCAGGCGCGCTATGGCCGGGAAGCGGTCTCGGAGAGACTTGAGGGGTTGTTCGCCGACACGGCGCGCAAGCTCGTGGACGGCGGGGTCAACCGCCTTGTGGTAGCTGGCGGCGAGACTTCCGGGGCTGTAGCGCAAGCACTTGATCTCGGGGATCTAGCAATCGGCCCTGAGGTCAGTCCCGGCGTTCCCGTCCTTGTCAGCCGCCAGAAGGGCTTGGCACTCGCTCTGAAGTCCGGGAACTTCGGCGGTGCAAACTTCTTCGAGGAGGCACTAGCAGCACTGTCGGGGGAGAGCCGGCCATGACCAGCGAAGCTGAACTGCGCCGAAAGCTCGTGATTATGGGCGGCCTTCTATACACGCGACAACTCGCCCATGGTAGCGCGGGCAACCTGTCAGTGCTGCTGGACGACGGTTGCATTCTCGTCACCCCAACGAATTCAAGCCTCGGCTTTCTGGAGGAAGAACGGATCTCGAAGCTTTCACCGGAGGGTGAGCTGATCAGCGGAGATCCTCCCTCCAAGGAATACTTCTTCCACCTGGCAGTCTACCAGGAGCGTCCGGCGGCTCGTGCAGTCGTGCACCTCCACTCGACCTATTCGGTGGCTGTCTCCTGTCTCTGCCACGAGCAGACGGAAAATGTTTTGCCTCCACTGACCGCGTATCACGTCATGCGGGTCGGCAGGCTCCCCCTCGTCCGCTACTTCCGTCCGGGTGATCGGGCGTTGGCGGACGAAGTAAAGAAGGTCTCCCGGGATCACCGCTCCATGCTGCTCGCGAACCACGGGCCGATCGTCTCGGGCGCCAGTCTCGAAGAGGCGGTCTATGCCTACGAGGAACTCGAGGAAACAGCAAAACTGTTCTTCATTCTCGGCGACAGGAAGACTTCGCCCCTTCGCGCCGAAGAAATCGCCGAGATCAATAGAGCCTTCCCGAACTGAAAATCTCGAAGCCATACACGCCACACGGTGGCGAACCCACACACCAGGAGGAACCTTCATGACACTCGCTTCTATGCGCCAAATACTCGACCATGCCGCCGAGCGCGGCTACGGTGTTCCCGCTTTCAACATTACCAACCTGGAGACTCTCCTGGCAGTGCTCAGAGCGGCCGAACGCTCGAATAGCCCGGTGATCGTCCAAGCGAGTCAAAGCGCGCGCAAGTACGCCGACGATGTCCTTCTAAGCGGTCTGGTAAAGGCTGCGGCGCAGGGATTTCCGAAGGTGCCGGTCTGCTTCCATCAAGACCATGGGTCAACACCAGAAGTCTGCGAAAGTGCGATCGCACTCGGCTTCACGAGCGTGATGATGGACGGCTCGCTGGAATCTGACGGCAAGACGCCAGCCAGCTACGAGTACAACGTCGATGTGACCGCCAGGACCGTCGCGTACGCCCATGCGCGCGGGGTCTCGGTCGAAGGCGAAATCGGTGTTCTTGGCTCACTGGAAACGGGAGGCGGCGAACAAGAGGACGGTCACGGCCTCGTGGGGACGCTCGAGCGCGAAGAGTTGCTGACCGACCCGCAGCAGGCAGCAGATTTCGTCGCGGCAACAGGGGTCGATGCGTTGGCGGTCGCGATCGGAACGTCGCACGGCGCGTATAAGTTCTCCCGCAAGCCCACGGGCGACATACTGGCGATGGATGTCATCGCCGCGATCCATCAACGTTTGCCCTACACGCATCTGGTGATGCATGGAGCATCCACGGTGCCCGAGGATCTCCAGGATCTCATCAATGAGAGCGGCGGTCATATCTCCAAGACCTACGGGGTCCCGCTGGAGGAAGTTGAAAACGCCATTCGAATGGGAGTTCGAAAAATCAACATCGATACGGATCTGCGCATGGCGCTTACCGGTTCGGCCCGGGAGTACCTCAAGGCCAATCCGGGATCCTTCGACATTCGCGGCATGCTGAAACCCGGCATTGCTCGCATGCAGGCTGTGTGCCTCGAAAGATTCGAGCGGTTCGGAGCGGCTGGAAACGCCTCTCGGATTAGGGTGCTGCCGGCGGAATCGATGATCCAATTTTACGCCTGAATGCCCCGGGGCGAGTTTTGGGCGGTTCCATTCGGCGGTTGCCGCTCGGGCCGAGCAATTTAGTCAGATCGCCGAGAAGTGAGACTCGGCGATCTGTCGATATCCTCGCAGGCGCGCCAAGAAGCTCGTGCCGGAGCACAGAGGGCGGTTATGTGAAACTGGCTGTAGACGACTCCCTGCTCTGCCAGTGCTACGTCCGCCAAAGGCGAGGCCCGCGGCATCATATGGGTCGCCTCTCAGAACGTGTCGGTGTCCGCTCTGTCGCATTTGCGGAAGACCCGTCGGGGCACCAGGCTACGACAGGTCCACCTGGCCGTCATCTCCGCGCAAATGGCAGGAGAGCGTGACCCAACTAAAGCTCGCCCGTTACAAACTGCGCCGCGCCCCAGGCGAACGCGCCATACGGGTTACGAAATAACCTGCCGTACGGCCGGCTTCGACGTGGTCAATCCCTTCGTATCCGATCCGTGTCGAGCCCGGGACGTCCGAGACTCAGTTACGAGTGGTATGCCTCTGGAGCTCAGATCCTCTACAGCCGCGTGGACTAGCGGATGGTCTGGCAGGTAGGAGACCACCGCGTCGCAGGTTGTCCGGACCAATGCCCTAGCAAGAGTCTCCGGTCGCTCGTCGTCCAGAACGGTTCTATAAAGGATTATCGAGCGATCCAGCACACCTACCAGCCTTTTGAACTCGTATCCAAGTCTGCCGATCAGCGGCAGTTCTGGACGTGGCAGGACGACATCGATTCGGATTATCCTCCGATGAGCCTGAGGAAGAGTTCGCCGGAGACCTAGCTCCCTAGCGGCTTGCAGAACTTTCTTGCTCACCTCTTCACTGACATTGCCCCTGTCGTTTAGTACACGATCCACACTGGCGGTACCCACCCCAGCTCGTTTCGCAACGTCCAACAGTGTGGCTCGCCTGCCGACTTTCTTGTCTTTCATTACAGTGAAACCACACTAAGCGCGCCGCCGAAATCTCGGTCATAATATTATCTGAGAGCTGATCGATTTCAACATTGCCTCCCTGCCGCTAGTGACGGCATGGTCTTGAACGGGAATGAACCTACGACCAGCAGGGCAATTGAAACAAGAACACTGAATTTGTTCGATAATGCCCTTATCACCTATGGGAGCGCCGCAACGACGAACTCACCCTTGACGTAGTCCAACGCATCCTGATTTGATCATCACCAATGACGTCCCCACCACCACAAATGATCCGCGATCTTCGCACCGAGCTTGCCAATGCAATCGCGGACTTCAAAGCCTATGATGTGCCCGCCGTTTGCAAACGCCTTGGCCTGGCGGATGGCGATGGATCCGAAGCCTTCAACAGTAAGTACAAGTACGCCATAAGTCGGCTCACGGTCGTTCCTACAGAAGAGCTTCTGCCCTTGGCAAAGAAGCTTCTGCAGGAAGTCAGCAGCTATCGTCTCTCCGAGCAAGTTGCGAAACTGGAAGAGATCGGGCAACCCGCGATTACCGAGATCACACGCCGTCGGCTGCTATCGGTGTTCAAGACGCGGCCGTTGGCGACGGAAATGGAGGAGGTCGAGTTCGTACAGCGGGCATGGCCCGTCGCGGAAATCCCCTCACCGTACGGCTCTTCTGGCGGCATCCTCGACGATATCTATCAGCACACGGTGCGGAACTACGATTGGGAAACCGACGAGATGCTGATCCACCTTGGCTTCCTGACCTGTTCGCAAGCCCAGCTATTCCGATTCCTTGAGGAAGTCACCGCGCCTGTTGTTCAGACGCCGGAGGCTCAGGCATCCATAGTCGCGGAGTTGAACAGTCACCTGCGGCATGACGATTTCCGTCTTGCCGTGGCGAGGAAAATTTCGGGATCTCCCGTCTATGAAATGCAGCGCGCGGTTCTAGGCAGCCCGGCTGATCACGGTATTAGTGCGGCCCTGCAGGCCTTCGATCCGGACGACGTCCATGATCGATGGATCGCTGCGGTCGAGCGGCGCGCCGACGATCCGCGCGGCGCCATCACATTGGCGCGTACCCTTCTTGAGGACGTCTGCAAGTGGATCCTCGACGAAGCGCAAGTTGAATATCCGGACAATGCTGATCTTCCGGTTCTGTATCGGAAGCTTGCCAAGGTCCTCCGTCTGGCGCCCGACGACCATACGGAGCAGACCTTCAAGCAGCTCCTAGGCAGTTGTCAGCAGATTGTCGAACTCCTCGGATCTCTGCGCAGTAAGCTGGGTGATGCACATAGTCCCGGCCCCAAGAAGGCCAAGCCGCAGCCCCGTCATGCAGAACTTGCCGTGAACCTGTCCGGCACCATGGCGACCTTCCTGGTTGAGACATGGCGGGCGAGGAAAGCTGAAAGCGGTCTTCCCGCGTCGGCCAAATCGACCAATCCGGAAGTGTAGTTTGGAATTTTGTCTATGCCGGTTACGCCATCGCATCGCCCACGATCAGCCGGTCCTGAGTAGCACATGCCGGGAGTTACAGCGCCCGAATGCACATCGGGGAAGCTTTCGTTTCCGAGATCAAGCTACGAGAATAAGATAGCCCTTCCTTGAGCGGCTATTCCTGGGCTAAGTCTCAATCAGGATTTCAGGGGCCACCTCTGGCTGAATGCGGGTGCTGATCGGGGTATAGAGATCGACCTCCGCCGCGGTTCGCAATGTTGCCGCAAGCGCATATCGAACGACCGTATCGCCCCTTCTCTGCCCCGTGTTCTCCCGCCACCAGCCGCCGGTCGGATAGATGGCAATCGCATCACGCTGGGAAAGCTCGACTGCATTGCCCTCCCAGATATCCGCATGTAGGGAACCCCGATTGCGCAGCACAGGCCCCAGTGTCCAACCTGCGTCGCCGGCCGCCCTTGCCGGCGGCCGGGCGCCCGCGGCAGCATTGATACGGCGCAAGAACACGTCGGCGCGCTCGTCGCTCGGCTTCAAAGCGAACCTCAATCCATGCGAGGCATAGCTGTGACGCCGGGTCTGGCCGCGCTCACCTGGGTTTGGCTCGATGAAATAGCTCAGCGTGATCCGCAGCTGAACCTGAGTTTCGCCAAGAGCTTCGAGCTCCCGTGTTGGCCAGGGCAGCTCATGCAGCACCATATCCTTGGTTTCGATCTTGCTTCCGCCGGTGATGAAGGGCTGCATCTCGGTCTCGACGACCATGGTAACGTCATTGTTGAGACTGCCGAGCGCCCGCACTATGGACGGCACCCCGAAACCATAGCGCCGCAGCAGCGCGTTCTTGTTGATCGCGCCGAGATGGGCCTTCATCGCCGGCGTCCATTCTGCCGAATGCACGATCAGGGCTCGGACTGTTTCAGGCCACAGGGTTGGACGCTGAACAAGGATGCGCGCGCCCATTCTTGCCGCAAGCGCCGTTGCCGCACTGGTTTCGCCGGTCGTCGTGAACGCACGGTTCTCTGGCGTCCGGTGGGTCGTCAGGAGGGCGAGGTCGTCGAGTTGGTCTCCGACGAGCGTGGCTGGATCGATGCCGAGATTGCCGCCTTCGAACACGACATCCGGCTTGAGCGGCCAATCATGGTTCCAGCTGACGGAGGTGCGGCTGCGAGGCATAAGATCGCCGACCTGCGCCATCGCACCCCATCCATTGAAGACAGGATCAGTGATCGTTGTTTTCTCGGTGAAGGCACCGACTGTCAGTACGTTCCATGCCTGCGCCGGGCTCTCGATCGGCGTGGCATCGTTGCGTTCGAGATAGTCGTTCTGGTGGATGTCTTCCCGGATATTGCCTGCAGAGACCGCGATCAGTCGCGGCGCGTTATCGGCGCCATAGGCGAGCTTATCGAGCGCGGCGGACCACGACGAGGGGCGGCCGCGCCAGTGATCGCCATCACTGGTAAGTGCGAGACAGATCGCCCGGGGCCGGTTCGGTGCCACGATCTCGGCCCGCGCGATCGATTGGGCAGTGATCGCGCCGAAGAGGTCGGGATCGTTTGCGCCGTGGTCGGGCAGGATCTTCACCGACTCCAGACGGTGTGTCAGGACGATCTGTCCATCGCCGGCGAGACTGTCGGTCAAGTCACCGTAGAGGGCGACGCCCGAAAGCTGGGTGCCATGCCCGCCGTGGCCCTGATTGCTGATGTCTTCGACGTTCCAGCCCGGATCAAATGCTTGCTGATCCGCCTGAGCAAGAGCCGGCTGAATCAGGGGGTGGCGGCGTGTCGAACCGGAATCAAGAAGACAAACTGCAGGCCCGTCTTCATCGGGGGCAACAATGCGGCCCGCCGTTTCCGCAACCCATACTCTCTGTTCCGCGCCATCCATTTCCATGAAGAAAGCCGGGGTATCACGGGCCGTTCTCAGCTCCGCGATCGCATCGGTGTTCGCGATGATCCGGCCGAGCGTCTCGGCAGTAGCATGGACGATCAACACCTCGCGCTCCGGAAACTGCAGAGCATGTTGACGGAGGGGCAACTCCAATCGCCGCGCCGCCGCCGCGAAGGTGTCCACTGTCCCGAGGCGGAGCCAGACCTCCCACCAAATGCCGGTCGCAGGGGCCGGAAAGAACGCCTCGTCGTCGGTATAGAGGGACCTTGCTACCGCCAGGCGTGCGGTTTCGAGGGAAGCCACCAGCACTTCGTTCTTGGGGCCGTTGTTCCTCTCAACGATCTCCCCGTCGACCTCCACTTTCTGAATTCGGTCCTCGTCGCGATATTGAGCGACCTTTTTCAGATAGTAGTCTCGCTGCCGTTCAGGAACGAATACAGTGGCGGCGATCGTGTCCCCTCCCTCTCCCACCGGACGAACGCTGACGAGTTCGATCGGAAACTTGCCCTGGCGGTTTTCGAGCTTATCGACGATCTCGCCCTGCGATGAGGGCAGCTCAAATTCGAGATAAAAACCAGGCGTTCCGCCGGCAAGTTCCGGCTCGCGGGCCTTCAACCGGACGTCGGCATCCGCAATGGCGCGCGTGAGAGCTTCGGTCAGCTTTCCCGCATGTTCGGCTCGCTCGCGCGCCGGGACGTCCACGCCGCCACCGCCACCTCTGGCAGTGTAGTGTTGAATGTCCCCATGACCGGGCAGATAGACGTGTTGGAGTGGACGCGGTGGTTCTTCTGCCATCGTTTACTGCGACGCCGCTCCTTTGCGTTCGGCGATCGCAATGACGAGATCGTTCTGGGTAATGCGTTCCCGGTCGGAAAGGATGACCAATTTTGCCGCGTCAGCCGCGGCCCTGACGATCTCGGCCTGACTCAAACCCGCAGCGTCGGAAACTGCTTTTGCCCAATTGATATCGCGAGTGTCGAAGCTGGAGAGCCGTGCCTGAAAAATGCCCGTTGCGACCTCGGCGCTCGGTAAACTGTACTCGATGACGTCGTCGAACCTGCGGAAGAGTGCAGGATCGAGCAGTTCCGGATGGTTCGTCGCGGCCACCACCAGACCGTCGCTCTCATCCTCTTCGAGGAACTGGAGGAACGAATTGAGGATGCGCCGGACCTCCCCGACGTCGTTTCGTTCAGCTCGCTTCGCCCCGATGGCGTCGAATTCGTCGAAAAAGTAGACGCCCTTGGTTTCGTGCATAGCCGAAAACACCAGTCGCAGCTTCGAAGCGGTCTCCCCCATGAATTTCGTCATCAATCCATCGAGCTGAACGGTGAACAAAGGCGTGTGGAGTTCACCGGCGAGAGCAGCGGCCGTCATGGTCTTTCCGGATCCCGGCGGACCGACAAGCAGCAGCTTGCGACGTGGTGTCAGTCCATGGCTGCGCAGTTTGTGCTGCTGCCGCTGCTCGAGGATGACACGCTTCAGCCGAGCCTCGAGCTCAGTCGGAAGAACCATGCTCGACAACCTGACGTCGGCATAGCGAACGGCAACGAGGTTCGCGAGATCGCCTCGCGGCTGCGCGAGGGGTACAGGAGCCTTCTTCCGCCCGGACCCACGATCCATGTTGGCACGCGCGGCGTCGACAAGTTCACGAAGTTGCATTGCGAGTTTGCCGTGGCCTCTTCGGGCCTCATTCGCAGCAGCCTGCAGCGCAATCGTCAGAAATTGCTCGTCGTCGCCGTCAACGTGGCTCTTCAAGAGCGAGATTAACTGCTGGGCGGTCGTCATGACGCAGCCGCTCGGCTCGAGCGTCGCGCTCCTTCTGATCCTAATGTCCAATTTCGCGTCATCGTGATCCTCTCGCGGCGACTCATCGGCACTTTCGAGAGATAGACGCCTCTCCCCAAGAACTGGTTAAAATCCAGTTTATTGATGGTCGTTGCGAAAATCAATTTAACGGTGCAACAGTTCCCAGGAATTGACGAGACAGTACAAAGAAACTTCACCGCAACCAAGGATAGCATGTGCGACGTAATTTTTTCACCCTGGACCTTCTCTTCACTCTGCAATGAAAATCGGCACGCGAATTTACAGAGGGGCCGCCCTGGCTATCTTATCACGAGAGCGTCAAACGTTCATCGTCGCCCAGCCTTGGGTTTTCTGCAGGACCCCGCCCTGTCCAACCTCCAAGACCTGATCTAGTCGAAGGTGGGGCAGCCGTCTCGTTCGAAAACCGCGTCAATGCGATCGGGAAACTGCGGTCAGCAAAAGACCGGCCTTTAAATGTCATCGTCAGCGGATAGGATCGACCAACGATCGCTTCGATCCCAACTTTACCTGTCGCCCAATCCGGCTCTGCGCTCACCGCCCTTCGCCGTGTCCGGAGGATCGACTGCGCAATTGTGATTTTGTGCGTAGGGGCACGAACATCACGGTCGGCATCGAGGAGAACCAGATCTTCGACATGGACAAGCTCACTGGAAATCCACATGCTGGCAGCAGCTTCATGGAAATGGGCCCGTTCGGTGAAACCCGGTCTTATCGGGCTGCGGCGAACAATCTCATCGAACCGCGCAAGCTTGTCTTCAGCTTGTTTAATCGCCAGAAGCAGCCCCAGCTTACCCCCGCTTACCCCGCTTAGTACGGGGGCAAAATCGGTGGCAGCAGTTTCGGTGAGCGAGCATAGAAGTGTGCATAACCCGGCGTTTTGAGACTTGATTGATAGCCCGGGGATTCTCCTGCAGGGGCAAATCATGATTTGATTCTGGTTATCGATGGTAGATCGACAAAGCTCGCGAATCTCTCTTGTCAGTCGCCTGAATGAGCGGATTCCCTACAAATCCGGGCGTTTTACATGGAATAACGACATACGCCCCCCAAGGGAGGCGACAGAGGTTAGGAGTATCCGTGGCTGCCGCGAATCAACAGGTTCAGATGGCAATCCCCCACATCATCGCGTCTCGGCGAGCGCAACAAAGAGCGGCGGGCAACCGACCCTGCCTAGATCCGTAGTCTATGTTGTCAGCCGCGCCGTGCCAGCGACCGCGCAATGTCGACGATATCATCACGGCCAGCGGTTGGATCCTCTCTGTTCCAGGCAATGCCAAGCCCGATCCTAAAGTCGATCCCGCTTACCTTCTTCAGTTCAAAGCCGCGATTGGGAAGATCAAGCGTCCATTCCGGGGCAAAGCCGATGCCAAGCCCGGCAGAGACCAGCGACACCAGCGCATAGGTGTCATCGCAGCTGAAGGCAATGTTGGCGGTGAGGTCGTATTCGGCGAACTTCTCATTGAA
>NZ_JBFTQH010000057.1:0-28108 GCF_056398905.1 Rhizobium sp. 01T417 | reverse complement strand
AAACACAAGAGACGCTGGCGCTCCTGAAGGTACTGGCGCTCACCAACCGGCAAGTGGAGGAAGGCAAAGTGCGCCCCGTTGCGGACGCCTTTTCGCGCATCCGCAAGCGTCTAGCCGACAGCCAATCCTGATGCCATATCGTGTCGTTTTGCTGAAGCGGAACGCGACATCGAGGAGCTCTATCGCATCATCGCTAGCCGCGATGGGACCGAGGCGGCAGAGCGCATCCTGACGGAAATTGAAAGCACCTGCGCCGAGCTTGAAGCACTCCCCGCCGGCGGAAATGTACCGAAGGAGTTGGCGGGTATCGGAATCTCCGAATATCGGGAACTGCACCATAAGCCGTGACGCATGATCTATCGCAGGCCACTGATGTCGTTGTCTACTGCGTCGTGGACGGACGCCGTGACATGCAGGCGTTTCTGGAGCGAAGGCTGCTGCGCTGATGTTAGGGCGGCGCGGTTTTTGGTTGTTATATCATCGACTACGACGGGATCCCGGCGGGCGTCGCTGAATGGAACCGACCAGCCTCAATGAACAGCAGCCGACGTCGGCGCGTTTACCCTGGTGGCCTCTTGGCCAACATAAGTGGATATCAGCATTGCGGCAATCTCGTCCAAGGACCGGTAACCCTCGTTGTATAGTTCTATCGCGGCCAGGCAGAGTACGCTTGTCGACTGCTCATTGGGGATAATGCCATAATGGCGATGCCAGGCCTGTACAGCTTCGGACATCGTTCGAAAATCAGGTTCCGGCTTCTGCAGCACAGGCTGTTCCTTAGTTACTTATTCTCGGAGGCCAGTTCACCCGGCTTGAGCGAACCAGGCCCGCCTTCTGACGAAATGGCATCTGAACTCGCCTTTTCGTCTCCAGGTATCGTTGTCGCGCTGCGATGCGAAGGCGAAGACGTCTGGGGCAAGTCGTCGTCTTCGGCCAGTTCGCGCTCAGCCTCATACCAACGTCGATCCTGGCCTTCCGGACGACCCTCCGGCTCCCGCTTCTCGAACGCCCGGCGTCTCACGTGCTCCGTGTCCATGAAAGCCTCCATTGTTGGCAATCATAAACGTTCGCTGCACGGAGTGGTTCCTCGATTGCCGGTGGGGTCGCAATGACATTTTTGTGCACGATACGGGCATCTAACTCCGGATCCTGACCCGGATAAGACACTGACGCTGTTTCAAGCTCAAATGCGGTGAAGCACGGAGGGGTGGAATGTCTGACTTCCCAGCCCGTCGGCTGGCGACATAAAACTGAGCCGCGGTCTGGGCTGATCATGAACTTCCGGGGCACTGGGCTGCTACGGGCCTAGACAACGCTCAGCCGCCGCCTCGAAATTCGGAATGATGCCGAGCACCGCGGCAAAGGTGTCGAGCAGCGACGCATCGAATGTCGCCTTCACCGCCTCGAAACCCGACTCGAGCTCCATCTCGGACGGGATTGCACAGCTGGAACCTATCAAACCCACACGTATTTGTTGCGTCCGATAACTTTATCTAACTTGACCGATTATAATTTTTTGATACCTGTGAGGAAACAGGCAAAATGAGCGAGGATACCATCTTGAGATCCAACCTTATCTAAATCTGCAAAAGCGACTTTCTGACTGTCGTTTTGTTCTCTACGCAAATATCTCTCTAGTGGGACATTTGCTTTGGAGTCGGCAGGTAATTTTCGCTGGCGTAGATAACTGCTGGCTCAGATGAGGCGAGGTATACCTCGGCCATCTGAGCACCACGCATGTGATCTATCCTCGAAAAGAGGTAGGTTGTTCCATGTATTCTAAATCTAAAGATTCTTCATCTGATAACATAACGGAACTAACGGCAAACATCGTTACCGCCTACGTAAGCAGACACGATGTTCCCGTGCAGGACTTGCCTTCACTTATCGCAAGCGTTCAAGCCGCGTTAGGACAGGGGCATAAGGTTCCTGAAGCTGTACCGGAAACAAAGCCTTCGTTCGCCTCGCATCAGCGCCCAGCTGTGCCTATCGAACAATCGATAGAAAAGGATCACTTAATTTGCTTGGAAGACGGCCGGAAGTTCCGCTCGCTGAAACGGCATTTAAAAACTCAGTACAATCTAAACCCTGACGAATATCGGATTAAGTGGGGTCTTCCGCCCGAATACCCGATGGTTGCCCCCTCTTATGCCGCTCGGCGCTCATCAATTGCCAAGGGCATCGGTTTGGGCGTCAACGTATCAAGACGGTCAAACAAGCAGGAAGAGTAGGCTCCAAAGAGGTTAAAGCGGGAAATCTCGCTTTAACCTCATGAAAAGGGCATTGGCTCCAAACGCTTCATTTCATCTGTACAAAACAGGCTTATCCACTTGTTATCATTATTATTATGATCGCCCGGGTTCATATGGATAAAGAAATCCGGAGATACGATTCGGCAAAAGTGCAGCTGGGTTCCAGGCAGGTTGATAGCGCGAGAGTATACATAGATATTGCTGGAGACAGATAGAATATTTTCTTTGAGCCTCTCGATATTCCTGTCTGGTACGCTCGTTCCTATCTCCAGTGGAGCGACTTCGACGCCAAGCTCAAATCCTGCTTTGTTCGCGGCTTGGAAATTTTCTTTGAGAAACGTGCTGCCGTAGTCTCGACTGTTGAAGAATTCCATTTGGGGAAGCAGTAGAGATGTTTGCCAAGCTTCTGTAAAAGCCTTCGTTGTTGCCATTTCGGGATTGAGATCAGCAGAGCAGCCGCAGGAGAAATTGACTAATGCATCTGCATCGTTCGAGCGGTACTCGCAACACTTGACGCTGACCCCCGCCAGGAAGGAAATGTCGATTAATCTCAGGCTGCCATTGGAAGACATTTGATCGTGAATTTTCTGGGCTTTCCCATCTGTGAGGCTGCCCCGCAGACTGTTCCCCTCGATAGCGTTGCAGCGTCGGGAAACCCACATAGCCGTTGTGCACTGCCTTTCAACGAACTCCAACAGCGCGCCCCGAAACGCGTCGAGTTCATTGCGATGTATTGCCGAACCGGACGTATCACGTATCGGTGCGAATAGAGCGTCGCGCTGTGCGTCAAAACTGTGCAATGACAGAAGAATTGCCGGGTAGAGAGCTTTGCTATCGGAGCCCAAGCGGCTAACGTCTACAAGACGGAAGTTCGTGCCGTGCACGTCGTCGCGAACATCATCGTGGCAGGTTTGCTGGAGCGCAAACACCAATGCGGCCTGTTCATCGACGCTAAGTCGCATGTCTGCAATGGCACCTGATTGTGTAGAGGTTACAGCTCGGAACGCCGTATAGCGTTCAAAATATTCTCCCATGGCTTTGACCGCCACGCCTGGGCCAAAACCAAACCCGTGACCGTTGAGATCGTTGGTGTCATCTGCTGAGAAGACGGTAGGTTCATAGATGCAAGCCGGATAGGCTGGTGTTAGCCGATATCTCGGTGTGCTGGAGGCGAAATTGCGATATGAATGTTGCACTAGTCGTCCTCCGGATAGGCAAAAGCCTGAATGATTCCCGGCAACAGAATGCGGCTATCCAGCCCGCATCTCTTCGCCAGAGCGTACTCAGAAAAGCCAGATAGAACGCGGGACCGAATTCCTTGCTGTTGGGCAATTTGAAGCATCTGTTGGTACATCGATCCGACTTCCATCAGTGCGAGCCGATAACCGCGCGATCGATACTTGAATATCGCCTTTTTGAGGCTGATCAGATACACTACGTAGAACGCAGCGTGATCGATCTTATAGATATCGTTATATGAGGCGCTATCATATTCCCCTTGAAGCACCTCGAAAGCGTTGCTTACCGGCAGGTAATGCAAAACATCAAAGTCTGCGTCTCGTCCTGAGATGTTCCCCAGGATAACGACTGTTTCAACACTGTAGAGGGCGCCGCCCGAGGGATAAGGTCGCCGTCGGGCCTGGTCAGCGCCAAGAGCTTGTGAGAAGATTTGGCAAATAGTCTGGAAGTCGACAGACCTTGTTCCACCCTTTTCAAGAGACGGTAGTCGCCAGATCGATTCAGGGATATTTTTCCCGAGTGAGATCGTTCCAGTGATATGGGAAAACCTTGTTTCGAAGGCTTCCGCCCGCTTTAAGTCTTCGACCGTTAGATATGGCTGGCTCAGAGCGCTTTCTAGTGGGGAGCCGGCAACGGAGATACAATGCTGGTGAAAAGTGCGGATTTCGCTTTCAACTTCTGGGTCAACAAACTGGCTTGCGTGTGCGATTTGGTTGACCGACGATATTATTGCGTGTCGCATGGACGGTCTCTCCCTAAATATCACGTGGTGATGAGCTGAAATTTGAATGTACTCCCCTGTGTCGTTCAATGCGGCCAGTGTCGAGATTCAATTCGATCACGGTGCTGAGGTCGTCCGGGAAGAGCGGAGAAACACCATCTGCGATGAGTGGGCGAAGCCGCATATAAACAAGGTGGAGTGCGGTTGCGGACTCGATTTGCGAGGCGGGAAATGTTGGTACCGCTAGCGTTTCGATCGCATAGGGATCAGAAAAGAAATAGTCTGCCCAACTAGAAGGCTTGAATTTTGAAGATCGATCAAGACCAGCGAGATTATGGACGCCGCTGAAATGATCGGGTAGGTCGATCGCCGGCGAATAGAATCCATCGACGATGAAATGTCGGAAAACGAAATATGAATGAAGCAAGATCGATTCTCTTCTCGATTTGCACGCGGCGTATATTTTCCTGGCGAGCTCAGGCTCGTAACGATCTTGAATAGCCAGGATAAGATCGGCGCCCGCGATATCTGCAATGTTTGCAGAAGAGCGGCATGACACAGCGTCACGATCGAGTATCAACTGCGCAACGTCATCGGCGAGTTTTTGGGACGGAGAAAAAACCACTACTTTTTTCATATCTTCGACTTTTCGGAGCACTCTCAGGCGCTCTAGGAACTGCTGAGCGGCCGTGACTGGGAGCGTCTGACTCTCTAAAATCTTCTCAATTTCCCGTTCGTGAACGCGAGATTGAAGTCCTTTAATTTCGCCAAGAGCAGCCACAAGATTTGCGTCGGTAACGCGCGCTGCGCCTACCGGCGTGAAAAGCTGCCATGCGCCATCTGTCGGCGCGGAACTGATTACGAACGGGGAAACCGAAAGCATCTTGCAACCCTCCTTGTGAAAGTGGCGGCCCCGATGTGGGGCCGCCGTCGTTCTCTAGACCGAAACCGAGCTTGCCGAGCCGGAAGACTTGCCGGAAGCGCCGCAGCGGCTGCTGCTGTCGCACCGGGCGCACGTTGCAGCGGTTTGAACCGTAGCATCGCCCCCATCGACGAACTCGATTTCGGTTCCAAACTGCGGCGGATTGAGAATCTGTGTAGTCATCACATACCTCCTATTTGCGGGTTGAGGTTGCAGCGAAAAATGCCGCAAAAGAAAAATTATTCCTAAATTCGTCTTAGTCAAGCATAAAAACAGTGCTAGTATGTATTTATTGGCAGTTTCCAAGAATAATATTCTTAGTTATTGCCTAGTAATACTTTGCAACGGAGTGATATTCATGGGTAACTCGCAAAATGCATTTTTGGTAATAAGCAATATGCTTCTCAGCAAGGGGAAGCAGCGCGCTCTATTTCTGTTGGTATTATGCACTATAACGCTCACCGCAATTGGTTCAGCGTTGTTTCCAGTATTCTTCTCCCTAGGTATTGATGCGCTGGCCGAGGGAGCTGCGAGTGTCAATGTAGGTACTCGCTATATAATCGCTTTCGGAATTGGCCTGGCGATTGTGGGGGCTCTAGAGCAGGCCCAATGGCTTACATTCGGACCAATGAACCTGCGTCTTCAAAGACACCTAACGACGCATGTATTCGGGCATGCTCTTTCCCTGCCGTATCGTAAGCTGAAGGAATATACGACTTACGAGATTGGCAGAACCGTAGAGCGTGGCCTTGATGCGGTCCGCGAAATCACGTCAAATCTGACCTTCTTCCTGATACCTACATTTATTGAGCTGATCATTGCGGCGTCGGTTATAGCCTTCATGATCGACGTATGGATCGCGTTGCTATTATTTTCCGCGCTGCTGCTGTACGCGATCATCGCCAACGTATCGGCAGCCAAAATCAGAAGATCCACTGAAAGTGCGATGGGGACAGGGATCGACGCTTGGAATTTCGGTCTTGATGGCGTCGCTAATGCAGAACTTGTTCAGCAGGCCAACAGGGTGAATGAATTCGCTGAGCGTTTAAACCGCAAGCTCAAAGTCAACGACCAAGCGTGGGCTTTGACATTCCAACAGAGAGCTTTTTTTGGTGTTCTCCAGGCGCTTGTGTTCGGCGCTGTCGTGACGGGTGTACTCTGGCGTGGGGCCTCGGATGTTGCCGATGGGACGATGACCATCGGCAATTTAGTACTGCTGAACACTTACATTATCCGGCTGTTGCAGCCGGTCGAAACCTTTGCAAGGGTTTATCGGGAGGTGAACTCCTCCTTGGGAGAGGCCAGATTGCTTATGGAGCTTCTTTCGACGCCTGTACCTGAAATGCTGACGCAGCCTATTGGCGGTGATCGATTGCCGATGACCCTGGAACTGTCTGATATAGCGATCTCGATGAATGAACGGGACTTATTGGCAGACCTTTCCCTTATGGTGCCGACTAAGGGGAAGCTGTTCATCGTCGGCCCATCGGGCGTTGGAAAATCATCTTTGTTGAAGGTGATCTCGTGCCTGTCCATGGCTGATCGTGGCAAATACCTCATCGATGGCGCGTTGGTCACTGAAGGAAATGCGGGTGGTTTTAGGTCGAGTATCAGCGTCGTGCAGCAGGACTGCCTTCTATTTGATTGGTCGATATCTGAAAATATTGCATTTGGCGTAGAAGCGCCTCAGGAGGAAATAGAAAAGGTCATTCTGAGGCTTGGCCTGCATGACGTGGTGCAACGTCACCAAGAATTGGGAGAGCCAACCGTGGGCGAGCGCGGCAGCCGTTTGTCGGGCGGAGAAAAGCAGCGGGTATCGCTTGCGCGTGCACTTCTTGCCAAACCCCTGCTGCTTATTCTTGATGAGCCTACGGCAGCACTGGATGAAATAAATCGGAAGCGTGTTTTAGATGCAATCGCGGAGTTGCAGCAGACATGCACCACGGTTTTTGTCACTCACGATCTCTCCATAGTGGACGCTGAAAGCGAAGTTTTGTTCCTCGGACCAAACCACCGCTACTGGACGGGAACTCATGCGGATCTCCAAAGGGAGAGCGGGGAATACCAGGCATTTGTGGACGGTAAAGTAATCGAGCAATTTTCTGACATGTCGCAGAAATCCTGAGTTTCTCGACAAGATTGTCGGCCCTGGAAAATCAGGGAAATTCTCTCGCAAAACTCGCTTGCAAGAGTCACGGTTTCCCGACAGATACATGCGACAGGATTACGCCGCCGGTGACATCCCCTCGGCCTTGCCTCCGACCAGCGCCCAGATTCTGGCCAAGAGGAGCGAAGATCAGGCCACGCGGCAGCCGATCATGTCAGTTTGGATTTCGTTACGCATCACAGCTCCGCCGTGACGGCTCACTGCATTACGACAGGCAGGACGAGACAGCCGAGGCTGCCCCGAATTTCGTTCGCTAGAGCGATCCAAGTTTTGCGAGAGCGTCGGCGACACCCTTGTCATATGCAGGATCGGTCTCGTGCAATTTTCATATGACGTTGCTTCACCTCGCTCCGGGCGTCGCCCATCGCGCGCCTGCCAATTGAAGCGCTTCAAGCGTCTGGGCTCGTTTCGCGAGCTACAAAGAAACGGCATTCCAAAGTTTGTCTAACTTTATTCGGCAAACTCGGATTGTCGATCAATCCTTGGAAGTAATCCCTTCAAATTGGCCGAATTGAAAATATTTCAATCCAGACTCATGAGCGCCGATTTTCGCCCTCGCAGGCAATTGCAAGCGTCGCCTGTGCCAGCACATCACAGCCTATGACGGCATGCGCAGGCTCGACAAACTCGGCCTCGTTGTGACTGAGCCCATCGCGGCACGGAACGAAGATCATCGCTGCCGGCGCAACGCGATTAACGAACAGCGCATCGTGAAAGGCCCCTGATAGCATTACCGCGCTTTTGACCCCGCGCGCAGCTGCTGCCTGCTCGATTGCCCGCTGCAATGCGTCGGAAAAGACGCAGGGCGCCATGTCGAACGATCGGGCGATCTCGGTCGTGCATCCCTGCCGCTTCACTTCCTCCGCTATGCGCGATGTCACGAGCCGTTCGATATCATCCAGCCGCGATGGCTCTGGATGACGCATATCGACCGTGCAGTGGACCTTGTCCGGGATCGCATTGACCGAGCCAGGCTCGGCTGAAATCCGCCCAACCGTAAACCGCGCGTCCGGATCGGCTGGCATCACCGCCTCGTAGAGGCCAGACAGCGCCGCGGTCAGCGCGCGCAATGGATCGCGGCGATACGACAGTCCCGTCGTGCCGGCATGGGCCGTCTGCCCCGCAACCGACACATCAAGCCAACGCGTGCCCTGGATACCCCTCACCACGCCGACCGGAATGTCGTTCGCCTCGAGAGAGGGCCCCTGCTCGATATGGACTTCGATATAGGCGTGAATCGGAAAGCCGAGCGGCAGCATCTCGGCCTCCGGCAGGCTCGCGATCGTCAGCGCCAGTTCCTCGGCAAAGCTGGCGCCATCGGTGGCGATCTTGCCCTGCCAGGCGGCCGGGATCTCACCCGCCGAAAAGGCCATGGATCCCATGCATCCCGGTGCAAAGCGGCACCCCTCCTCGTTGGTCCAGGAGACGACGACAACGGGACGCGCCGTCTCGATCCCCGCATCCTCCAGGCTCTCCAGCACCTCGAAAGCGGACAGCGTCCCAAGCGCGCCGTCGAACCGACCACCGGCCGGCTGGCTGTCGAGATGACTGCCGATGATCACCGGCGCGAGCGTATCGTCCCGGCCCTTGCGTCGGATGAAGAGGTTGGCCATCGGGTCCTGAAAGACGAGAAACCCCCTCGCCCAGGCAAGCTCGGCCAGAAGCCGCCGCGCCCGGCGGTCGCCTTCCGTCAGCGCCTGGCGATTGACGCCGCCCTTCGCCGTGGCGCCGATGGCGGCGAAGGTTTCGAGCCGGGCGTTGAGACGATCGCCGTCTATATCGAGCATGGTTTCACCTCAGAGATAAGGAGCGTCGTGGAAGGCGATCTCCAGCGCCTGCGCGCGGCCGAAGATGCCGCTGAGCCGGGAACGTTCCTCCAGGCTCATGCCCTCGCCGGCGTCATCGAGCTCTGCCTTCAGCCACAACGCCTGGGCGGCGAAGTCCTCATGCGCGTGCAGGTCCACCCACTCCTTGAGCAGCGGATCGCTCATCTCGTAACGGGTGGCCTCCTTCGACCAGGTCCAGTACATCCACTCGGCGGCAAACATGGCGGCGACCGTGTCGAGGTAGCCACCATCCCGAGAAATCGCCAGCATGTCGTCACGGAACGCCGCCACTTCGGGGACCGCCGTGTTGTAGGTCGCGGGATCAATACCGCGCTCGGCGAAGGTCTTTTCGAAATAGGCGATCTGCTGGTTGGCCAGCGCATCGAGAACGCCGATCAGCCAGCGCTTCTGGGCGATCGTCTCTGCCTTGGCGGCTGCAAAGGCAAAGATCGAAATGGCGGTATCGACGAAGGCGCCCTCAAAAACGAGGTACCGTTCGAAGACCTCCTTCGAAAGCCTGCTGGCCTTGATGTCCTTGACGAAACGATGGTTTACCATCGCATCGAAGACGGCGGCATTTTCACGCAGGATCTGCTCGGACAAAGTCTCGCTCATATCAGCCTTCCAGACCTGGGCGCGCGGCTTCGACGAAGGCCTTGACGCGGGAGAGCTCCACAGGATTCCACCAGACGCCGCCTTCCTTGAGCGAGGACGCGACGATTACGCCATTCGTGCGCTTCAGGATCTCGACGATATTTTCCTTCGTAACGCCAGAGCCRACGAGCAGCGGCAGATGGGTCGCCGCGCCGATCGTCTCGATCTCCTCTACGGTCGCCGAATTGCCGGTGCGCTGGCCTGTGGCAATCACCACGTCGGCGTCGAAGAAGGCGAGATCGCGAGTCAGTTCTTCGATCGTCCGGTCGGCGGTGATCGCGTGCGCGCCATGCTTCACATGGCTGTCTGCGAAGACCTTGATGTGCTCGGCGCGCAGAGCCGAGCGGTAGCGCATCGCTTCGGCCGCGCGACCTTCCATAAAGCCCTCGTTGGCGACATAGGCGTTGGCCCACTGGTTTACACGGATGAACCTGGCGCCGCCCGCCATGGCGATGGCGAAGGCCGGGATTGGGGCGTTTGCAAGCACGTTGATGCCCATCGGAATGCCGGTCGCCCGTCTGATCCGGTCGGTGACGACGGACATGAAGGCGGATGTCTCGGGGCCGATATCCTCGGGCTTGGAGAAAGGAATGTCGCCGTGGTTTTCGATGATCAGACCATGCAGGCCTCCCTCGACCAGCGCCTCGGCATCGCGCATCGCGACATCGTAGATCGCATCGACAGTCGCGCCGCGGTAGCGCGGGGCACCTGGAAAGGGCGAGCAATGGATCATCCCGATCAGCGCCTTGTCAGTGCCGAATATTTCCCTTATGGCGCTTGAATTGTTATCCGAAATCGTCTGCATTTTCATTTCCTCTCGAAGGCCAGCCATGCCTGCCAATGTTCGTGCTCATGTCATCGGTAACGTCGCTGTCGACGAAACCATATCTGTTTCGACCATGCCGGAAGCCGGGGCTTCGATCCTTGGCCGCGAAGAAACGCGCGACCTTGGCGGCAAGGGTGCGAACCAGGCCGTGGTCATGGCCCGCACAGGCCTCCCCACCACCCTCGTTGCGGCCGTGGGCGAGGATTTCCGCGCCCAGACCATTCGCGATCAACTGGCGCCAGAACCGGTCGAGGCCAAGCTGATCGCGCTTGCCGGCCGTTCCAGCGACTTCTCCATCATCTTCACCACGCCTGATGGCGAAAACGCCATCGTCACCACCACCGATTCAGCCGGATCGCTGACGCCGGAAGAGGCCATCGCTGCGCTCGACACCGCCGTGTCAGGCGACCTCATGGTCCTGCAGGGCAATCTCAGCGCGGCAACCACACTTGGCCTGCTCCAGGAAGCCCGCCGCCGCGACCTCGTTACCGCCTTCAACCCCTCGCCTCTCAGGCCCTATTTCGGCGACTTCTGGCCGCTGGTCGACATCGCATTCCTGAACCGAGGCGAGGCGGAGAGCCTCACCGGTTCATCCGACACGGCAGCGACCGAAAAGCTGCTGCAATCGGGCGTGCGCCACGTCGTTCTGACGCTTGGCGGCGACGGCGCGCTGCTGGCAAGCCGTGGGGCCGCTATCGCCACCATTCCGGCCGTCTCCACCAAGGCGATCGACACAACAGGCGCAGGCGACACCTTCATGGCGGTGGCGCTGGCGTCCGCCGCGTTGCGCGGCGTCGAGCTCGACTCCCGCGCCATCGGCCATGCCGCATCCGCATCCGCCCTGACAGTCAGCCGCCGCGGGACCCGCTCGGCTTTCCCGACCAGCGAGGAGCTGCAGGCGATCTTGGCGCGCTGAAGCGCGCCAAGGGCCATCGACGCCTCAGCGCTTGTCGCTCAGCCAGCCGAGGATATTCTTCCACAGGCGGCCGTAGCCTTCCCATTCGCAGAAGGCGGGCGACAGCCAGTGCGGGCCGATATCGGATGTCCAGGCCGCGCTGCGCCCCTTTCCGAACGTTCCGGTAACGAGCAGCGGATGGCCGCCCTGATCATCCGGCAGGCGGGCGACGACTTCGACGTCGGCGCGGTCGCGCACCTCCACCTCGTTGACGCCGAGCAGCAGCGGCCATTTACCGCCGATGCCGGCAACCGTCGGGTGGTCCGCCTTGGTGATGACAGCTCCCGTGCCTTCTGGAATCTCGACGCGGTCATCATAGGGCAGGCAGGTGACGGGGAGCACATCCTCGACCGGCGTGCGGCGCCAACGCGCCTTGCCGTCGATGCCTTGGAAGGAGAAATAGCCGCCGACCATCAACAGGCCGCCGCCCTTTTCCGCCCAGGCCTTGATGAGCTTCAGCCGGTTCGGCACGGTCTTCGAATGCAGCCACACAGCGGGCGGCAGCAGGAGCGAGTTCGCGCCGATATCCGACAGGATGATCACGTCATAGACGTCGAGCCCCTCCATATCGAAGGGGAATTTCTCAACTGCCTCATGGGCCGGCATGTAGGTCAGCTCGTACTCACTGCCTTCGAGCGCCTTTACCAGCGGCTCGGCGCCGAGATGGAAGGTGACGCTTCCGAACTGGTCGAAGCCTTTGTAATGGGTGGCGGAGCTGACCCAGCTCTCGCCGACGAGGAGGACTTTTTTTGTCATGATCTTTCCATTTCTATAAACGTTCTGCGGTCAGGCCTTGGCCTCGAATACCGATCTCGGATTGTCGCGCATGAGAATATCGAGCTGTTGATCGGTCAGCCCGTGGCGCTTCAGCCGTGGCAAGAAGTGCTTGAGAATGTAGGCATATCCATTGCCTCCATAGCGCGTCAGCATCATCTTCAGGAAGACGTCGTGGGAGAGGAGGATGCGATCGATATGCCCCTGCTCCACCAGCTTGACGATGGCGCGCGCCGCCTCCTCGTCGCTCGGGCACTGCACCTGCTGGTCGGCATAGAAGAAGTCCATGCCGATCATGTCGTATTCCAGGAAGGCACCGCGCGATGCGAGCTCGCCCTGATAGGCAAGATCGTCATGCGACGGGTTCATGTGGCAGAGCACGGTGTGTCGAAGCTCCGCTCCCTCCACCGCCGCGATATCAAGCACCTTGTGGCCGAGCCGGAACCAGCCGGGCAGATGCACCATCAGCGGAAGACCCGTGCGCGCCTGCGCCCGCGCCGCCGCCCTCAGCGACTTCTCTTCCTGATCAGTGAAATCCGAGGACACTCCGATCTCGCCGATCAATCCGACCTTGATGTCGGTGCCGTCGACGCCGGCGCTTGCTTCCTGAACGATCTCGTCGGCGATCTGGTCGATCGTCATGCCGGCGACCTTCGCCGGATGCGACGAGCCAAGATAGTAGCCGGCGCCCATGATAATATTGAGCCCGGAAGCCTGCGATATCCGCTTCAGCGCCCGGGGATCTCGACCGATGCCCTGGCAGGTCGGCTCGACAACGGTGTGGCCGCCATGTGCAGCGAAATCCTTGAGCTCGGTGATGGCCAGCGGCTCATCATCCAGCGTAATGTTGTGCTTGTTGACGAAGGGATCCTGGCGCAGCTCGCTCAGGATCTCTATGCAGACGAAGCTGTCGGAGAGGTACTGGCGCTCCGGCGTCTTCGGTGCATGCCACCAGCAGCGGCAGTCGTTGAGGATATGCTCGTGCATCAGCGTGATGCCGAGAGCGGAAGCAGGGATTGCCCCCGCTACCGTCATCACCTTGCCCGAGCGCACATGGGCTTCTGAAAGTTCGCTCATGCCGACCTCACTTCTTCTTTCCGCCGAAGCGGAAGTTAGTGGTAAAGATCTTGGTGTTGAGCCAGATTGCCACGAGGATGATGGCGCCCGTCACGATCTGCGTGAAGAAGGGCGAGATGTGCATCAGGATCAGCCCGTTGCCGATGACGGCGATGGTGAGTGTCCCGAGCACCGTGCCGAGAATGCTGCCGCGTCCGCCCATCAGCGATGTGCCGCCGAGCACCACGGCCGCGATGACCTGCAGTTCGAAACCGACGGCTGCGTTGGACGAGCCGGAGCCGAGACGGGCAGCGATCAGAAGTCCGGCCAATGCGCAGGCAATTCCTGACACCATGTAGACCGAGGCAACGATCCATTTCGCCGGCATGCCGACGCGGCGTGCGGCCTCGAGATTGGAGCCGACCGCGACAACCTGCCGGCCGTATTTCGTGTAGGCGATCACAACGTAGCCGACCACAGTTACAAGCACGGCTATCAGTGCCGGAACCGGAAGCCCGAGGAACTCGCCCCGGCCGAGCCAGAAGAAGCCGGGCGCATCCTTGATCGGGATCGAATATCCCTGCGTCAGCCACAGCGCGAAACCTCGCAGAATGGAGAGGCCCGCGAGCGTGACGATGAAGGCCGGGATGCCCTGATAGGCAATGAACCAGCCCTGGGCGATGCCCATCAGCGCGCCAAAGGCGATCATGCCGATCACGACAGTCGGCCATGGATAGCCCATGGCCATGATGATTGCCGCCACCGCATTAACCAACGCCACCTGCGAACCGACGGAAAGGTCGATGCCGCCGGTGATGATGACAAGCGTCATCGCAACCGCGACAACCAGGATGGGAGCCGCCTGGCGCACGACGTTGAGGATATTGCCGAGCGTCAGGAACGTGTCCGTGGTGGCGGAGAAGAAGACGAGGCAAGCGAGGAAGAACGCGGTGATCGACAGCACCTGCGCGTGCTCGGAAAGGAAGTCCGCGACCGGCGATCCGGCCGCGCGTTCGGTATAGGCGCTCAATGCTTCTGCCCTCCGACGATGAGCTGCACAAGATCCTGCAGGTCGGTCTTGGCGATATCGCGTTCGGCGACCTTGGTGCCTTCGTACATGACTGCGATACGGTCGCAGACACGGAAGAGATCCTGCAGACGGTGGGTGATCAGGATGACAGAGACCCCTTTGGCCTTGACGCGGTTGATCAGGTTGAGCACGGCCTCGACTTCCGCCACGGCAAGAGCCGATGTCGGCTCGTCCATGATCAGCACCTTCGGATTGAAGGACGCGGCGCGCGCGATAGCGATCGCCTGCCGCTGACCGCCTGACAGTTTCTCCACCTTAGCACCAAGTCGTGGAATGCGGATCTCGAGCGCATCCAGCATGGCGCGGGCCTCGGTCAGCATGCGCGCGCGGTCGAGGAACGGTCCCTTGGTCAGTTCGCGGCCCAGAAACAGATTTCCGACTACATCGACATGGTCGCACAGGCTGAGGTCCTGGAACACCATTTCGATATTCCGATCGCGGGCGTCGGCCGGTCCACTGAAGCGAACCTCATGTCCGTCGACGGCGATCGTGCCGTCATCGGGGATATAGGTACCGGAGATGACCTTGGTCAGCGTCGACTTGCCGGCTGCGTTATCGCCGACCAATCCCAGGCATTCGCCGGGATAAATGTCGAGATCGACGCCGCGCAGCGCCTGATGCGAGCCGAAGTTCTTGCGGATGCCCTTCAAGGAAATGCGGGGCTGGCGATTGCCGCCTTCGCCGGACTGCCGGGGGAGGATTTCTCCGCCCCCGGATCCTGCGACAGCGGTTGGGTGCTGTCCGTTCGAGATCATTTGAAAACGGCCCGGTAGGGTTCGACATTCTCCTTGGTGACGATAGTGATCGGCACCGAGATCGTCTTCTCGACGCTGCCGCCGTCCGAGATCTTCTTCAGGGCATCGACGGCCGCCGCACCCATGGCGGACGGATCCTGCTGGATCACGGCGGTGACGTAGCCCGCGTCGATGCCGGCGATTGCCTGGGCGGTCAGATCCCAGCCGAAGATCTTGACATCAGACTGCTTGCCCTGGCTTTCGACAGCGGCGATGGCGCCCATCAGCGCTGGCTCGCCGGTGGCGTAAACTGCGTTCATGTCGGGGTTGCCGGTGATGAGGTTTTCAGCGGCGGCCAGCGCGTTGTCCTGGATGTTCTGACCATCGACGACGCCGGCGGTAGTGACGCCTTCGACACTTTTGACGGTCTTTTCGAAGCCTTCCTGGCGGACATTCTGGATGAAGGAGTTCAGCGCGCCGACAACGCCATACTTCACCTTGCCGCCCATGTTACTTTTCACATAATCGAGAAAGAACTTGCCCATGTCGGCACCGGCCTTGGCATTGTCGACGCCGATCTGCGCCTTCTGCGGGCCTTCCGGGAGAATCGCATCGATGGCGACAACGGGAATGCCCGCGGCGGCGGCCTGCTGCACGGCCGGCATGATGCCATTAACGTCGATGGCAACGACCGCGAGGCCGTCTACCTTCTGCTGGATATAGGTTTCGATGGCGCTGTTTTGCGCGGCCGGGTCGTTGTTGGCGTTGAAGATCACCAGCTTGGCGCCGGCCGCGTCGGCCGCCTTTTGCGCGCCTTCGTTCATCTGGTTGAAGAACAGCGCCTGCTGGTTGATCTGCACAAGCGCGAAGGTCTTTTCAGCGGCGAAGGCACTCCCGAACGAGATGCCTGCAAAGACCGTGGTAGCGAGTGCAGTCGTAAACGTCCTGCGTGTCAGAATGGTCATGTCTTGTTCCTCTGGTTAGGTTCATCTTCGTTGCTTTTTTATTGTTTCGACGGCGGTGCAACGGAGTTCCGCACGACGATTTCGACCGGCAGCAGTTCCTCGGAGCGCAAGGTCTCGGGCTCCTGCCAGTTTGTTTCGAGAAGCAGCGCCAAAGCGCGTTCGCCAAGCGCCCGGACGGGCTGGCGTATGGCGGTCAGCGGCGGTGCAAAAAGATGTAGCGGTCCGACGTCGTCGAAGCCGATCACCGAAACCTCACCGGGAACCGAAACGCCCTCGGCAAGCAGCACTTCGATCAAGCCGATCGCTATTTCGTCCGAACTGGCAAAGATGCCCGTCGCCTGCTTGCCCTCATCGATAAAACGGCGCGCCGCCTGCCGGCCGAATTCCACCGTGAAGCTGCCCTCGTAGCGTGTCACCTGGAACGGCTCTCCACGCTCCATAAGCGCGCGTTCCAGGCCGAGGAAGCGGCGGCGCGTGCTGATCATTTCCTGTGGGCCGCCGATGTAGACGATGTGCCTATGCCCATGGTCTGCTAGATGCCGACCCGCGAGATAGCCACCCTCCTCGTTATCGGCGAAGAGTTTCGGCACTATCGCATTCGGCACGTCTTCGTCGACGATGACGACCTTGCCAGCCTGGTTGATCACTGCTGCCAGTTCGCCGTCGTCTGGATGGTTGGTAACGAAGATGAGGCCATCAACATGGTTGCGCGCAAGCGCCGTCACGTAGGAGATCTCACGGCCAGGGCGGTTGAGCGTCGCATGCAGCGACAGGGCGAGGCCGCGCTTGTCCGCCTCGTGCTCTACAGCAGCAACAAGCGTTGCGAAGAACGGATTGGCAATATCCGGCACCACAAGACCGATTGTCTCCGAACGGCCGCGGCTCAGACGGCGCGCATGCGGGTTCGGCTCGTAGCGAAGTTCCCGGATTGCCTTGTCGATGCGCTCTTTGGTTTCAGGGGGAAGTTGAAGCGAACCGTTTAGCAGCCGTGATACCGTCGCTACCGATACGCCAGCGGCGTCGGCGACATCCTTCAGGCTTGTAGCACGCTTGCTGGACATCATGTCTCCCTGACAAGATAGCTAAGCTTGTAAAGCGATTTACTAAACCGCTTTACAATGACATTCGCAATCTCGCTGTCAAGCGTGAAAATTAAGCACGAAGAAAAATTAGGCGAAAGGCCCGCTTCCGGTCGATGCCGAACAATCCGTGAGGCCTCGGGGCTCGAACCGCGTTCGCGGGTGGTCTTTAGCACGCAGGATCTAATTTTGCCCGCAAGCTTGGCAACCGGGCGTTTTCGTGTGTCACGCGGAGCCTCGTGCCGCGATGCTGCAAGGAAGCCGAACGATGCCCGGCTCGAGCTTTTCGCGGCGCGAAAGCCCGAGGATCGCAAGGCCCGCACGATGCCCGTTTTCCTTGAGTTCCATGTCAATCGTCGTGAGCGGTGGTCGTGTTTGCTTCGAGACGACCTCCCAGTTATCGAACCCAACGACGGCGACGTCGTCAGGGATCGACATCGTCGCGGCCAGAGTGGGCTTCCAATTCCGGCCCTTAAGAAATGACATTGATTATATTTGACAAAATAAGAAAAGCTCGCTTACTGTCCTCAGTCCTAGGACAAAGGACGAATGAGATGAAAAGTCAGGATATTGTCGTCCTGCTGAAACTGATCAGCTTGCAGGATCAGGAGCTGGAAAAGGGCTCCGACCAACTGCGATCGGAGTCAATCGGCGGAGATCCCTATGCGGTTCGTAATCTGGAGAGCGTTACCGGCATTAGCAAGACCGAAATTGCCCAATCCATCAAAAGAAGCGTCGCCTCCGGCATTGCCAGAAAAGACAATGCCAAGAATGAGCCACGGCCACACCGACGCAATCTATTCAATTTCATCGTCCATGGGCTGAAATTCGTCTTTCCCGCAAACCCCGGAGCAATGCAGCGAGGCATCCCGACAGCATTTGCGGCACCGATGCTTGAAGGACTACTCATCAGCGGGGGAAGCTTCAACTATGTGTGGCCTTACCCGTCCGGCAAAGAGATGGGGCAATCCGTTGATCCCCTCTTCAAAACCGTGCCTGAGGCAGCCTTGAAGGATCAACATCTCTATGAGTATCTCGCCTTGGTCGATGCCATCAGGCTCGGCAACCAAAGAGAGGCCGGACTTGCGAGCGATCACCTCAAATCAAGGCTGCTCGCGAAATGACCGAGATACGTACGCAATTGCTGGAGATGTTGAAGATGGTCGCAGTCGCCCTTGGCGACGATCTTCGAAATCGACTGGTATTCGTGGGTGGCTGTACCACGGCATTGTTCATCACCGATCCCGTGACACTTGAGGGAGTGCGATCCACAGATGACATCGATCTGATTGTCGATCTAGCCGGACTTGCCGAATGGGCCAGTCTCCTGGACGAACTGCGCGCGCTTGGCTTTGTTGAGGCCGCGGACGAGGCCGTGATCTGCCGCATGCGGCTTGGGTCTCTTAAAGTTGATTTCATGCCCGATGATGAAAAGATACTTGGCTTCAGCAATCGCTGGTACACGACCGGGCTCGATACCGCCCAACCGCACGCCTTCGATGATGGGCTCGAAATCAGGGTTCTGACGCCTCCTATCTTCGTGGCGACCAAACTTGAAGCCTTCCAGGGGCGCGGCGATGACGACCTCTACTACAGCCGGGATGCGGAAGTTCTTCTCCTGATAGTCGATGGCCGCGAGGAACTCCTCGCCGAGATTTCCGCCGCGGGTGATGATGTGCGTGCCTTCATTGCCCAAGGTTTTCGCGGACTGCTCGCTTTGACCGATCTAGGGTGTACCGTCGACTATCCCAACTCCTCACCGGATTTCTTCGTGAAGGGACCTGGAGAACAACGAGTTGATCAACCTCATCCTCTCGCCGCATTATTATTACGGCTGGGATCATTGCTAGCGTTGCGAGGCGCCGCTCGAAAAATTCCAGCACGTGACGGGCACCTTCGACCGCAATGGCCCTTATACCGTGGATAGCTTCCGCGGCTCGGGTGCGGACTTCATGGAGGAGTTCAAGCCTTTCATTGAGGACGGCAAGACCATCATCTGCTCGCCCCACAAGGTTTATGGTCCCCAGGCCAACGATCTGAAGCTCTAGCTTGGCAAGCGGGGCATCAACCGGGTGATCCTCACCGGGATGCTGGCCAACGTGTGCGTCGATTCGCACATGCGCGACTTGCTCGAAGCGGGCTTCGAGGTCGCGGTGGTGCGTGACGCCGTGGCGGCCCCGAAGCTTCCCGACGGCGACGGCTATCTCGCCGCGCTCATCAACTATCGCTTCATGGCCAACGGCGTCTGGACCACGGACGAGACGGTCGATAAGTTCTTGGCAGGCGCTCGCTAGGGCCGCTTCCGCTGTCGATCGAGAGGGCATTATGACACGTTCAAACATCGCGACGGTGCCAGCCGGCCTCTTTGGCATTGTGCTGGGATTAGCGGGTCTCGGCGGCGCCTGGCGTGCAGGACACGTTGTCTGGGCGCTTCCCGTCTTCGTCGGCGAACTGATGATGTTGACGGCAGGATTTGTCTGGCTGATCCTCACGTCACTCTACGCACTCAAATGGCTTATTGCGCGCGACGTAGCGCTTGCCGAGCTCGCCCATCCAGTCCAATGCTGCTTCGTCGGGCTCGTCGGCGTGGCGACGATGCTGGTCGCCGGCGGACTTGCGCCCTATTCCTACGGAGTGGCGCTTGCTCTTTATATCGGCGGCGCGCTCTTCACGTTCGGCTTTGCCATCTGGCGAACAGGCGGTCTATGGCAAGGGGGGCGCGATATCATCCAGACGACACCGGTGCTCTATCTTCCGAGCGTGGCCGGAAGCTTCGTCGCCAGCACAGTTGGCGGTGCGCTCGGCTTCGCGGATCTTGGCACGTTCTTCTTCGGCATGGGGTTCTTCACGTGGCTGGCCATCGAATCCGCCCTGCTGCATCGGCTGCTCACCGCACCAACTTTGACAAGCGCCCTGCGGCCAACCCTTGGCATCCAGTTAGCGCCGCCGGTAGTCGGCGCGGTGGCGTTGATCGCGGTAGCGCCACAAGCACCAATACTCCTTGTACACGCAATGATCGGCTACGGCGTTCTCCAGGTCCTAATCTTGCTGCGGCTTCTGCCCTGGATCCTGAAAGAACCCTTCGCGCCGTCCTATTGGGCGTTCAGCTTCGGCGTAACGGCGCTTGCAATCGCGCCGATCCGCCTTATCGCTCTCGGAGACGACGGCGTCATCCTCTATCTAGCACCGGTCCTATTCGGTTTCGCGAACCTGTTCATGCTCATTCTAACAGCTGGGACGATTTGCCGGCTGTTGCAGGGCCGTCTCCTGCCACCACCTAATGTTGCGCCCACACCCTGACCAAGGCTCAGGAGAGTGGATGTACGCATATCGCCTGAATGTGATCATGCTTCTCTGGTCTTCATCCGGCCGGGACCGCGGTAGCAGTGCGTTTGGACGCCGCCATCAGCCAGTCAAAAGCGCGCCGCCATCGATGGTCGCCTTACGGGCTGCCGAGTTACATGTCGTCCAGGACGTGCCGTCACTCAGGGTTATTGGCGACGGTCTCTGACAACGCGTGAAGATGCGTAAGGAAAACTGGCGCGATGGCTAGGACGGAGCGTCACCCCGCTGGGCCGGGGGTTCAGTCCGCACACGTGCCAAGGATTGGCGTCATCAGTTGCACATGTGCATCGATCCGCTCAAGAACCTCCGCCGGAACAGCCTCTCGCTCTGGCTGCGATCGCCATAGTTATTCACCCGCGCGACGGTCTCGACAAGCGCTCTGAGAACGGCAGCTTCCCGGCGTGCGCGATGATCGTCGTCCGTGACGCCGTCATGGGTTTTAACATGCCGCACGAGCAGCTATCCGCGCGTGTGATTTTCGAAGTAACGATAGCTCATCTCAAATCCGACTTTGCGAAAATCGTCGGTAGCGATGCGATCATGGCGGCCAGCTAGCTTATAACCAGCACTTTAAAGGGCTGCGACACCCTCTATGCAAGTTGTAACGTCGCCACCGACCCAAATCCGATCTTCGACCAGCTCCACATGAACACGTCCTTCCCGTCCAAGGACGGTACCTTGGCTGGCAATGTATGACGAAGGAGCGATGCCGCTGCCAATCAACCATTGAGCGATGCCTGCATTTAAGCTGCCGGTTACCGGGTCTTCAAAACCGGCCGCGGAAAAGGCACGCACCTCGAAATCTGCTTCCCGCCCATCCTCTGTTGGATCCCAGGGGGCAACGACACCGACCCGTAATCCAGACAGGATAGCGAAATCCGGACGAAGCGCGAGGACGTCAGCCCTGGATCGCAGTTGGACAGCGAGCCAGCCAGGGCCATTGTCCACCCAGTTGGCATCGACGATGTCATCGGATGTCAACCGCAAGCCTTTGAGGACTAGCGTCAGTGTGTCGAGTTCCACCGGGCCTGATCGCCGCGGTTCGGGGGCTTCGAAAGAAAGTCGTCCATTGTTGCGCCGAATGTGGACTAGTCCCGCCTCGCACTCCTGGACAATCTCGCCGCTCTTTGCCCTTCCACCGGACGACAGCCATGTGTGGCAGCTCCCCAAAGTGGGGTGGCCCGCGAAGGGCAACTCAGCAACAGGTGTAAAGATGCGAACGCGGTAATCGGCATCTGCCGACCTCGGCTGCAAAAGGAAAGTCGTTTCGCTAAGGTTCGTCCAGCGCGCGAAAGCAGCCATCTCAGATGCGGTCAAGGAATCAGCTCCAATGACAACCGCCAGCGGATTGCCCAGCAAAGCTTTGGAGGAAAAGACATCAACCTGCTGGAATGAAAATTTAGTGATTCCGTGTCTCATTATGATGTCCTGGTGCCTTAATGTATGCAGCGTTTCGGGCAGATGGGTTTACCGCCCTGTTTGGGGCAGCATTTGTCGCTATTTATAGCGTAATCAGGACGTCCCACCCAATCGCTGGTGACGTCTGTTTTGGGGCAGCGGCCAAGTTGGTCTCTACGGCCGACGTTAGGGCGCAAAGCCGCTCGATCGGGCTGCTAATACCGGAAGCATTTCGCCCACGTCCATCATTTCAGCTGTAAGGTGGGAGACTTCGCCCAAAGGATTCAAGACCCATGCCTACAGAGAAGGAGGACCGTTCGCCTGTTGCGCTGGAACAGCGCGACGTAAGCGCCGACCCGCTTTTCGACACCGGCAGTGCCTGAACGACAATCGTCCCAGACCCTGGAAGTGATGTGGCCGAGGTGGCCACGGCATCACGCGTCCGCTTTCGACGCAGGCGCTGGGGCAAGGATGCCTCGCTCGACAGCAAGTTCTATGAGCCTTGTGCTCAGGCTTCCCAAGGTCTCGGAGGCCACGCCGATCGGCCGCATGCGTCGATGCACGTCGGTTGTCGTGACACCGGCGGCGGGCCAGGTGCCGCCGTCCGTGAAGAAGTTGTGCAACAAGGGCTGCAAGCGATCGATGGCGTTTGCGAAACGTGATTCCGCAGAAACTTTCGCCTCGAATTCGTCCCACAGCGCCCGGAACTCTTCGGCTTGGTCCTGGGGCAGCAATGCGAATATCCGCTGGGCTGCCTTCAGCTCCCTTTCGGCCTGATTGGCGGCACCGACGCTATCGTAGGCAAAGGTGTCCCCGGCATCGATCTCCACGACATCATGGATGAGCAGCATCCTGAGCACACGCAGAATATCGACAGGTTCGTCGGAATGCTCGGCCAGCACCATCGCCATCACCGCCAATTGCCATGTGTGCTCGGCGTCGTTCTCGACGCGCGAGCGATCCAGCAGAGGGGTCCTGCGCAAGACTGTCTTCAGCTTTTCGACTTCCAGAATGAAGGCCAGTTGCTCGGCAAGGCGCTGATTGCCCAGGAAGCATCCGATAGAATCCGCGGTCATTTGAATGGTCACATCAATACTCCCTGGCGTTCGACACCCGCTGTCCACCGAGCTTCGGATGGTTCTGTATCGGCCCGTAGACAGTTTGTCGTGGATCCAATTAGCCTTGAGCGCATGCGAAGGAAAGATGCCCGAAACTCTCGGGTGAAGCGCCTGAGGGGAACTACGCAAAATGACCCTTGATCGCATGAGCCGTTTTTACCCTTGCTTCCTGGACAAACGCCCGGTTCACGCTTTCCGGGGTGAAGGCCGAAAGCAGCTTGTCTGCCGCGACATACAGGTTCACATCGAGCGCAACCACTCACTTGCTGTAGGCAAGCAGCCCGAGCCGAGCCATGCGGTTCGCCTGGAAGGGATGCAGCCCCCGGCGACACCCCGATCAACAAACACTGGGACTGCAGCTGAGAAGATCACGGGGCGGAGCGACCAACTTTCACGTCCAATCCACGGAGATCGGCCCAGCCGACTTCATGAGGTAGTGAGCGCTTTTGAAGCGATGTTCGACCGTCGCACCCAGATCTGCTGTCGCCTGCCGGATTTCGGCCGGCACGGACGGATCGCCAGCGATGGTCTCTGCTTACTGCGGGAGCTCCTCACAGGGGTTGGCGATCTCGTGCTACGGGCCCCGTTCTCACAAAGTTTCGAATTTAAGTCTTAGCCGTGAAAATCGCTGTTGGCGGCCGAAAGGCGACATTGAAGTAGACCGCTCTGCACCCGCAAGCAGCGGTCATACACACGCTCGTTCCCGAGCGACATCAGCCTGTTACCTGAGTGTCGCTCCAGACAAGAGAGCGACCATCGGCGGATCGGACCTCAAGCCGAGCGACTGGCGCGCGTTTTTCTCGGTCCACAAGCGAGGAACGAGCCTCCCCGTCAGTGAACAGGTAATCTTCACCCCATTGTCGGAGTGCAACGATAACGGGGAACAGACCGCGTCCCTTTGCCGTGAGGACGTATTCGCGATATGCGGTCCCATCCGAGGCTGGCACGGTTTCGAAAATCCCTCGCTTCGCAAGGTCGCGCAATCGGGTCGACAACACCCCTTTGCTTATGCCCAGCCCGTTCTGGAACTCGCCAAAACGACGCTTGCCGTCGAAGGCGTCGCGAATGATCAAAAGCGACCACCAGTCGCCGATTGCATCAAGAGAACGCGCGACCGGGCACCCGGCATTCCAAAGACTAACCCGTTTCACCATCACTATCGATCTCCAATCTGGAATCTGGTTCTATCTTAGAACTAGCTTCCAGATGAGCCAAGTGGTTTCAACGTCAAACGAGTTGAAACCACGAGGAGCAGCCACGATGAGCGAGAACACAGCAGATGCCGCGAATAGGGTTCCGGCACATGGGTTGTCGAGAGTACAGACGCTGATCATCGCGGTGGCAGCAGGCATGAGTGTGGCCAATATCTATTACGCTCAGCCCCTGCTCGATCTCATGGCGCATGACCTCGGCATCTCGTCCTCCAGCATCGGTCTTGTCGTCACGCTGACGCAAGTCGGATACGGGATAGGCTTGATCTTCATCGTGCCGATCGGCGATCTCACTGACCGCCGAAAGCTTACCATCATCCAAGGGCTGCTTTCGGCGATCGCTCTTATTGTGGTCGCGACGGCCGGGGCCAAGATGATACTGTTCGCTGGCATGAGCGCGGTCGGATTGCTAGCTGTTCTCGTTCAGATACTCGTTGCCCAGGCCGCGGCCCTGGCGACGCCGGTTCAACGCGGCGGCGTGGTAGGCACCGTCACCAGCGGCGTCGTAACCGGCATCCTCGCAGCTCGATCCGTTGCCGGCACGATTGCCGATTTCGGCGGATGGCGGACGGTTTATCTGACATCTGCGCTGCTCACGGTCGCGATGGTCGGTATCCTTGCGCGGGTGCTGCCACGGCGAGCGGCAGAGCGGCATTCCGAAACATATCTCAACGCTCTCGTCTCCGTTCCATCGACGTTCCTGCGTGAGCCGATTCTGCTCTTTCGAGGCATTCTCGCGCTTCTGATCTTTGCATCCTTCAGCACGTTATGGACCTCGCTGGTGCTTCCACTCAGCGCTCCGCCATTTTCCTACTCCCATACCTTGATTGGGCTGTTCGGATTTGTTGGACTGGCAGGTGCGATTGGAGCAACATGCGCTGGAAGACTTGCAGATAAAGGCTACGGTCGATGGACGACCGGAATTTCTCTTGCGCTCCTGCTCGCATCCTGGGGTCTGATCGCTTTCCTTCCACTCTCCATTTCAGTGTTGCTAGTTGGCGTGTTCGCGCTCGACTTGGCAGTCCAAGCCGTCCACGTGACCAACCTCAGCGTCGTGGTGAGCGTGCATCCGCACAAGAGTGGCCGCCTAATTGGAGGCTACATGATCTTTTACTCGATTGGCAGCGCTCTGGGTGCGATCGCCGCAACGGCAACCTACGCGCGGTACGGCTGGTCGGGGATTACCATCTTGGGAGCAGCTTTCAGCGGGTTTGCGCTCGCAGTGTGGATCTCCAGCCAGCTTTTCAGCGAACGCAGATCGAATAATCGTTCGGTCGATTGTCCCCACGGATGAGAGCTTTTGGCCGATAGCCGGATGCAGCCATATCCTGACTGTCACCATAAGCAGCCACTGCAATAGCATATCAGTCGTGCTGTTCGGCATTCGGTCTAGCGTTCAATCGGCTTCCCGCCAGCGGGCGCTCGCGAGCGAGTTAATGGTCACCCGGCCCGGTTGAGAGCCTCTCTCCGGGGCCTGGCCAGCGACCGTGCGATATCGACGATGTCGTCGCGTGAGGCAGTTGGATCCTCCGGTTCCAGGCGACCCTGAGGCCGTCAGCGCAACCAATAACATCACGTTCATGTAGAGGAAGGTAAGAGTGTCCGCCCCGCGCGTCGCTTCTGAAATCCGGTGCTTGCGGCAAACGTTCGCCGTCTTCGTACCAGGCTCCTACTCACGCAGAACACCGAGAATCTACTCTTCCGTAAATCTCTGCTTCTTCGTTCGGTTGCCCTCAATGCGCAGGACCTCAAATCCATTCTGGTGGAAATTCTAGGTATGGCACAGCGGTGCCGGAGTGAGGTCGTCCACCTCATCAGGTCAAGGTCAGCAAGATTCGGGTGGTTTACCTGGTGCTTTTATCGCCAACACTCTGCGGCGATAGAGAGTTAAGCGTGAGTGCCACGCCGATTGGCTCAATCGCATTGCGACACGAACGCTCGGAGTAAATGATGAACAAAGAGATACTTAAAAATGTAACGCAGCAACAAGAGTCACGAGGATGGGGGGGAGTTTGGTCACTATGCTTCGGAACCTTTGCTTTGGTATCGAGTGAACTCGCGCCGATCGCTGCTCTTCCTGTCATAGCTCGGGACTATGCGATAGACCCGGGATCAGTTGGCCTTGCAGTAACGCTTCCGGCCCTCGCGGCGGCCATCGCGGCACCTCTTTTCTGTTGGTCACAAGCAGACCGAAAGACGCTACTGCTGGCAATGATGCTGCTTACGTTCGTTGCCGATATGGTCGGCGCATTTAGTGGTGGTCTCACGCTTTTTTTGTTAGGGCGGTTAGTTCTTGGAGTATCTATCGGTGGCTTCTGGTCGATCGGAGCGACTTCCGCCGCGAGGTTGGTGCCACAGCATCTAAAAGGTCGAGCAATTGCGATCGTGTTCGGCGGAGCTTCAGCCGGCAGCGTCATCGGGTTGCCGCTTGCGTCCGCCATTATACAGGCACAAAGTTGGCGAGCAGCTCTCTTGGTTTTCGGCACTATCGCGATTTCCATCGCACTAGCCCAATTGTTTTTGCTTCCAAAACTGCAACCACAGAACAAATTCCATTATTCTTCTCTTTGGGAGCTTCTCCGCATACCAAATTTCGCCGAGGGGCTGGCCGCAACCTCTCTTTTAATTTCGGGCCATTTCATTGCCTACACTTTCCTCGCTTCTCTCATTGGGGAATTGCAAGTACCCAATGGAATTTCTCCATGGGCGTTCTTTGCTTTTGGATGCGCAGGACTTATATCAAACACCATATCTGGAGAATACGTACAAAAGTATTTTCGCCAAATGGCGCTGTTGTACTCACTTCTATTAGGTCTTTCACTGCTTGCGCTTACCCTTACTCACAGCTCTCTAGTGGCCGCATTCAGTATAATCGTGTGGGGAATTGCGTTCGGAGGTATTCCCATCTGCTTGCAGGTTTGGTTGCTAACGGCCGCTCAGGATCGCCGCGAAATCAGCGGAGCGGCGTTCGTCAGTGTCTTTCAGATTTCTATCGCGGTGGGAGCGCTCGCTGGCGGGTTTCTCAACGAGAGATTCAGCATTCAAGGCAACATGGTCGCCGGTTGCGCACTCGCGGGGACGACAGCAGCGCTTATCGTCATCGGCCGAATTGCGAAACGTCTTTCCGGCGAACTGAGCCGATCATAGGCGGGTCGTTCAAAAGATCTGACTGCTTACGAATTGGCCAAGATGTGAAGCGTCTGTACAAAAACCACGGCCTTCCAACTTAGAGGTAGCTCGGATTGTCTGAACAGTTTTGGGCATTTCGCTAAGTGGATTTTCGCCTTGATTGTGCCGCGACCATCATTGGTGTCAGCGCGTTGAAGTAGGCCTGATCCGGCGTCTGCCGGTCAAGGGACGAATGTGGGCATCGGCTATTGTAAAAGTCAGATATCTGCCGATGCCGACGCGGGCTCGGATACTGTCTTGTCGGCGTGGAGGTAGATTTCCTCGTATTTGATCGAACGCCAGGGCCGTTCAACGAACACGTCGTCCCGCCACGCACCCTTGCCATCCATCGAGATGGCGATTTCCGCCTTCTTCCGCACGGCCGTGAAGTCCACCGAGGTGAACTGCGATCCTTAAGATGGCTTCATTCATTCACCAGTTGCAACCTGAACTAGCCAACGCCGAATTGTAGCCTCCTCTATCTCATTGAAGCCCGCAACCAACTCCTGTTCGAGGATATGTACCTGTGTACGGCATTCGGCCAATAGGTTCGATCCTTTCTCTGTAAGGCTTATTCGAAGAATGCGCCCGTGCACCGGATGGGGCGA
>NZ_JBFTQH010000056.1:0-28898 GCF_056398905.1 Rhizobium sp. 01T417 | reverse complement strand
CCGACGCCCATCGCCTGACCCCTTGGGGCAAGGCAATCTATAAGCGCCGCAAGGAGACGGTCGAGCGCTCGTTTGCCGATGCCAAGCAGCTTCACGGGCATCGCTATGCCCGCTTTCGAAGTCTCACCCGCGTCGCATGCCAGTGCCTGTTGGCTGCGGCCGCCCAAAACATCAAGAAGATCGCAATGGCGCTGACAAGAGCGCCAAAACCGGCCACCGCGTGAGCCAACGCCCCTGCCTCGCCTCCACCAAAACACCGGTCGCAAAAATCAAATCGCCAAAAACAAAACCCGCCGAAAATATCGACGGGTTTGTCAGCGGTCTGAGGGGGCCAATCGGCCCCGTTTTCTTGCTTAGAGCAGCGTGCCACTGAGGATCAGCAGCGCGACCGAGAAGTAGATCACCAGCCCGCTCACATCGACGAGCGTGGCGACCAACGGGGCGGAGGCGCTTGCCGGATCAAGCCGCAGCCTCTGCAGGATGAACGGCAGCATGGAGCCCGCCAGCGAACCAAACGTGACAATGCCGATCAGTGCGGTAAAGATCGTGACGCCGACCAGGACCCAGTGCTCGCCGTAGTCATAGAGCCCGATTTTTTGCCAGAGCACGATGCGGGCGAAACCGACCAATCCCAGGATCGTGCCGAGCACGATACCCGTCGGCAGCTCGCGCATCAGCACGCGCCACCAGTCGGAGAGCTTGAGCTCGCCGAGCGCCAGCGCCCGGATGATCAGCGATGTCGCCTGCGACCCGCTGTTGCCGCCAGAGCTCATGATCAGCGGCACGAACAGCGTCAGCACGATCGCCTTCTCAAGCTCGCCTTCGAAATGCTGCATGGCGCTTGCCGTCAGCATTTCGCCGAGGAAGAGGGCGCACAGCCAACCAGCACGCTTGTGGATCATGCCGGCAAAGCTGATCTTGGTGTAGGGCTTGCCGAGGGCTTCCATACCACCGAATTTCTGGGCGTCTTCGGTCTGGTCGGCGATCATCGTGTCGATGACGTCGTCGACCGTGACGATGCCGAGCATGTGGCCGTCCTCGCTGACGACGGGCAGGGCGAGCAGATTATGCTTGCGGATCAGCCGGGCGACATCTTCCTGCGTCATCAGCGGATCGGCACGCACAACCCCTTCCTTCTGCGCAACGGTCAGGACCGATTCGCCGGGCTCGCCGGTGATGAGGCGGCGGAGTGTGACGACGCTCGTCAGCGCGCGGCTGACCGCATCGAGGACGTAGATCGCATAGACCGTCTCGCGCGAACGCTCGACTTTGCGCACGTGCTCCAGCGTCTGTTCGACAGTCCAGGTGTCGGGCACGCTGACGAATTCGGTCGTCATGATGCTGCCGGCCGTGCGGGGCGGATACCCCATCAGGTGCTGGACGGCGAGACAGGTCGTGCGGTCCAGCCGCGAGAAGAGGTGTGCACGAACCTCCTCGTTCATTTCCTGAAAGAGGTCGGCGACACGGTCGTTTGCCACGGCGTTCAACAGCCGTGCGGCATGCTCGACCGGCATGTCTGCAAGGATCGCGGCAGCGTGATGCAATTCGGGACGTCCGAGAATGCGCACGGCCTTTTGCTGCGGCAGCGTAACCAGGATTGCTGCGGCTTCGGATATTTCAAGTGTGTTCAGCTGTTCGACGCGCTCGGCCGTGGTGATCGGGCCGAGGTGGTCGCTGCTGAAGAAACGAGCGGCATGGCCCGCCCGCAGTGGGAAGCGATTGATGTTCATAGGCTCGCCTTTCCGTCGATCCGCCGTAGCGTCCGACGGGCGAGCCCGACGGAGTCAGGTCAGCGCACGAGGGCCGCGTACGGCAAAGGCAATCGACTGCTACTGTCGCTTGGCATCGTGATGATGGCTCCGTTGATATCCGCGGAAAATGGAGGTGATCCGCGTAAGGCTCTAGGTGGTCTCAATTGTCAAAAAAGTCAAGCGCTTGAGGTGCTTGATGCCAGAATGCCGCACCTTCCGGCGCGGCATATCGTTCGAGCAGCGTTCTTTCGAATTTGCGGCCGCTGTCGACTATGCGTTGACGCCGGGGGCGGCCGCGTCAGGCGCTCCGGCCACGGCGATCGAGGCTTAGAGATGCCACGAACACAAAGATGCCGATAAACGACAGGATGGCGCCGACATAGCCGGTGGCGGCGAAGCCATAGCCCTGTGCGATAACCAGGCCGCCGAGCCAGGCGCCCAGCGCATTCGCAATATTGAATGCCGAGTGGTGAGATGCCGCAGCAAGCGTCTGCGCGTCCGCCCCGACATCCATCAATCGGGTCTGGACAGCGGGACCGGCAGCAAAGCCGCAACCGATGCAGAATACGCAAAGCGCCAGCATGAACGGATTGGCAGCCGTGAGGGAGAACAGTGTCAGCACGACGATGTTGAACACAAGGCAACCGCCGATCGTTCCCATCAGCGATTTGTCGGCAAACCAGGAGCCGACGACATTGCCGACGTTCATGCCGATGCCGAAGATGATTAGCATCACGGCCACCATACTTTCCGGCAGCATTGCAACCTCGGTCGTGGTTGGCGCGATGTAGCTGAACATGGCGAACATTCCACCGAAGCCGACGGATGCCGTGGCGAGCGTCAACAGGACCTGCGGACGCTTGAAGGCGCCGAGTTCGCGCTTGAAGCTTGCGCCCTCGGCAACTCGGTCGCGTGGCACGTAGTACCAGATCAGGGCGACCGTCAGCAGGCCGATAATTCCAACGATCGTAAAGGCAAGCCGCCAGTTGAGAGACTGCCCGAAAACGGTGGCGAGCGGGGTTCCCAGGAGGGTCGCAACCGTCAACCCGAGCATCACGCGGCCGACGGCGCGAGCGCGCTTGTGCATCGGCACCATGGATGCCGCGACGATCGCGGCAACGCCGAAGTAGGCGCCATGCGGCAACCCCGTGATGAAGCGCATCAACGTGAAGCTCTCGAAGGTCGGTGCCATCGCGCTCAACAGGTTGCCGACGGCAAAGATGCCCATGACGAGGAGAAGCAGCGAGCGGCGCGCCATCTTTGCGGCGAGAACCGCGATGATTGGAGCACCGATAACGACGCCGAGCGCATAGGCGCTGATCACGTAGCCGGCCTGCGGCGTCGTCACCGAGAAGGTGTCGGCGACCTTAGGCAAAAGACCCATGATAGCGAATTCGCCGGTGCCTATCCCGAAGCCGCCGCAGGCAAGCGCCAGTTGTACGAGCGCAATTGCCGCCGGAGACGTGGCCTCTTCTGCCGCCATCGTATCTATGGAATCGTTTACGGCGACCTGGCTCAAGAGGCACTCCTTGGCATTCGATAGGTGACATACGGGACGGGACGCAAGATGCGCCGGTGACCGGTAGGCCGGAGATGAAGGGAGATGAAGACGATGTTCCAATATCCCATCTATCAACGATAGATTGCTGCAGGTCGAGTGCGTTTTCTGCAGTGCAGCGTCCCCCGATTTGCATACGTCCCTTGCAAATTTGGGGGCTCTGTCGCCGCTCGCGGCGGCCGTGAGACGCGTTTCAGCTTGAAATTGCCGCTGCGGGAACCATCTGCTTTGCAGCGCCAACAGACTTTGCCTGTCGGGATGGATCAACGGGAGCCTGATGAAACTAGTTGGCTTTTTCAATCGAGATGGTGGAACGTTCAGGACCACCGACATGGAAGCCTATGAAAGGCGGGCCGAGGCGATCTTCAGGGAAGCGGGTCACGATTTCGATGCAATCGTCTTTTCCGGCAAGGAGATTGTACCCGCGATGGAGCGGGCGGCCCGCTGGGGAAACATCGATGGCATCGTCGCCGGCGGTGGCGACGGGACGATATCGGCGGCAGCGTCCATAGCCTGGAGAAACGGCGTCGCACTTGGCGTTGTGCCGGCCGGTACAATGAACCTTTTCGCCCGTTCCTTGCGCGTTCCACTCGATATCTGGCAAGCGCTTGAAACGCTGGCCTTTGGCGAAGTCGATCGTGTCGATATTGCCAGCGCCAACGGCAGGCCGTTCATTCACCAATTCTCGGCCGGGCTGCATGCGCGCATGGTGCGCTATCGAAATTCCTACTCGTACCGCTCCCGACTTGGAAAGATGGGGGCAAGCGCGCGGGCCGCATTTGGTGTCGTGTTGAACCCACCCGAATTCGAGGTCGAGTTCGAAGCGGGGGGAGTTTATGAGAGGCGCCGGGTCTCCGCGGTCTCGGTTTCAAACAACCCTTTCGGCCAGAATGCCTTGCTTTATGCAGACAGCCTCACAGGTGGCGAACTAGGCTTCTATACCGCCAATCCACTAAAGCCGCTCGGCGTCGCGCGTCTGGCGATCGATCTCTTGCGAGGCAAGGTGAGGGAGAATGCGGACGTGATGATCATGCATCCGGCAGAAGTGCATCTGCACTTTCCAAAGCTGCCGTCAAAGGCGAATTGCGTGATGGATGGCGAGCTGCGTCCCCTGGAGCGAGACGTTGCATTGAAATTGCATCCAGGCGAACTCAAGGTATTGGTCCAGCAAGGACTTGCAGCGCAAGTTGACGAAGCGGAGCGGCGCGAAGTCGCTCCCTAGCAGCTCCTGCTGGTGGCGCGCATCCCAGAAATCGCTCTGGATCGGTCGGACGAGCTGAGGGGGACGCCGGAGCTAGCGCGGATATATCCAGGCGTAGCCGAAGAGCCGTTGATCCTCCGGTCGCCCGCTGATGTAACCGATGCTTGTGTACTTGGTCGCCACTGCGGAGTATTGCGGGCCGAGGTTCTGTTCAATCCAGTTAACCAGCACCGGCGGTAGCGCCGTTCGGTCCTTGGAGGGGAGCCAAACCACCAGGATCGGCTTCTCCGCGGTCCAATCGTAATCGATAGCCAGATTGCCGAAAAACGTGGACATCGTTGGAACATCAGGCAACTGCATATGCATATTTCCCGACGCCGGCCAGCTGTCGGTGAGCACCAGCCCGGGACGCTTGCCTTCCTCAGCAATCATCTTGCCGGCAAACTCCTCGTAAGGCGCGTTGTAGGCCTCAGGCCGGCCGAAGAGTGACGGCGCGTGCGCGAGAACCAGACTCAGCGACGGGACGATGATCATGACCGCGAGAGGTGCGATAAAGAAGCGCCGCGCAAAATCCTGCGGTTGAATGCCTCGGGCCTGTATCTTCAGGCAAAACGCAATCGGCATCAGGAACAGGAGGGGCAGCACCCATCGGTCGCGCATGGATGTTATGCCGATGGCGAAAACCAGCACGAGAACCTGCACGCCAATCGCCAGAAATATCGTGTCGAAAAAGTGAGCCCAGATGGTCGTCGGTCGCAGACTGCGGAGGAACTTCTTGCCGAAAACGATTGCATAAACCGCAACAAGAGGCGCCATGATCACGAGCACCTGACCGAAGAACTCGGTCGGCCCCTTGATCAGTTTCGCGAGTACGCTGGTCGGCGCTTCCTGCGCCATGGTATTCAGCGTGCGGGTTGCGGCCAGGCCGATATTGTTAAGGAGCCAAAGGCCGTGCGGCGCGAAGATGAGGACCGCGATAGCCAGTGAAAGCAAGAAGCGACGGTCGAACAGGCGCTTCTGTCCCTCCGGATGCAGAAACACTGCAATGAGCGCTGCAAACACGACGAGAGTGAAGTTGTACTTCGACAGCATGCCCAGTCCCAGCGTGACGCCGATTGCCGCGTAGGAGAACAGGGATGGGGCCTTCAGCGTTTTGATGATGCTGTAGATGAAGAGGTTTATCATCAGCATCTGGGCGACTGTATGGGTCAGGTCCCTTTGTGCCTGCCAGAAAACCTGTGGAATCGTGAACAGCGAAAGCGTCGCGATGGCAGCAAACAGGCGATCATCGAGCACCAGTTTGGCCAGCTTGTAGTAGCTCAGGAAAAGAAGAAAAAGCACCAGGTTCTTGGTTGCGGCAATCGTTGCGATCGACAATCCGAAGCCGGACACCACCATCGCCTGCAGCCAGTTGTAGAGCGGCGGCTGGGTGTCGTAGCCGGCCACAAGCCATTGCGAGAAGAACGCCTGCTGGGACTCATCGACCCGCAGGCCGTTTGGCACGAGGAGGCGAACGACAAAGCTGACGACAAAATATGCCGCCAGCAGCAGGACAACCGCGTCCGGCTTGCGAGCCAGCAGATTACGCATTCTCACTTCCGTCGAAGACCTGGCGGACGATGTAGTTCGGCGAGGTGTCGTCGCGATAATAGGTACGGGCAATCATCTCGGCAAGAATGCCGGTCGTGATCAACTGCACGGAGGACAGCATGAAAACGATGCCGACCATCAGCATCGGGCGGGTGCCGATGTCATTGCCCAAGACGAACTTGTCGACGAACAGATAGAGCATCACCAGAGCGGAGATCCCACCCAGTCCGAGGCCCAGTGAGCCGAAGAAATGGCCTGGTCGTGCCTTGTAGCGCATGAAGAACATGACGGAAAGCAGGTCGAGGATCACGCGAAAAGTACGCGAGATGCCATACTTGGACTGTCCGTGCTGGCGGGCATGGTGGGTCACGACCATTTCGCCGATGCGCGAGCTTGGCACGACGCCGGCGACCCAGGCGGGGATGAAGCGGTGCATTTCGCCCATCAGCTTCACCTGCTTGATGATCGAGGCGCGGTAGATCTTCAGGCTGCAGCCATAGTCGTGCAGCTTCACGCCGGTAATGCGTCCGATCAAGTAATTGGCACACCATGAGGGAATCTTGCGTAGCAGGAGACCGTCTTGGCGGTTCCTGCGCCAGCCAACCAAAAGATCGAGCTCACGCCGCTCCAGTTCGGCGACCATGGACGGAATGTCTTTCGGGTCGTTCTGCAGATCGCCATCCATTGTGGCGATCAACCGGCCGGTCGCGGCGTCGATGCCTGCCTGCATCGCGGCCGTCTGGCCGAAATTGCGCTGCAGTTCGACGATCCTCAGCGTAAGGCCCTCGCGGCCGATGTGCTTGCGCGCATTTACCAGCGTGGCATCGGTGCTGCCATCGTCGATCAGGATAAGCTCCCAGCGATCGGAGTAGCCGACCATGGCCAAGCAGATGCGATCGACAAGCGGGCCGACGCTCTCTTCCTCGTTGAAGACAGGCACAACGAGCGACAATTCGACCGGCCGCATCGCTTCCACGAGGCCTTGACGTGGGTCTACTGTTGTCTGCACGTTTGAATTCTCCTACAAGGCGCACGGCCAAAAGCGGCATTCGCCGCGATAGTCAGGAAAGCCTACTATATGAAGTTTCCGGTTGTTGCCAGCCGACAATCCTGGTTTATCCGCAATCGGATGACGCTGCTGACGATTGTGATCGTGGCGACTTACGCGCTTTTCATCCAGTGGTTTTGGGGCTGGCCGGTCATTCTCGGACAATGGGCCGAGGTCGGTGCTATCCCGATTATCGCCGCTCTCGCACTTCTGACCAGCACCTACTTTCTCAGGACCTGGCGCATCTACGATTATTTTCCGAGAGAAACTGCGGGCCGCTTCAAGGTGCTTTTTCGCGTCACGCAGATTCACAATCTCCTGAATATCATGCTGCCGTTTCGAACGGGGGAGACAAGCTTTCCGGTGTTGATGCGCACCGAGTTCGGTATTCCGCTGGCGCGCGGCACGTCGGCGCTGTTCGTCATGCGCCTGCTTGATCTGCACGCCTTGCTGGCTGCCGCCGGCATAGGCTTCGCGATCGCGTCACCACACAACATCGTTGCATGGATCGTCTGGGTGTCCTTCCTGTCACTTCCGGTAGTCGCTTTTGCTCTAAGGCGACCCTCGTTGCGGCTTGCCGGCACGATGCTGCCGGTAAAAGCGCAGAAGCTGGTGGTTGAGGTTGAGAGGGGACTTCCTGTCGATGCCGCCGCTTTCACGCGCGCCTGGGCGATGACCGTCATCAACTGRCTGGTCAAGGTTCTGGTGCTCGCCTGGGCCCTCAACCTGATGGGCGTATTGCCGATGGCCGCAAGTTTCGGCGGGGCGCTTGGCGGCGAGCTCTCCTCTGTGCTTCCGGTGCACGCGCCGGGTGGCGTCGGCACTTATCCGGCCGGGATCACTGCCGGCGCCGTTGCCCTAGGCGCATCCAGCGAGAAGACGGCCCTTGCTGCCTTGGCGCAAGCAAGCATCAATGCGCATTTGCTGATCATCGTCTCGGCACTGACGGGCACTGCGATATCACTGCCGCTCGGCCGCAGCCGTAAGCTCTGAAATCCGTTCTCTCAGGAATGTCTGCTCTGGCGCCTGTTGACACAGCCTCAAGGCTGTCTCGTAGGCTGCAATCGCCTCGGCCTTCTGTCCCAATTGCCTCAGAAAATCGGCACGGGCCGAATGCGCAAGATGATAGCTCTCCAATTCTCCTGCCTGCAGGATGGCGTCAACGAGCTGCAAACCTCTTTCTGCTCCCTCCACCATCGCCACGGCGACGGCCCTGTTGAGTTCGGCAATCGGCGACCACTGGGCCGACAGCAGGAGATCATAGAAGCTGACGATGCGGCGCCAATCCGTACTCTCAGGCGTCTCGGCTCGCGCGTGCTCCGCAGCGATGGCCGCCTGCAGCGTGTAGATACCGACCTCGCCATTCCGCAGGGCGCCGTCGAGGCGCCCGAGACCTTCGCGAATCTTTTCACGGTCCCAAAGCCCGCGATCCTGATCGGCCAGGAGAATGAGACCTCCCTGCGAACTCCGCCTGGCGGCGCGACGCGAATCCTGAAGGAGTAGGAGTGCAAGCAGCCCCGAGACATCGGGGTGCGGCAGAAGGCGCGCGAGCAGCCGTGTCAGGCGGATGGCCTCCGAAGTGAGATCCGCTCGGACGACCTCCTCGCCGGACGAAGCGGAGTATCCCTCGTTGAAGACCAGATAGATCACATGCAGCACCCGGTCGAGCCGCTCCGGCAATTCGTCGCGCTCAGGGACCTCGTAGGGAATCTTCGCTGTGCGGATCTTGTTCTTCGCGCGTACGATGCGCTGTGCCACAGTTGGGGCGGGGACTAGAAATGCATGGGCGATCTCTTCAGTCGTAAGTCCGCATATCTCTCTAAGCGCCATCGCCATTTGCGCGTCGGCGGGTATGATCGGATGACAGCAGGTGAAGATCAACCGGAGCATGTCGTCTTGGATCAGGTCCACGTCGCCAATCTCCGTTTCATCGAAAGACCCGTATAGACTTTCCTCGATATCCTTCGCCGACATATCGAAACGCGACCGGCGCCTGATGTGGTCGATCGCGCGAAATCGCCCGGCGGAAACGAGCCAGCCGAACGGGTTTGCCGGAACACCATCGCGGGGCCACGTCCGCGCGGCGGCTGCAAACGCGTCGTGCAGGGCTTCTTCGGCCCTGTCGAAGTCTCCAAGGAGACGGATGAGTGTCGCAAGCACCCGGCGAGACTGCGATCGGTAGATATCCTCGATCAGACGTTCCAAGGTCTACTCCGGCAATGTCAGGATCCGCACCGGGCGGATTTCCACAGCGCCAATTCGCGCACATGGAATTCCAGCGGCGATTGCCTTTGCCTCATCCATATCGGAGGCATCGATAACATACAGGCCGGCCAGATGCTCCTTCGTCTCGACGTAAGGGCCATCAGTCATGCTAAGCTCGTTGTTGCGCACCCGCAGGACGACAGCCTTATCGGGCGTTTCGAGCGCATCGGCATGGATCAGCGTGCCCCGTTCGCGCAACCCTTCGTCGAAGCCGAAATGCGCGCGAACGACAGCTTCGGTTTCTGCAGGGGCCTGACGACCGTCGACATCGGCCGAATTGTAGATCAGGCAAACATAGCGCATCGCATTATCTCCCGTCTTTGATGGAATAGGCCGGCCGTATCTCGATCGAAGCGTATTTCAATATGGGGAACGTCGAGGCGATCCTCTCGGCTTCTTCCATGTCGGCGGCGTCGATCAATACGAAACCACCAAGATGTTCCTTGATTTCGGCGAAGGGACCGTCGGTTGCCGTCGTGACGCCCTGCCTCACTCGAAGAGTAACTGCAGATTCGGGCTCGTGCAGCGCAAGAGCGACTTGCAGGACGCCGCGGTCATGCCAGTGATCGTCGCTTGCGATGCATTCCTGCGTGACCACATCCCACTCTTCCTGCGGGACGAGCTTGCTCTTCTCGGTGTCGAACCAGACCTGGCAGAGATATTTCATGACGTCTCCCTCAACTATAAACCGGAATATCGTAGATCGGCCGGACTTCGATTGACCCTAGTCTTGCAAGCGGGATACCGGCCGCAACGCGAATGGCATCGTTCAGATCTTTTGCGTCGATAAGAATGAAGCCGCCGAGTTGTTCTTTTGTTTCTGCAAAAGGGCCGTCCGTCACTGACATTTCATCATTTCGAACGCGGACGGTCACGGCATTCCTTGGCGATTGCAGCGCCTGCGCGGCGATCATGTGCCCGCTGGCGATCAGATCATCGTCGTAAGCGAGGGACGCTCTGTCGAGGTTCCTTTTTTCCTCCTCGGTCATGGCTTCAAGCGTCGCCGGCTCGAACCAGACCTGGCAGAGATATTTCATCGTTCGCTCTCCCTGGCTGTCACGATCATTGGACGCTCAGCCTAGGGTGATTTCGACAGGAAGCGAAAAAATCTTTTTACGGAAATTTGGGTCGAAACGAGCACACTGGCTTCGACCAAGTGTCGTCAACAATATGGAGTGACGACGATGGGTTTTTTCGAGATCGTGCTGGCGAACGCCATCCGCGCAAGTCGCCAACAGAACAAACAGCCCTATCAGGCTGATACGGAACTGCCAATGATGCGGGCCACAATCGCACGCCTCGTTGCCGTCGCAGCCCTTTTTGCGGTTACGATTGTGGTGCTGGATGCCGCGGGCGAGCACTATGAGCGCCAACTTGCGACTAGCGCGGTCGCAGCCACTCGCCAATAAGGGAAACGGCCTATTGGAAGGCCGTTTCGAAGAAGCTTCTGAGCTTGCGCGAATGCAGTGCTTCCGGCGGCATTGCTGCGAGTTTCTGGATCGCACGGATACCAATTTGCAGATGCTGGTTGACCTGCGTCCTGTAAAAGGCGGTCGCCATGCCGGGCAGCTTCAATTCGCCATGCAACGGCTTGTCCGATACGCAGAGCAGGGTGCCGTAGGGCACGCGGAAGCGGAAGCCGTTTGCGGCGATCGTCGCCGATTCCATGTCGAGCGCGATGGCACGAGCCTGGGACAGACGTTTGACCGGGCCGCGTTGGTCGCGCAACTCCCAGTTCCTGTTGTCGATCGTGCCGACTGTGCCGGTGCGCATGATGCGCTTCAGCTCGAAGCCTTCGTAGCCGGTGATCTCTGCCACGGCGCCCTCCAGGGCGACCTGCACTTCCGCCAGTGCCGGGATCGGCACCCAGACAGGCAGATCGTCGTCAAGGACGTGGTCTTCGCGCATGTACGCGTGAGCAAGGACATAATCACCCAGGCGCTGGCTGTTGCGCAGGCCGGCGCAGTGGCCGAGCATCAGCCAGGCGTGCGGGCGAAGGACGGCCACGTGGTCGGTGATCGTCTTGGCATTGGATGGGCCGACGCCGATATTGATCATGGTGATCCCGGCATGCCCTTTCTTTTTCAGATGGTAGGCCGGCATCTGCGGGAGGCGCGAAAGCGTAACGTCGGTCTCGGGCTGATTGGAGCCGGCATGCGTGATGATATTGCCCGGCTCGACAAAGGCCGTGTAGCCATCTCCGCCTTCCGCCATCAGCTTGCGTGCCCAGATGCAGAATTCGTCGATGTAGAATTGGTAGTTCGTAAACAGCACGAAGTTCTGAAAATGCTGCGCGCCGGTCGCGGTGTAATGGGCAAGACGGGCAAGCGAGTAGTCGATGCGCTGAGCCGTAAAGGCGGCAAGCGGCGAAGGTTCACCTGGCGGCGGAATGTATTCGCCGTTGGCAATCTCGTCGTCCGTTGTGTTCAGGTCCGGCGTGTCAAACAGATCACGCATCGGAATGTCCATGAACGCCGCGGCGGATGCCTCGACATGGGCACCCTCACCGAACGCAAAGTGCAGTGGAATAGGCGTCGTCGATTCTGAAACGACGACCGGCACGTTATGATTTCTCATCAACAGGCCAAGCTGCTGCTTCAGATAGTGCCGAAACAGCTGCGGCCGAGTAATCGTCGTCGTGTAAATGCCGGGAGCGGTAACGTGCCCGTAGGACAGACGAGTATCGATGTGGCCGTAACTCGTCGTCTCGATGCTAACTTGTGGGTAGAAGGCACGATAGCGCGATGTAATTGGCGCGCCCTTGGCTAGCGTTGCGAAGCTCTCAACCAGGAAATGGGTGTTGCGTTCGTAGAGTTCTGTCAGCGCGTCGACTGCCTCGACAGGATCGTCAAAGGTTTGCGGCGCGAAAGGTGACGGAGACGAAATGTCGAGAGGGGAAGAGATTCGTTTGTTCATGCGGCATTATAGGGTGTTGTTCCTAACAAGCAAACGACGCGTCTAAAGGGATTGCAGAGATTTTTGGGGCAGCGATGTGCCGCCGCAGCCAGTCAGTTGCTTGTTCTGCAGAACGGGCGGCTGGCGTCGAAGCACGTATAGTTGGCCCCGAAGTGTGACTGCGCACCGCCACCGGCATTGCGGTTGACCGCAACCGAAAAGCTGATGGCGAAGACTGCTGCAAACAGCGTGATGATGGTGAAACGTCTTGCCAAAATGAGCATATCCATGCCTTTGCCCCGGTATCGCCTTAGCGTTGAGACAGTTTTGCCACGTTGTGGCTGAACCGGTGCTGAGATCATGGTTCATCAGGCGTTCAGGAAGCCGGGCAGCTTGAAGCGCGGCTGCTGCTTATCTCTTTGGTCCCGCAAAGGAGATTTTCATGACGGCACCGATTGAGCTTTATTACTGGCCCACCCCCAACGGCTGGAAGATCAGCATCATGCTCGAGGAACTCGGCGTTCCCTACGAGGTCAAGTATATCAATATCGGCAAGGGGGAGCAGTTCACGTCGGAATTCCCGAAGATCGCCCCGAACAACCGTATGCCGGCAATTGTCGATCCGGATGGCCCCGGCGGCGAACCGATCTCGGTGTTTGAGTCCGGCGCCATCCTCCAATATCTCGGTCGCAAGTTCGGGAAGTTCTATTCGACGGACGAGCGCACACGCGTCCAGATCGAGGAATGGCTCTTTTGGCAGGTGGGTGGCTTGGGCCCCATGGCTGGACAGGCGCATCACTTCCGCGGTTATGCACCGGAGAAGATCGAATACGGCATCAACCGCTATACCAATGAAGTGAACCGCTTATACGGCGTGATGAACAAGCGGTTGGCAGAGCGCGAATATCTCGCCGGGGACTACTCGATTGCCGACATGGCTTGCATCGGCTGGGTCGTTCCATACGAGAAGCAGGGACAGGACCTCAACGAGTTTCCCAACCTCAAGCGCTGGTTCGAGACGATGATGGCGCGCCCGGCCGTGGTCCGTGGCACGGCAATCGGCAAGGAAGAGCGCGAACGCAGCAATCTTGCCGATGACAAGCGCAGAAGATCCTTTTCAAGCAGCGCGCCCGCTGACAATTGACGCAGAAAAGCGCCCGGCTTTCCGGAGCCCGGCTTTCCGGGCGCTTCCTTTTGGAAAGCCGTTTCTTACAGGCGTGTCCAGGTCTGCGATTTGCAGAGCACGTTGAGGACGCAGCCTTTCATCTTCAGTGAATTTCCGAAAATATTGCCGGATCCGCTATAGGTTTTGTCGTTGGCTGGATCGGTGATCTGGCCGGTATAGGTAACACCGCTTCCTGCGAGAATGCCGATCTTCTTGCCGGCATACCTGCCGGATTTCAGCACGATGCAGTAGCTGCCGCCGCAAGATGCAATCTGGGCCGTATCGCCCGCAGCTGTCTTCCAGTTGCCGACGATCGGTTCGTCAGCAGAAGCTGCCCCGGCGGCAAACATCAATGCGCCAGAGAGAATAAGTGTTCGGATCATTCGTTCCTCCCTAATGTCCAGGCGCGAAAATATATGACGCGAACGTAAACGTAAATGTGTTTTTCACTGCTTCAGGCGAGCGTTTTTGCAGACCGACAGCGGCGAAATCTTCCGTTCTGGGCATTTGATGCTGATTTCGTGGTGAACGGAAGGTTGATTTTCAGATCTGAATATTCCGTAAAATTGTGTCGAAAATCCTTAATCCGCAAGGGATCCGATGTTTAACAAAAATCCAATTTTACCAAGCGTTTGCACTTTGTTTGTCTCAAATTAATCATGCATTTTAGGCGTTTTTTGAAAGCGCATCGGCATAGTGGATCCATCAAACGAGCGGGGCAAACCCGCCGAACCGAAGGGTACTTAGAACCGCGATAGACGGCAGGTCTCCGGAGGTAAAACAGGGCAAGTCGATAACAGGCAAAACAGGGATAAACCGATGGCACGTTTTGAAATGCACAATGCTGAAATGGCCACCATGGGTGGCGAGAACAACGCCGACATCTTCTGCGAAATGGGTCTGATGTATGCGACCGGCCGCGGTTGCGCTGTCGATCTGGTCGCCGCTCACAAGTGGCTGAACATCGCAGCGATCAAAGGCAACGACCGCGCCGCCGAGCTTCGGGCTGACGTTGCCGCAGGCATGGACAAGATGCAGATCGTGGAAGCGCTGCGCGCTGCCCGCGAATGGATGACGATCCACTGAGAACCGTTTGCCCGCAAAGGCGCGGGCAAGATCGATAACAACCTCAAAAGGGGGCTGGCGCGGTGCTCGGACGCGCCAATGCCAGGACATCAACCGCGACCGGCAGGAACAAGGCTGGCGCGGTTCCTTGCGTTTAACCTAATGTCTTGAGTACCTGCGGCAGGGCTTCCTCGAGAAGCGCCATGTCAGCTTCCGGTCCAACGCTGACGCGGATGCAGCGGTTGAGCGGGGCAACGCCGGGCATGCGAATGAAGACGCCGTGCTGCATCAGGCCATCGACAATGGCACGGGCATAGGTGCCGTCACGTCCGGCGTCGATCGCAACGAAATTTGTGGCGGAGGCGAGCGGAACGAGGTTGTTGGCCTTGGCGATGGCGGCGATCCGGTCGCGCGCGCCGTGGATGCTGGCCACGACCTCGGCGAGATAGGCTTGGTCCTTGAGTGCCGCCAGTGCAGCGATCGTGGCCAGTCGATTCATGCCGAAATGATTGCGGATCTTGTCGAATGCGCGCGCCGTACCTGATGTCGAGATGACATAGCCGACCCTGGCGCCCGCCAGGCCATAGGCTTTCGAGAAGGTGCGCGTGCGCACAACATTCGGCAAGTCGATCAGCGCGCTGATGGGGGGCAGCGATCCCACCGGGCCGGTTTCGCTGTAGGCCTCGTCGAGAATGAGCATCGTGGTTTCCGGTAGCGCACGGGCAAAGGCGACGGCACTGTCGGCATCCCACCAGCTTCCCATCGGATTGTCCGGATTGGCGAAATAGACCAGCGGCGCGTTCTCGCGTTTGACGGCTGCGAGGAGGCCGTCGAGATCTTCGCGATCGCTGGCATAGGGCACGGTCACGAGCCGCCCGCCGAAGCCGGCAACGTGGAAATTGAACGTTGGATAGCCGCCGAGCGATGTCACGACGGGTGCGCCCGGCTCAATGACGAGCCGTACGATCTGGCCGAGCAGTTCGTCGATGCCGCCCCCTATCGCGATGGAGTCGATTCCGACGCCCAGATGGTTGGCAAGTGCTTCCCTGAGCTCGTAGTTTTCAGGATCGTTGTACTTCCATATCTCGCCAGCCTGGACGCGCATGGCTGCGAGTACGGATGGGGCAGGGCCAAAGCCATTCTCGTTGGCGCCGATACGCGCCTTGACCTGAAGGCCGCGCTGACGCTCGATTGCTTCTGGGCCGACGAACGGAACGGTGGAGGGAAGGGCGTTAGCAAGCGGCGTGAAGCGCGAGAAGGCGGACATGCTGGGGCAATTTCCTGGATGCTGTGAAAATTCGTACCGACAATAGGCCCCGCTGCCGCCAAGGCAAGAAACATTATTCCCCGGTATTCACGATTTACATCCGCACAATTCCGCGGGCTTCGATCGCTTCCATGTTGCCAATCATGAAGTCGGCGCGCAATACGCGGCGCAGCACGTCGGGCTCGATCGTATTGATGAAGCGGACGCCGATAYGTTCGTTGTTGCGATAGGTTTCCGCACAACCGATCCGATAGGCAAGGCCGAGAATGTTAAGGTAGTAGTGCTTTGGCAGGCCCGCGGTGGATGACACGACAAACGTAGCGCCACCCTGCGAGATATCGACGATCTCCGCACTCCGGACGGAGATGCCGGTAAGACAGGGCCGAACCGCAACGATCCGGGCGGGGCGCCTTACGTTGAATTTTTCCCAGCGCGTCTCGTAAACCGCGGATTTCACGGTTGCAAGGTGTGTGGCACGAAGCATCGACATTCCGCGTTTCCCTGAACCAAGGTAATCCCGGTCCTCTTCAATTGAAGCCTCACACGAATGCCTTGCACAATTGTGAACGAGGAAAATACAATTTTAGCGATGCGGCCATTTCCGCCCGCTCGGCCAGCTGGGGCGAACATCTTCTCGCGTCGAGTAGCGAATGGATCGCCGGACCGTAGTTGTCGCGAAATGTCATCTAACTCTTTGTCGATTTGCACGTTTGCCTAATTGTCGGCGGCGCACAGCGCTTCAAAATTGCAGAGCGAGGAAATCACAATGGTTGATGTCAGAGTTCCGTCGAAGTCGTGGGTCGTCGTTTGCGATGGTGCCAAGGCATTGATGCTGCGGAACGCAGGCGATGCGGAATTGATGAACCTCAAGGTTGAAGAAACCCTGAGTCAGCCAAACGAACCGGACCGCGAAATAGGCGCAGACAAACCGGGTCGAACGCACGCGGCCGATGGGCAGAGTGCCAGTGCCGTTGAGCAGACGGACTGGCACGAGCAGGCCGAGGCAAAGTTCCTGAAGCTGGTAGCCGCAAAGATGGAGGTGCTGGTGCGTGAAAAAAACGCGCGTCGCATCATTTTGGTTGCGCCGCCAAAGGCGCTCGGTACGCTGCGAGCCAACCTATCGGCCGATGTTCAGGCTGCAGTTTCGGCTGAGGTGCCGAAGGATTACATTAATCTGCCGGTCGACCAAATAGAGCGGCACCTAGCTTCTTGACGCAACCTCCTACGGCCGCGGCGCACCGCCACCAGGGAAGCGGCGGTTTCGCAGACAAGATGCAAGAGCAATACATCGAGGCTAAGATTCGAAATTCAGCCTTAAGACGTGATGCAGGAATTCCGGGTTGATCAGCATGTTGAAGCTGATCGTCACGAGGTCGCCCTCGCGCTTGACCACCGTCGAGCCGATCTCGTCGTGGATGCCGAGGATTTCGAGGAAGAAGTGGTTCGGGACCTCGAGGCTCGGATTGACCTCCAGCACCGCGCCGGCAAGCGTGATCGTGCGGATCAGGCAGCGGACCTGCGTTCCCGTGCTGAGGTGATGCCCAACGAAGATGATCTTTCCGGGGCGGTCGAGCGAAAACTCCCGGTAAGCCTGCTCGGGCTGCTCTGTGTCGAGGTGCATCTGAAAGGCCATGGTAGCCTCCGCTTGTTGTACGCTTCGAGATTAGCGCAAGATTGCTGACAACTTCTGAATGACGCCCTACAATCCGAAGCTTATGCCTGTCTGGAGATCAAAATGGCTCGTTATTAGACAGGGACGGGCCTGCTTGGCATCGCTTGACAGTTCGCCGCCGTTCAAGCATATCGAACTTGGCTCGAGGCGCCTGCCGCTCGCGGACGACAAGTCCATGGTGAAGTACTCGATAGGATCAGTCGCAGCCAATTGGTGCATGCTGACTGCAGGCAATGCGAGCACCCTTGTACAGGTCGAAATGGCATGCCTTCCGAAAGGCTGAATCCGTGACCACCGCATATCCGACAATCGAAGAATTGAAATCGCAAGCCAAGCGCCTCCGCCAGGCCATGGAAGCGCGCGGCACCGCGATCTCTCATAGTGCCGCGCTGGAACTCATTGCCCAGCAGCATGGCGTGCGTGATTGGAACACGCTCTCCGCACTCGCCACCCGGCCGAACGAGGAACCGATCGCCGCCATCTCCGTAGGCTCCCTGGTGCGCGGCCGCTATTTGAACCAGCCGTTCACCGGCAAGGTCCTGGCGCTTGCCGCTCAACCGGGCGGCGGGCTCCACAAGATCACCATCCACTTCGACGAACCGGTGGATGTCGTGACCTTCGAGAGCTTCTCCGCCTTCCGGCAGCGCATCAACGCGCAGGTCGACAGCAATGGCGTATCTCCGCGCAAGACCTCGAACGGCGTCCCACATCTCGTGCTCGAGATTTAAGTGGCCACTTAGTGTGCGCAGTGTTGGCGGCAGTTGATGGAGGATTGGACCAGCAACACGCTGCCGCGCCGTGATTTCGCCTACGCCTTCAGCAGCCATTCGTGCTCTGGCTGGTTGTGGAACTTCCATACCCGCTTCGGGCCGGCCATGACGTTAAGATAGTAGAGATCATAGCCGTGGACGGTGGCGCACGGGTGGTAACCCTTCGGCACCAGTGTCACGTCGCCATTCTCCACCGCCATCGCCTCATCGAGCGACCGATCATCGGTATAGACGCGTTGGAAGGCGAAGCCCTGCGGCGGGTTCATGCGGTGGTAATAGGTCTCCTCCAGCAGGCTCTCGTTCGGCAGATTGTCCTGATCATGCTTGTGAGAAGGGTAGGAGGATGTATTGCCGTTCGGCGTGATGACCTCGACAACCAGCAGCGAATGAGCGGAGTTGTCGTCCTCGGGCATGATGTTGGTCACGAGGCGAACATTCGAGCCCTTGCCGCGCTGGAATTGCGGGTGCACGCCGGGCGGGATGAGCTTCGCCTTGTAATCGCCGCCGCCAGGCGCCGAGCAGACGGCAAGTTCGAGATCGGTTTCCGCCGTCACCGACCAGCTTGTGCCAGCCGGAACATAGAGCGAGTGCGGCGCACCCTCGAATGGGCTCATGCGCCCGCCGACCGAACCGAAATCCTCTCCAGCGGCGGTCGCCTTGCCTTTGCCGGCCACCCAGACGAGGCAGACTTCACGGTCGCTTGCGGCGCCGGAGACGGTCTCACCCGGCTTCAGCCGATGCATGTCGAAGCCGACATAAGTCCAGCCGGCGGTGTCGGGCGTGACGTGGGTGACGCGACCGCTGTCACCCTTGGGCTTTACGAGAAGGTTCGGCATGAACGTTTGTCCTTCATTCCACATCAAGGCGCTTCAACGGGCGTGTTATCCCTTCGGAAATCCTTCGGTTTCCACCGTGTAGCCAGCGGCCGTCATCACCCGCATCAGTTCGGCGTGACCGATCTCCGCCATCTTCTGCGGCGGCGCCTTGCGCGGATCCTGTTCTGCCTCGACGACGAACCATCCGTCATACCCGTAACCGGCGAACCGCTTGACAATGGCGCCGAAATCAAGCGAGCCATCGCCGGGTACCGTGAAGGCGCCGAGCGCTACCGCATCGAGGAATGACTGCTTGCTGCGGTCGAGCCCGTCGACAACGGCTTTGCGGATGTCCTTGACGTGGACGTGGTTGATGCGGGCGTGGTGGTTATCGATGGCGCGCAAGACGTCGCCGCCGGCGAAAGCCAGGTGCCCGGCGTCGAGCAGAAGGGGAATGCCTTCGCCCGAATTGCGCATGAAGGCATCGAGCTCCGGCTCGGTCTCGACGACGGCCGCCATGTGGTGGTGATAGGAAAGCGGCATGCCCTGCTCGGCGCACCATTCGCCAAACTGCGTGACCTTGCGGGCATAAGCCTTCATCTCGTCGTCGGAGAGGCGCGGCTTGGTGGCAAGCGGCTTGGAGCGGTCCCCCTGAATTGAACGGCCAACCTCGCCATAGACGATGCAAGGCGCGTTGACGGCTTTGAACAGCTCGATCATCGGCGCAATGCGCTCCTTGTTGGCGGAAAGGTCCTCGTCGACAAGCGTGCCGGAGAACCAGCCGCCGCAGAGCGTCACGTCGGCGGCGCGCAGGATCGGCAGCATCTCGGCCGGATTGTTCGGAAAGCGGCGGCCCTGTTCCATGCCGGTGAAGCCGGCGCTGCGCGACTGGCGCAGGCATTCTTCCAGGGATACGTCGTCGCTGAGCTCAGGAAGATCGTCGTTCCACCAGGCGATCGGCGACATGCCAAGTTTGGCCTTCATCAATAGTCTCCTCAAAGGCATTTCTGGAAGAGCGGGACCGCTCTTCCGAAAATTAAAACAGCCGGTTAGGCGATACGCTGATCGGCGCGCGCCTTGACGTAAGCCGCATGCGCCTTGTTGACCTGTTCACGCGGGCTGACTTCAGGGACAGCAACGTCCCACCAATAGCCCCCAGCTTCCGTCGTCATCAGCGGATCGGTGTCGATGACGAAAACCGACGTACGGTCGTTCTTTTTTGCGTCCGCGATCGCCTTCTCGAGCTCGGCGATCGATGCGACTTTCACCGCGACGGCGCCCATACTCTCAGCATGCGCCCGGAAGTCGATCTCGGGCATCACCTCGTAGTGCGCGTCCCTCAGCAGGTTGTTGAAGTTCGCGCCACCGGTCGCCATCTGCAGCCGGTTGATGCAGCCGTAGCCACGGTTGTCGAGCACGACGATGTTGAGCTTCAGGCCGAGCATGACCGACGTCGCGAGCTCGGAATTCAGCATCATGTAGGAGCCGTCGCCGACGAGGACGAAGACTTCCTTCTCGGGCTGCGCCATCTTGGCGCCAAGGCCGCCGGCGATCTCGTAGCCCATGCAGGAGAAGCCGTATTCCATGTGGTAGCTGCCGGGTGCCGTCGCCGGCCAGAGCTTATGCATCTCGCCCGGCAGACCGCCGGCGGCGCAAAGGCCGATTGCCTTTTCGAGGTCGATCGTGCGCGTAACGGCGCCGATCACCTGGGCGTCGGAGGGCAGGGCGGCATTGGTGCTCGCCATCGCCTTGGCGGCCGCCTCCACCCAGACCTTCTTTTCCCGTTCGGCCTTTTCCGCCAGCACGGTCGGTGCTTTCCAGCCGGTAAGCCCGCTCGAGACCGCCTTCAGACCTTCGCGCGCATCGGCCACCAATGTCTGGCCGTCGTGCTTTGCGGCATCGTAGGCGGCAATGTTCACGCCGAGAATTTTCAGCTTCTCGTTCTGAAACAGTGCCCAGGAGCCGGTCGTGAAATCCTGGCAGCGAGTGCCGACAGCGATGATCAGATCTGTTTCCGTTGCAATCGCATTGGCCGCCGATGTCCCTGTGACACCGACCGAGCCAAGCGCCAGCGGGTGCCGCTCGTCGATCGCCGACTTTCCGGCCTGCGTGACCACGACGGGGATCCGGTGTTCCTCCGCAAATGCCGTCAGTTCCTTGGTTGCTTGGGAGTAAAGCACGCCACCGCCCGCGATGATGACCGGCTTTTCGGATTTCTTGATGAGAGCGATAGCGTTCGCCAACTCATCGGCATCCGGGCGCGGACGGCGCATGGTCCAGACGCGCTCCTGGAAGAAGCTTTCGGGATAATCGAAGGCTTCCGCCTGCACGTCCTGGCACAGCGACAGCGTAACTGGGCCGCAATCGAGCGGATCAGTCAGCACCTGCATGGCACGCTTCAGCGCCGAGATGATCTGCTCGGGGCGCGTGATGCGATCGAAATAGCGGGAGACTGGGCGGAAAGCGTCGTTGGCTGAAACGGTGCCGTCGCCAAAATCCTCGATCTGCTGCAGCACCGGATCCGGTGCACGGTTGGCAAAGACGTCGCCCGGCAGGAAGAGAACCGGAATGCGGTTGACGTGGGCGACACCGGCGGCCGTCACCATGTTGAGTGCACCGGGGCCGATCGAGGTCGTGCAGGCCATGAAGCGTTGGCGGAAATTCGCCTTGGCATAGGCAATCGCCGCATGGGCCATGCCCTGTTCGTTATGGGCGCGATAGGTCGGCAATTCGCCACGCACTTGGTATAGGGCCTCGCCGATGCCGGCGACGTTGCCGTGCCCGAAGATCGCCCAGACGCCGCCGAAGATCGGCACCTTCTTCCCGTCGACTACTGTCATCTGCTTCTTGAGAAAATGCGCAACGGCCTGCGCCATCGTCAATCGTACAGTCTTGCCCATGGGGCACCTCCCAAATGCTCTAATTAATGTAGGCCGCGGGTTTTCAACCAGGCCTCGGTCAATTGGCGGAAGCGTCCGGCCATATCTGCGATCGCTTCTTCATCATTCAACTTGCCGGAAAGCCAGCCGCGGGCTGCCTCGGCAAAAATCGTGCGGCCGACGGCGAATCCCTTCACGGAAGGAGCTGCCAGCGTCGCCTCGAAGCCTTTCACCAGCTCGTTGGCCGGCGCTTCAAGGCCGAGCAACACGATGCCGCGGCACCAGGGGTCGTTCTTGGCGATCACGGCATCGATTTTCTTCCAGGCGGCCGTCGAAGCTTGAGGCTCGAGCTTCCACCAATCCGGTTTGATGCCGAGCGCATAGAGTTCTTCCAGCGCCGTCGAGATCGCATCATCGGTCAGCGGTCCGTTCTTGCTTGCGATGATTTCGACGAGCAATTCGCGGCCAACCTTGCGGGCGGCTTCAAAGAGCGTCCGCAGCTTTTCCTGCTGCTCGGTCTTCAGGGCTGCCGGATCGTCCGGATGGTAGAAGCACAGGCACTTGATGCAATGATCGAGAGGCCATTCCGCAAGCTGCGAGCCGATGTCCTGGCTGAACTCGAAGCGAAGCGGTTTGGAACCCGGCAATTCCACCGGGCGACCGATCCATGCGAAGTTCTTGGTTGCCGCATCGAAGAAGGCGTCGCGTCCGAAGCGCTCGTCGATCAGCATGCCGTAACCGTTGCGGCCATCCGCGACACGGGCGGCGGCTTCTACCGCAAGGCGCTTGAAGGCGACGATCTTCTTGTAATCTACGCCGAGTTCGTCGCACACGCTGGTGAGCTGCGACCGGTGGTCGATGGCAAGCGCCATGAGAAGCGGAATGTCGCCCTTGCGCGTCGAGGCCCAGTGAATGTGATTGATCGCTTCGTCCTTGCGCAGCGCGCGATGCTTGCTGCCGTGCTTCAGAAAGTAGTCGAGCTCCGCCCAGGTCGGATATTCCGGCGAGCAGAGCAGGCGGGAGACGGCGAAGGCGCCGCAGGCGTTGGCCCAGGTGGCGCAGGTCTTCAGCGGCTCGTTCTTCAGCCAGCCGCGCAGCAGGCCTGACATGAAGGCGTCGCCGGCGCCGAGCACGTTGAACACCTCGATGGGGAAGCCTTCGCCGACGATGCCGTCTTCCAGATTGTCGCTGATCGGACCGTCATAGACGATGCAACCCATCGCACCGCGCTTGAGGACGATCGTTGCCGGCGACAGGCGGCGAATTTCCTTGAGTGCGCCAAGGACGTCGTCGGCGCCTGACGCAATCAGGATTTCCTCTTCCGTTCCGACAATCAGGTCGCAGTCTGGAAGCGTTTCCTTCATCTTGGAGGAGACACGGTCCGACTTCACATAGCGCTCAAAGCCCTCGGCATGGCCTGCGAGGCCCCAGAGATTCGGCCGATAATCAATGTCGAAGATTACCTTTCGGCCATTGGCCTTGGCGATGCGGATGGCCTTGCGCTGTGCGGCTTCCGTGTTCGGCCGGGAAAAATGCGTGCCCGACACCAGCACGGCGCGCGACGACTTGATGAAGCTTTCGTCGATATCACCTTCATCGAGCGCCATGTCGGCACAGTCCGCGCGATAGAAGATCATCGGCGATACGCCTTCGGCTTCGACGGCGAGGAGCACCAGCGCCGTCAGGCGCTCCTTGTCGGTCTTGATGCCTTTCGTCTCGACCCCTTCGCGCGCAGATTGCTCAATGATGAACCGGCCCATCTGCTCGTCGCCGACGCGGGTGATCAGGCCCGACTTGAGCCCGAGACGGGCTGTCCCGATGGCGATGTTCGCAGGGCAACCGCCGACAGACTTGGCAAAAGAACCGATATCCTCAAGGCGCGAGCCGATCTGTTGCCCATAGAGGTCGACCGAGGAACGCCCGATCGTGATCACGTCAAGCGACGGTTCTGGCTGCGAGCCCGGGTTCGGTTGTGCCATGATGTCCTCCCGCTAGATTTTCGGCTACGGCTTGACGCCTGCTGATTGCGAGCAATGAAACATCGGTTCCGTATTGTTGTCAATTCGGAATATTTGTTCCATTTTTCATTTAGTCGATTTTGCGTGGGCTCGCTTGCGCCGCCGCTCGGCGATCGCCACCGGAATTGCCATTGTCAGGGCCATCGAAGCGGAAAGCGAGCGGAAGCCGGCAAAGTCTGCCTCCGCCACCTCGAACCAGCAGGTGGCGCAGGCGGCGAGGGGCGAAAAGGCCGAATCGGTGATGGCAACGACAGGCACGCCACGATCCGCCAACGCTTCCGCCTGGCTGAGGCTGTCGGCGGCATAGGGAGAGAAGCTCGCTGCGATTGCTGCATCCTTCCCCGTCGCGAACTGCACCATTTCCGGATCGACGCCATTTGGCGATGCGACGATCTGGTGCCGAATGTTCAGCTTCGAGAAGGCGTAGGTCATATGCGCCGTCAGCGGATAAGAGCGTCGCTTGGCGATCAGGTAAATCGTCTCGGCAGCCGCGAGGATATCGACTGCCTTGGTAAACGTATCCGTCTGGACGGTAGCCGCCAGCCGGTTGACCGATTGGCTCGCAGCCGAAATGAAACCCGAAAGCAGGTTGGCGTCCTCGTCCTCGCCGCTTGCCTGCTCCAGCGTCACCAGTCGCTCTTCATATGTCAGCGTTCGGTCACGCAGGCGTTCGCGAAAGATGCTCTGCAGGTCCGAAAAGCCCTCGTAGCCAAGATGATGGGCCAGACGCACCAGGGTCGACGGTTGCACGTCGGATGCCGCAGCGATGCTTGCCGTCGTGCCGAAGGCGATTTCGTCCGGGTTGCCGAGTGCGAAAGCTGCGACCTGCGCAAGCCGCTTCGGCATGTTTGCTTTCCGTTCGATGATGATGCTGCGCAAGCTCTCGAAGTCGCGAGGAACCCTGGCGGGTGTTTTGCTGTCACTGTCCATGCACGCTGTCCATTGAACGAAATAAACATTCCATATTTATGAGCATAGATGATTTTCATTCGGGAGCCCAATTGTTTTTATTCTATTGAAATCCAAGTGTTTTGAACAGTTTTTTGGAGCCGGGCGGCAAAAGTGCGCGAGAAAGGCCGCTTGTCAAAATGATCTAAATATTCCAAAAATCCGCCCGACATCTGGAGGAGATACAATGAAAGCACTGGGAATCGGCCTGATCGGCACTGGCTATATGGGCAAGTGCCACGCACTCGCATGGAATGCGGTCAAGACCGTATTCGGCGACGTCGAACGCCCGCGCCTGGTCCATCTGGCCGAAGCCAATGCCGAGCTTGCCGAGAAGCGCGCCTCCGAGTTCGGCTTCGAAAAGGCAACCGCCGATTGGCGCAGGCTGATCGCCGATCCCGAAGTTGATGTCGTTTCCGTCACCACGCCGAACCAGTTCCACGCCGAGATGGCGATTGCCGCGCTCGAAGCGGGGAAGCACGTCTGGTGCGAAAAGCCGATGGCACCGGCTTATGCCGATGCCGAACGCATGCTGAAGACGGCAAAGGCCTCGGGCAAGATCGCCGTTCTCGGCTACAATTATATCCAGAACCCCGTCATGCGGCATATCAAGGCACTGATCGAGGAGGGGGCGATCGGTGCGGTCAATCACATCCGCGTCGAGATGGACGAGGACTTCATGGCCGATCCCGATGTCTTCTTCTATTGGAAGAGCGAGCTTTCCGCCGGCTACGGCGCGCTTGATGATTTCGCCGTGCACCCGCTGTCGCTGCTCTGGTATCTGTTCGGTCACGTTGAGGCTGTCATCACCGACATGGTAAAGCCCTACGCCAGCCGGCCGTTGAAGGAAGGCGGTCGCCGCGAAGTCGAGAATCACGATGCGGCCAATGTCCTGATGCGACTTGGCGGTGGGATCTCTGCGGTGCTGATGGCAAACCGCGCCGCTTGGGGGCGGAAAGGGCGAATCGCGCTGCAGATCTTCGGCTCGAATGGCGCCATTACTTACGATCAAGAGCGCATGAACGAATTAGAACTCTATCAGGCAGAAGGGCGCGGCTCGGAGCAGGGCTTCCGCAAGATACTCGCCGGCCCGGCGCATCTGCCCTACGATCGCTTCATCCCGGCGCCTGGCCACGGGCTCGGCTTCAACGATCTGAAAATCATCGAATGCCGCGAACTGATCCGCGCAATTTCCGGTGAGCCGTCGTCGATCGTGACATTCGAAGACGGTCTTAGGATAGAGAAGTCCGTTCACGCCATGGCACAGTCATTCCACGAGCGCCGCTGGATCGAGATCGATTGAGGTCTGTCCGCTTCCGGTTGACGGCGCTGGAGGCAGGGGATACCCCTTTTCTGGAACGCGCGGCTGCATGCTGGGAGTGAAAACGTGACGGACAGACTGGTGATCATCGGCGCGGGGCAGGCGGGCTTTGCATTGGCCGCGAAACTGCGTGCGCTCAAGGATATGCGCCCAATCACCATCATCGGTGCGGAAGACGCGCTGCCCTACCAGCGGCCGCCACTCACGAAGAAGTACCTGCTTGGCGAGATGACCTTCGATCGACTGCTGTTCCGGCCGGAACACTGGTACCCCGACAACAATGTCGAGATCAGGCTTTCCACGTGGGCGGAGCAGATCGTGCGTGACAAGAAGCAGGTCCTGCTACAGGACGGTTCAGCGCTCGACTACGGCACGCTGGCGTTGACGACCGGCTCCACGCCGCGCGCACTGCCTGCGTCGATCGGCGGGGATCTCGAGGGCGTTTATGTGGCGCGTGACAAACGTGACGCTGATCTGCTTGCCGATGAAATGCGGCCCGGTCGCCGGGTCCTCATTATTGGTGGTGGCTATATCGGACTTGAGGCAGCTGCTGTCGCCCGTCACCGCGGTCTCGAGGTTACCGTGATCGAGATGGCTGACCGAATCCTGCAGCGCGTCGCTGCCAGGGAGACGGCCGACATCATGCGGGTGATTCATGAGACACATGACGTTGTCATCCGGGAGAAGACCGGGCTCAAGCATCTTGTCAGCCATGAAGGCAGGGTTGTCGCTGCCGAACTCTCCGACGGGTCCACGATCGAGGTCGATTTCGTCATTGTCGGCATCGGCGTCGTCCCGAACGATCAACTCGCCAAGGAGGCGGGTCTCGAGGTCGCCAACGGAATCATCGTGGATGAATTCGCCCGCACGTCCGATCCGTCGATTTTTGCCGCGGGTGACTGTGCGGCCCTGCCGTGGCAAGGCGGACGCATCCGTCTCGAATCGGTGCAGAACGCCGTCGACCAGGCAGAAGCCGTCGCCGCCATCATCGCCGGCGGCAACGAAGCATACGATCCCAAGCCTTGGTTCTGGTCGGATCAGTATGACGTGAAGCTGCAGATCGCCGGCTTCAACATGGGCTATGACGATACAGTCGTGCGTCCAGGCTCGCGCGACGGCGCCCACTCGATCTGGTATTTCAAGAATGGGGCGTTCATCGCCGTGGATGCCATCAATGACGCCAGGGCCTACGTCAGCGGCAAGAAGATGCTGGAATCCGGGATCAATCCCGATAGGGCGATCATTGCGGACGCATCTACCGATCTCAAGCAACTGCTGAGCTGAGGCCGGCGGCCTCGGCATCAGGTGAAAAAGCCGAAAAAGCGCTTGCGTCACCTGTCGAATGACTCTATCAGGCTCCCACCGGAGAGGTGGCCGAGTGGTCGAAGGCGCTCCCCTGCTAAGGGAGTATACGTCAAAAGCGTATCGAGGGTTCGAATCCCTTCCTCTCCGCCACCATGATCATTGTCCGACCCGGACACATAGGTCACAATCGGTACCTAAGACATCGGTGACAACCTCGTGCCGAACGGGTTGTCGATTGTTTGCAATGTCCTCTGTTCGAGGTCGATATATCCGAGATCATAGCGCAGGAAGCTGACGAGCCAAATGCCGTCGTCGACTTCCTTGAGGCCGAGCTTCTGGCCGGCCATGACGGTGAGATGTTGATCTTCTTGCGATGGATGCACAGACGGCCGCAATTGGTGACGATGGCATCGCGGTCGTGGAAGGGGTAGCTGATCTCGGGCAGCCCTTCATAGGCGCGCGCCGAGGTCTGGTAGACTTCGGCCGGCACCTTCATCGACAGGGCCTCGTGCGGTCTTTCCGTGTTGAATTCGCTGATGAATGCGTCGAAGCGCATCTGCTGCTGCAGGATATTGCGTCCCGGCGGGCGGGTGGCTTCCTTCTTCAGCGTCAGATGCATGCGCTCATGGCGGCCGTTCTCCTGCGGATGGCCGGGGCGGATGCGCTCGAAGACGATGCCGAGCCTCAGCCACCAGACCGACAGCTTCGAGAGATTGTAGAGCCCGTTCGGGCTGGCGAAGGGCAGGCCGTTGTCGGAGCGGATGGCAAGCGGCAATCCGCGTTCGGCAAACACCCGCGCGAAGGCATCGAAGACGCCGCGTTCACGGGTCGTCTCGAAGGCCTCGCAGCACAGGAGATAGCGCGATGCCTGGTCGGTGATCGTCAGGGGGTAACAATATCGGCCGTCGCCCAGCTTGAACTCGCYCTTGAAGTCGGCGCACCACAGATCGTTGGGGCCGCCGACAGCGCCGTGCCCATGGCCTTGTTCGCCCGGTTCCTCTTACGGGCCTGGCTCACAAGGCCGTACCGGTCGAGCACCGCATGCACCGTGCTTCTCGCCGGGATGCGCACGTCGCCGGCCAGACGGCGCACCAGAAGCTCGCGGATCTTGCGCGCCCCCCAGTGCGGCTTCTCCTGTTTGCAACGAACGATCATCGCCTCGACCGGTTCGGGCAACTGGTTGGCATAGCGCACCGGCCGCCGGGACCGGTCCGTCAGGGCCTCCAGCCCGTCCTCCTTGCAGCGATTGAAGATCTTGTAGCCGGTCTTGCGCGAGATCCCGAACGACCGACACACCTCGCTCATACCTTCGCCCTCCAGCAAACGGGCGACAAATCGAAGACGCTCATCCATGACCGAAGTCTC
>NZ_JBFTQH010000055.1:0-29480 GCF_056398905.1 Rhizobium sp. 01T417 | reverse complement strand
ACCATGGGCATGCTGCCAACCTTCCTTGCCAAGATCGCCCGCAAGTATCCCGATGTCCGCATCCACATCGCGTCGGGCAATACCGGCGAGATCATCCGCGGCCTGGAGACCGGCCAGCACAATCTAGGCTTCATCCGCCCGGTGGAAAACATCGGCTCCTTGCGCTTCGTCTCGCTTGCCCATGAGCGCTACTACCTGGCGGTTGGCCATGCCAATCCGCTGGCCGCCAGGGAGGAGATCAGCATCGATGATCTGCGCACTCAGAAGATCATCGCCTTCAACCGGCAGAACCTGTCTTTTACGGAACGATACTTCAATGAGAAGTTCGCCGAATACGACCTCACCGCCAACATTGCCTTCAGCTGTGACGACACCTATGCGCTGGTGTCGCTGGTCTCTGCCGGGCTTGGCATCGGTTTTGCGCCGGAATGGACGCTTGATCTTCCCAATCGCGGCTTTGAACTGAAGAAGGTAAGCGGGATCGACTTCCGGATCGGGCTTGGCATTGCCTGGAATAAAGAGGATCCAACCGCTGGCCGTGATGACATCGTCGACATCGCACGGTCGCTGGCAAGGCGCTGATGGTACAGCTCGACGGGCGCCATAGACAGTAGGCTGCATCGACCATGGCAGAGGAGGCTTTCGCCAAAATGTGCGTGGGTGGGGCGGTCGTGGTAACTGGAGTCATTGATCGTCGACAATTTAGCGACCATTTCAACAGCTTCCGGGAACCGCTTTTCTGGACTAAAGTCGATGCGGCTTACAGGAGAGCGACGTGCTGGGCCCGAAATTACTCATTCTTATCATGGCGGTCATCTACATCGGTATTTACGTCGTCGCGACGTTGGGCGTAAGCGGGTTTTGGCTCCAGGGCCGCAAGATGTCGGGCGCCGATTGTACGTAAGATGTTGACAAAAATGAATAACGTCGATCCGCAGGCGTGACTTCCTCGGACGCTTGATCGCCTCGCTAACGCATGGCCCAGCAGTGAGATTGAGCCTCTCATGCATTTGGAACCGCGCGGCGTGACGGTCTCGACGGACGCTTACGGCAAATCATGGAATGCTAAAAAGGCAATTTAATCCGCTGTGGCGAGGCCCGAGGTTTGTGATCAATTGGGCTTGACGCCGCAAATGCGCTCAAGGTCACATCTCCACCAGCTCGGAAAAACAATCAATCCATGTGTCCTTCGGCCGCCCTCTTCGAGAGGGCGACATGTGCATTGCCGAAAATTGGCCGCAATATCCCGGCGGGATGACCCGTATCCAAGACTGAAGAACTGCGATGTAGCAGGCATCGGCCAGCCAAGGGCCTGACGCGAAATCTCATTTTTTTGCAGTTTGCTTTGAGTTCAGGAGCCTCTAGAATAATCGACACGCCCAGCCAGAAGGCTTCATCCTTATAGCGATCCAAACTTTGCGTAGGATGCCCACATGAGCGAGGATTACAGTGAGAGCGCCGGGAAAAGGAACTCCAACTTCCTTAAGCGTGCGTGTGCCGCGCTCCTTGTCGTGGTCGCTGGTATCGTGTTCGCACCGGTCATCATCGCGCTGGGCTTTATCGAAGCGATCCGCCGCCGTTAAGAAAAGAATCCGCTATTCGCGCCGAATTAGTCGGTAGGGTGCCACCCCAGCCCCTGTATCTCGGTAGCCGGCCTTAATGGCACAATCGTCGCTGGCTAGAAGATACGTCCCCGAAGCAACGGCGGGATCATCGAGTGAAATTCGAAAGTATCGCTGGAGATACGCGTGAAGTAGCCAATCTGTGTGGGCTGCACCGCATGTCGAAACGACGGCCTCACACTTACCTTTTGATGAGCAAACCTGTGAGGCAATATTCTCAGCGTTCCTTATTGTGACGGCGTGATCTCCAGGCCGCCCGAAATGGAGAATAGTCAGGAATAGCGAAAGGCCCAGCAGGCCCACGAAGACCATTTGCACCCTCCATTGTGACTTATGGTGTAGTGCGGAAAGCATCGCCAATAGGACGGGGGCACATGCGACGGACAGTGCCGCGGAGAAATAGGGTAAAGAAGGATTGAAATAGAAACTGGACACACGCGGGGCCACGAGCAACGGGAACGAAGCGGAAAATCCGGTCAGCGCAAAGAACATCGCGCGATGCACTCGGCTTTGACGCAGAGCCGGCTCTCCAAACGCTCTTGTCACCCCTCTTCCGATAAACAGCACGATGGCCGTCACAAGTAGCGGATAGGCATTGACGCGAACGAAAGTGCGGAAAGCTGCAAGGCCGCTCCCATTGTGTCCACGCTCACCGGATAGACTTGTCAGAAGCTGGACCGCTACGTAGCGTTCAACAGCGCCCCTAGGACCTTCCATCGTCCACAAGAGCCCGAACACCGCCGCGACGACGATACCGATTACGATCGTATCCATCATCGCAATCACGAAAGAGGGACGACGGAAACTCGCCCAATATATGCCGGGCGCTGCAAGAGGGAAAAGGCCGACGGGCCCTTTCGTCATCAGAGCTAATGCAGTTAAGATTCCGGCGGCTGCCATGAAGCACATCCGGCGCCTTGCACACTGATTGTCATAGGCTGAAACAACGCAGTACACCGAAAGCGACGTGAAAACGATGAGAAGGTTTTCGAGCAAGCCATTAGCGAAGCCCCATCCTAACCGACCCGCGATAATGGTTAGGGTCAGCACGATGGGAGTTGCTTGACGCAATTCAAAGTCGGCGCCATTCAGGCGCCGCCATATCATTGCAAGAATTGACAGACTTAATGCACAGGTCGCTAGGGAGAAAAGCTTGTCGACGATAACTGTATCGCCGAGCAATCTGAAAAACCACGATTGCAACCACATCATCAGTGGCGGATGCTCGGCAAATACCGGAAAGAGTGTCTTAGAAAACTGTGGCGCCCAAACCGTGCCAATACCCTCTGCTAGGTTGCGCCCGATGCTGGCGTAGATCAGGCCATCAAGAAAAAATGATTGCTGCACAATCTCCAGTAGCACTTTGAAGCAGATGGCGATTGCCACTGCTAACCACAGAATGGACTGCACCCGTGGCACCAGCGCTCGCGGATCGGCACCAGCAGTCGCGTCCGTTTTAGCTACTTCCATATGAACTTGTTCGCGATCACAAATTTCCAAACGGTATCGATGGCAATTCCAGCGAGCGTAGCGACAAAGACAACATGAACCAGCCGTTCATAGGTCAGCGTGGCGGCAGACACGTTTGCGACTATTCCAACTGCCGAAATTCCAATGAACTTCAAGTAACCCCAGAATTTTGCCCAACTTCTCAGGCGGCGATCTCGAAACGTCAGCAGGTTGTTGAGAAGAAAATTGCCGGTAGCGGCGATCAGCGTAGCGGCCGTTTGAGCGACAGCAAATGGAAATAGCCATAGAGCACTGTAGAGAACTGCCAAATGGACGAAGATCCCAGTTCCTCCAACGAGCAGAAACGAAATGAGGCTGTCCGGCAAAACCCCTCCGGTTAACTTGCTCAGGAGGTAGGTGAAGAACTTCCAGATGACATAAACGTCAAGTTTTGACTGGCCATTGAGCCTTGCTCCAAATTCGAACGGCACTTCCGCATGTCTCAGCGTTTTGTTCGAATGGAGAATATCCAATAGCAACTTGAACCCTGGATCTCCCAGGCCTGGCGCCGTCTGGAGGAAGCTGTCACGTCTGATGACAAAGAACCCCGTCAGTGGATCGGTAAGCTTGCGGCCCAGGACGAGGCCACACAGCCAGTTTCCGAAAGTCGACAGTTTCTGCCTGACAGGCGAGAGCCCCTTAAGATCCTGATTGCCTTCCAGCCGCCGCGCGGCGCTTACAATATGTAAGTCTTCCCTTTCGAGCCGCTCAGCCATTTCATTTATAACTGCTGGATCGTGCTGACCATCAACGTCCATCACGCACAGGAGTTCACCCCTAGCCGACAACATCCCCTGAATACTGGATTTAGCGAGACCACGATCATTCAATCTGGTTATCGACCGAATGCGCTGATCCGCCCTGGAAAGGTGAAATGCTTTTTCCGCTGTTCCATCGGGAGAATTGTCGTCGACGAAGATGATCTCCCAGTCAAACTGGCCAAGAACGTCTTTTGCTCTTTCGATGAACGGGGAAATGTTTTCCGACTCATTATAAGTCGGCGCAATGACAGAAAGACTTCTCTGCGACACTAAGAACTCCAAGGCGAAACCTGTCAGGCAGTAGCAAAGCATGAATGAAACTACAAGGTGCGCCATTGCGTTTTACCACAGCATAATAAAGGATGCCGCGGAACAAACTTTCTACCCTCCCTTTCCTTGGGGGCAATCGTAGAGTTTCGCCACGCGTGCTGCGATCCCTGAGCAGTCCAATACATCTGACGCTGGTTTAACTCGCCGCCTCCGCTGCGAGAAGCCGGAGCTTGAATTGCCGCGATGAAATGGAACCTGAACAGTTAGCCGCACCTTGTCGCAGCGCCACTATCAGTTTTCTAAAACTAATGACTCTAGCCGTGGAGCCTCAGGTTGTCCTCGTTTAGGGCGAGGCGACTGATTGGTGGCTTAGATTTCAGGCTACCGTCCGACGGCCTGTGCCAGTTGTATCGATGAAGGCATCGCGGCAACTCTGCTGCACGTGGAATAGGCAACTGCGTTGGCCCATTCTCTGAGTGCGGTCCGGATGAAGCATTCGGCCCTTCCGAGGAGGCTTTCGCCAAAATTTGCGCGTGTGGGGCGGTTGTAGTAACTGGAGGCATTGATAATCGGTAATTTAGCGACCATCTCACAGCTTTCGGGATCTGATTCCCGACCAAGGTCGATGCGGTTTACAGGAGAGCGAGATGCTGCGCCCGAAATTACTCGTTCTCATCATGGCGGTAATCTACATCGGTATTTACGCTGTCGCGACTTTGCGCGTAAGCGGGTTTTGGATCTAGCCACGAGATGCCGGGCTGGGCGCACGCAAGGGTGACATAGATGTGATCACGTGCACGACCTCGCGAGCGGCCTGCGCCACCGGGCTCGAACACCATCGGACGGAGTATTTCCGTGAATTGGTCCCGCACAAGCCTTCACGGCGACCATGTACTGGTCTATGACATCTGCAACCCTTCGTCGTCTACCTTCATAGAACCTAATGCAAGGAGAACTCGCATGGCGGAACTGTCGGTCTATATTGGTTGGGATTCCCGAGAAGATATTGCCTACCAGGTTGCGAAGGAATCGTTGCTGGAGCATGCGTCGATCGACGTCGATGTGCACCCGATCAAGCTGCAGGAGCTCGTTGATCGCGGCGTTTATACGCGACCGGTTGATCCCCTGGCCTCGACCGAGTTCACCTATTCGCGCTTCTTCACGCCGTGGCTTGCCGGTTACAAGGGCTGGGCCCTGTTTTGCGATTGCGATTTCCTGTTCTTCGGAGACGTGGCTGACCTGCTGCAGTATCGGAATGAGGATCAGGCCGTTGCATGCGTCCATCATGACTACACGCCAAAGGAAGGCGTGAAGATGGATGGCAAGGTCCAGACGACATACCCACGCAAGAACTGGTCGTCGTTCATGCTCTTCAATTGTGACCATCCTTCCACTCGCAAGCTGACGCCGGAACTGATCAATGCTGAAACGGGTGCGTTTCTGCATCGCCTTCAGTGGGCCGATGACAGCGAGATCGGAGAAATTCCGGAAGAATGGAACTGGCTGGAAGGCTGGAGTTCAAAGCCAGCCACCGGCTACCCCAAGGGAGTCCATTACACCAATGGGGGCCCGTGGTTCAAAAACTGGCAGGAGGTTGAATACGCTGACAAGTGGCTCGGCAAGGCGCTCGCCATCGATCCTCGGTTCGCTCCGGTGTGACGCTTGAATCTCGGCTTTCTTGTCAAGCTCCGCTGGATGCTCTCGCGCCGCTCCTTTAGCATCGGAAACGCACCCAATATGCGCTATTGGCCTCGATTCCGAGGCCGGGGCCGCATAGAAATTTGCGACAGGTTTACGACTCGTTGTGGCGTGATCGTCGATGCTCAAAGCGGGCACATCAACATCGGAAATGATGTCTCGATCAATGACTATTCTATTCTGCTGGGACACGGCGGAATCACGATCGGCGACAATGTGCGTATCGCCGCCCACGTCGTCGTAGTTGCGTTTGAGCACAACTACGAGGATCCGACGGTGCCAATACGCTTGCAGTCTGTCAGGAAAGAGGCTGTCGTGATTGGTGACGATGTATGGATTGGAGCGGGTGCCAAGGTGCTCGCGGGCTCTCACATTGCCCGTGGCACGGTGATCGGGGCAAACAGTGTGGTGAAGGGGAGAACGGTTCCCTATGGTGTCTATGTGGGAGCGCCCGCGCGCCTTGTAAAAACCAGGACAGGCAAACATGCGAGATCAGAGACCGTCGATCGCCCAGTTCGGATGCGAGCGTTTGGCTAGGAAGACAAATATACGGTTGAACGATGAGCGGACCTGACGTCAACGATTTACAGGCGACGAATGCAATTCCTCCGAGGGCAAGCAACTCGGAGGAGTGGCGATCGTTTTTGCACGGCTACAGTCATATCGTCCTGGTTGCAAACAGCGACGAGGTCGATATCAACGAGCTGACCTCGCGGTTTCCGGACACGACCCTCTTCATCTTCTTCAACAAGGTTTACAAGGTCCTGAGCGAACCGTTCATGCGCAGTGCCATTCTGGTGTCGCGAAGCGGGACATTGGGGGCAAACCTCGTCAAAAGCGGCAAAGTGTCGAGGGTTCTCGAATACTTCGACAAAAACAGCTTCCTCGGGATCATCAATTTGGCAATTGGTGATCGCGAAAAGTTTAGCCCAGAATCCGAATTCGGAGGCGTGGCCGTCAGGCATCTCGATTTGACGGCCCTGTTTGCTCCGTTTTATCCGAAGACCAGTCTTCCGACGAGCGGATTTGCGCTGTGCTTCTGGCTCGCCAACCTTCAGCTGCCAGCAACGATCACGCTGGCTGGCTTCTCTTCCAAGCGAAGTGAACGCTATCAGGTTCTCGACGTTCACGACTGGACGTATGAACAGGTGGTCCTGCGGCTCATGTATCGGCGCGGGAAGATTGACATCATCGGCCGCGAAAAGACCAATCCTTATGCCGATCTGGCGACGCACTTTCCGGAATATTCTCCAGGCGAAATTGCCCTGACGGCGAACGAAGTGCTGTCGGAGCGCCTCGTGAACCTGAGCTCGATCGTTGACCGGCTGATGCATGTGACGAGGTTTCTGCGTTTCATCGACAGGACTTACAAGAAACTGAAGCCGAAGACGCGAAAACAGCGGCGATGGGATGCGATGGAAGGCAAATAGGTACTCACCTGGCCATCAGGCGCCTGGCACTATGAGATGACAGGTTGGTTTGAAACCCGGCGGCCAGCGGTCTCAACGATACGATCCGAAATCTCGTCATCCTGGTGGAACTCGTCCTTCGCTTGTCTCACTGAAGGGCTCACGCCAAGTGAGCGGCAGCTCTTCCTGCGCACCCGCCAAAATTCATGCACAGACGAACCGCCTTTCCTTCGACTTGATCAGGCTACGCCAATTCGCAGAAGGTCGTGGAAATGCACAAGGCCGATCGGTCGGTTGTCGTCATCGATGACGATCAGTGCCCCGATGCTGTGCTGGTTGAGCTTCGCCAGCGCCGCGGTTGCCAGCACGTTCGGCTTCACAGTCTTCGGCGTTCGGGTCATGATATCGTCAACCAGCAATTCGGAGAGATTGCGCGTCAGGTTGCGAGCAAGGTCGCCTTCCGTGACGATGCCGCAGAGACGACCGTCCTCCTCCATGATCCCAACGCAACCGAAGTGCTTGCGCGAAAGCGTCGAGATCGCTTCCGGGACTGACGTCCCCCTGCGCACCAACGGCACGCGATCGCCCGTGTGCATGATATCGGCGACATGGCTGAGACTTGCACCCAGCTTTCCACCGGGGTGGAAAACATGAAAATCCCGGGCGGAGAAACCTCGCGCTTCCAGAAGCGCGATTGCCAGCGCGTCACCCATGGCGAGCTGCATCAATGTCGAGGTCGTCGGCGCAAGTCCATGCGGGCAGGCCTCTGCCTCGTTCGGCATCAGCAGGGTGATGTCGGCCGCTGACGCAAGCGACGACTTCTCCGAGCAGGTGACAGCGATCAGGGGAATCGAGAAGCGGCGCGTATAGGCAACGATGCTGCGAATTTCAGCACTTTCCCCGCCCTTGGAGAAGGCAAGAACCAGGTCGGTCGTGCTGATCATCCCGAGATCGCCGTGGTTTGCCTCAGCCGCGTGGACGAAGAACGCTTGTGTCCCGGTAGAAGCCAGAGTGGCTGCGATCTTCACCCCGATGTGACCACTCTTGCCGACGCCCGTGACGATCACACGACCGGTGATCCCGTTGATCATTTCGATGGCACGCATAAACGGAGCGGCGAGACCATCATCAAAAGCACGCTCCAGGGCCTCAAGAGCCTGCCTCTCGGTGCCAACCGTCCGCCTCGCAGAGGCCAGAACGCTATCCTCGATGACATTTACTGCTGTCTTGTTCATGGTACGGTGTTAGCTGTTTTCAGCGGCCAAGTCTATTTCGCGAGCGACGCACTCTGCTTTCTAAGCCGATAGGCTGCAGATTGTCGGCTGAATCACGTCGTAGGAGACAAATTCCCAAAACTCTTGCGGAAGGCCAACGAATGACCATCGGCACGATCGTTGGTGCAGTGCTTTTGGCTGGAGCCCAACGAAGGGAAAGTGGTCACGCCAACGCGGCCGCTGCCTTATCGGTCCATCCGATCAGATCGTGCCTGCGGTGGCCGTTGTCCGGGGGTGGGCGGGAACACTCAGGTCGTGATTGGTGGGCGCGTTGAACCCGCGGGAGAGTGCCGAGCGAGTCGCCGGCGCGATGGATATGACGATGAAGACCTGGGACGAATTGAAGGCGAAGTACCTTGTAAAAACCAATCACCACGCGTTGCGGCCTTCGCCGACTCTTTGCCATGCCATGCCGCAGGCGTGCTCCACCGGTGACCTTAGCCGGGAGAACGGATGTCGTTCAAACGCGGCGCGTTGAAGCCTTGCTGGTGGTTCGACCATCGGTCGCATCCAGCATAAGCATTTAGTGTTAGTTGTGATAAATATCATACTTATCTAATGTTCTCCCGGGGGAGGCCGAGGGGGCTTCCGGGGCATCAGGTACATACATGGCGGCAGATTGGAATCTGGGTGCCGTTTGCGCGGCGTTTTCGGATGCGTCGTTCGGTGGGACTGACTGGTCCCAGGCTCTTGAGGTCGCCAACAGCCATCTCGGCACGGCCGGGGCTGCGATCGTTCCGCTCAAAGGGGCTTTCTCGAGGCTTCCAACGACCAAATGCTTCGAGGAGGCGATCGACGCCTACGTCCGGGACGGCTGGGTGGACAGGGACATCCGGTTCAACGGCGTATCCGCGATGCGCCGGAACGGAGTAGCGACCGATCTCGACATCATGGCCCCCGAGGCAATGCTGAAGCATCCATACTATCAGGAGTGGCTGCGCCCATTCGGGCTGAAATGGTTTGCGGGGGTGCAGGTGAAGAGCGGCGACGACGAATGGGCGCTCTCAATACAGCGCTCGGAGGCACAGGGTCCTTTCGACCGGGAGGAGATCGAGAAGCTGAAGATCCTGTCGCGCGGAATATCCTCTTCGGTCGCCGTCGCCAGGGCGCTGGAGTTCACAAAAGCGGAGGCCGCACTCAATGCGTTCGAGATATCGAGGCGGGCGGCACTGGTTCTGGACGGCCGCGGGCAGGTTGTCCTGCTGAACCGGGCCGCAGAGCGGTTCGTCGGCGACGACCTCCAGATTTGCAACAGGCGCATCATCTGCCGGGAGACTTTGGCGCGGCGCAGCTTCGACCGGGCGATTCATGCGGTATGTTCCGCCACGCTCGAAAGCGCGATGCTGCTGCCCATCCGGATACCGCGGATCAATTGCGGGCCGATCATTGCCTACGTCACTCCGGCAAAAGGAGTCGCGCGCGATGTTTTCTCCACATGCCGGGTCTTCGTCGTCCTGGTCGACCCATGGGATCGCAAGGTGCCGCAGCCGGAGATGCTGCAGCAGATCTTCGCGCTGACACCGACCGAAGCCCGCTTCGCGCACTGGCTCGGAATGGGCCACAAGCTGCAGGAACTCACAAGCTGCGGCGAGTTCTCATACGAGACGGGACGAAACCACCTGAAGAACATCTTCGCCAAGCTCGGGGTCAATAATCAGTCGGATCTGATCGCCATGCTCGTCAGTCTGGCGATGCCGCTCGGTGGCTTCTGAGCAGGAACTCGCGCATTCGTGGTGCCAGGTGCAAAATGGCCATCCGCTGAGTTGAATTGGCCCACCCAATTGGGTCATGCGCGTCCTGCTTGCAATTTATATCTTGCTTAGTCTGTTTCTGGGGGAACAAAGCCAGGGTGGGGACGGACTATGCCGACAGAAAATCGCAATTTCACCGTCTTGGAAGGCGGAACGATCGATCTGGTCATCGCCGACGATGAAGTCGAGTCGTACACCTATTCAGTGCAGAGCAGGGATGGCACCGCCACGCTGGCGGCGGGAACACCCAACGGAACCGACGACTATGTTGCTCTGCATGAGTCCGGTGGCGGCGACGCTGAATTCGCTCTTCCCATCGTGACAGTGGACGACAATGTCTATGAAAGAACCGAGACGTTCTTCATCGACTATTCGGCAGCGATCACGACCCTCGAGGAGGGCAATCCTCCGGTTCCCGTGGTGACTCCGTTTTCCGGCGTGATAACCGTCAATATCGATGATTCCGCTGACAAGCCAAAGCTCGAGATCCACGAACTGGCGGTCAGGGAGGATGAAAAGAGCGTCCTTCCTGTACTTAAGATTACCGCTGATCATCCGGCGGCCTTCGACTACACGATCCACGTTGTGATCGGAGGGGAGGGCGATTTCAAGCAGACGACCTTCGATGTCGTCATGCCCGCGATGAGCCAGACTGTCGAGTTCAATCTCGATTTAAACGACGACCACGTCCGGGAAGTGTCAGGGCCGACGCTGGCGGAGAATTTCGAGAAGATCACAGTCACGGCCTCGAGCGAGTTCGACACGGCCACTTCGGAAATCCAGGTCGTCAATGATGACGGGCCGATAGTGATCCTGAAGGCGATCACCGGCTCGGAAATACTGGCTTATGAAGGCGTGAAGGATGCCCCTGACCTGATCGTCACACTGGACAAGGCGGTGCCGTACCCAATTCTGCTGACGTTCATTTCAACCGATCCTCAATCTGGCGAGCAGATCACCACCTTTGACGTCACCATCGAAGCAGGGAGTACATCCGCCACAGTGGATGCCGTGTTCGCGAAGGATGACCAGCTTCCCGAATACGCCCAGATGTTCAAGCTGGACGTATTCGCACATCCGATAGGCAGCAATGAGAAGGTCTATTTCGACGCCGCTGGCGCGCAGTCGACCTCCATTGATGTCAAAGTAGAGGACCGCATCAAGTGGTTCATTGACCACCAGAGCAGCACCGCCGGGATGCTCGATCTGGTCAATAAATTCCACGATGTGCGGAACGGCCTCCTTTTAGCCCTCGTAAAATACTCTGACGACTATGCAGCATTTTCCGACACGCTCGAAGAAGGCGCGAAATATCTGGGGGTCGCCATCAACGTCACCGCCATTGTGGCAAACTATGTCGATGAGACAAATACCGCAAAAGGCCAGCCCAACGAAGCCCAGCTCAAGGAACTTGCAGGAATACACGCGGTCGTAAGCTTTTGGGACGCAACCGCGGCAGTTCTTCTCGCGGAGGGAACCGGGGTTGCGATCACTGCCGGAGTGGAGGCGGCGGAACTGGCCGCCGCAATGATCCTCGGATTTGAGGTGGCCGCCGTCGCGGTTCCTGTCCTCGCCACCGTCGCCGCGATAGGTACGCCGATCCTGCTATACAATTTGCTCAGTCCGATCATGAAGGACATGGTCACCAAGCAAATCATTCAGTTCTATCCCGATCTCAATCACGCGCCGCCACTTCCGCCTCCGTTAAAGAACCACCTCGGCAGTCTTGAACAGATAGACAGTCAGGATGGCGGACACTCCTTCGTCGGCAGCTCCGGTGACAATCTCTTCCTGGTGTCTAAACCGACATCCGTTGTGTCGGAAGCGGCAGGCGGGGGATACGACCTCGTCGTTGCCTCAAGCGACTTCGATCTTCCCTCAAACGTCGAAGCCCTCATTCTATTCGACGGCGGCAAGGTGGCGCGCGGCAACGAACTGGACAATCTCGTCTCTGGAAACGCGGACGACAATCTCCTCTACGGCGGTGGCGGAACGGACTTCGTCTCGGGTGGCGACGGCAACGATTTCCTCGCAGGTCAGACGGGCGCCGATTTCCTCACGGGAGGCGGCGGCAAGGACGCCTTCAGTGGCTCCGTCGCTGACCTGAACGGCGACCGCATCAACGACTACGAGTTTGGGGAGAAGATCCTCGTCTCCGGCGGCGCCGCCGGGAGCAGCGCATATCGCATGGAGCATACGGCCACGGATACGCTCATTCGGATCGACGAGGACGGTGACGGCACCTTCGAAAGCACGATCACCCTGTCCGGCATCTTCAAGGGATCGCTCACAATGGCTCAGGAATCCGACCCGAACGTCACCAGGGATCAATCCGGCGCGGTCTATGCAAGCCTCGCCATCGAGGAGGAGGATGTCGTCGTCATCGGCGGCACAGACGGGGACGACACACTGTCCGGAACACCCGGTGACGACAACCTCGATGGTGGCGCGGGCAACGACTATTTGTCGGGGCTGGAAGGCAATGACACGATCGTTGGCGGGACGGGAAATGACTCGATCTTCGGAAACCTCGGCGATGACATTCTCGACGGAGGAGACGGCGACGACGCGCTCTACGGCGGTATGGACAGCGACCAGCTTTATGGCGGTGCCGGTAACGACCAGCTCTATGATTCCGATAACTTCCAGACCGGCGAGGCCGACACGCTTAGCGGCGGCGCGGGCGACGACACGATCAACAGCTACGGTGGTGCCGACACGATCGATGGCGGCGACGGGTTCGACCGTCTGACCATCAACCGCTCTGGCTCGGCCGACGGGATCTCCTTCACGGCAGCCAGCACCGATACCGTCACTTCCATGAGAGATGGCGGCTCATTCGTTCATGTGGAACAGATCTCGTTCATCGGCAGCGATGGAAACGACGTCGTCTCCACCCTTGACGGTGACGACTTCATCTCCGGGGGAGACGGAGACGACACGCTGAGCGGCGGCGGCGGCAACGACCAGATAATGGCAGGTGCCGGCAATGACACGCTCAATGGCGGCGACGGGAACGACTATCTTGCTGGGAGCCTTGGCGACGACACGATCGACGGTGGTGCGGGCGACGATACGATCTATGCCGACGAGGGATTCGATCATGTCGATGCCGGCGCAGGGAACGACACGATGTACAGCTATGGTGGTGCCGACACGATCGATGGCGGAGAAGGTTTTGATCGGCTGTCTCTTGATCGTTCGGGATTGGCAAGCGGGATCACTCTCGCCGTAGCAAACCCCGACGAGGCGGCGACCGCGAGCGACGGTACTTCGATCATCCATGTCGAGCAGATCTCGTTCTACGGTGGCGCGGGCGACGACCATATCACGGCAGGAAATGGGGACGACTATCTGCAAGGCGGCGAGGGCAACAACATTCTCTTGGGAGGAGGCGGCTTTGACAATCTTTACGGCGGTGGCGGCAATGACTTCCTCGATGTCGGACTGGGGGGCGGATCGGCCTATGGCTACGGCGGCGATGACATACTCGTCGGCGGAGCTGATCAGTACTCGTACCTTAGCGGTGGCGATGGCAACGACACGCTGACACTCGGCGGCCTCGGAGGCTCTGCCAGCGGCGAGGCGGGAAACGACACTCTCACTGGAGGCAGCGGCAACGACGTCCTGAGCGGGGGAGGCGGCAACGATGAGATCCATGGCGGAGAAGGCAGCGACCAGCTCTATGATGACGACTATAGTGTCAGCAGCACGGGCGACGACATTCTCGATGGTGGCGCAGGAGACGACACGATTGCCTCGTACGGCGGTGCGGACACCATCGATGGTGGAGAGGGCTTCGACCGACTGACCCTCGACCGCACATATCAGACAGGAGGCCTGAGCTTCATCCAGTCCGATGGTGTCACGCACATGAGCGATGGAGGCTCATTTAGCAATATCGAACAGGTCCAGTTCTACGGCGGAACGGGCGACGACAATGTATCCACGCTCGGCGGAGACGATACCCTTTATGGCCGCGACGGCGACGACGCGTTGTCCGGCGGTGCCGGATACGATTATATGGACGGCGGCGTTGGCAACGACGTACTGGATGTGGGAACAGGCGGTGGCCAAGCCTACGGTGCAGAGGGCGACGACCGCCTTATCGCAGGCTCCGGCCAGATCTACCTGAACGGCGGTGTCGGGATAGACGTCGCCGTGCTTTCAGGAAACTTTAGCGACTTCGCGGTCTCCCAGTGGGGCGACACCGGTGTCATCCTCGTGGATCAGCGTGTCGTCAACTCAGGCCAGTCGATCCAGATAGCAGAGGTGGAGTCCTTCGAGTTCGCGGACGGAACGCGCAGCCTTGACTCCGTGATCCATTCGCCCCGGAGCATCGTCATTGACAGCGCCACGGTTGCGGAGAACAGCGCTAACGGCACTGTGGTGGGTATACTCTCGGCCACGGATCCCGATGCAGGCGACACCCTGACGTTCTCCTTGCTCGATGATGCGGGCGGCCGCTTTGCCCTCTCCGGAAACCAGCTCGTGGTCAGCGGGGCGCTCGACTTCGAGACCGCCGCAAGTCATTCGGTTACGGCGCGCGTGACAGATGCCGCTGGAAACACATACGACAAGACCTTCACGATCAGCGTCCTCGACGTGGACGACTCGGTGAACCTGCCTCCGACCGATATATCGCTGTCGGCTAGCTCCATTGCTGAAAACAGCCCGGCGGGCACGGTGGTCGGCGCGCTGGCGACGGCCGATCCAGACAATGGCGAGACGTTCACCTACCAACTGCTCAATGATGCGGGCGGACGGTTCGGCTTGTTCGGGAACCAGATCGTCGCGGCAGGACTTCTCGACCACGAGGCGGCCTCCTCGTACCAGATCACCGTGCGGGTCACCGACAGCCAGAACCACACCTTCGACAAGACGTTCGAGATCGCCGTCGGCAATCTCGACGACACTTCGCCCGTCTTCACGACCCCCACGACGGCAATATTCGCCGAAAACGCAACGGGGTCTGTCTATGTCGCCCAGGCGGCTGATCCGGATGGCCTTGGCTCGGTGAGCTACGGTCTCAAGGGAGCCGATGCCGCGCTGTTCGACATCAACGCCACGACGGGCGCTGTCACGTTCAAGAATGCGCCCGACTTTGAGGCACCCGGCGACCAGGGCGGCAACAACGTCTACGACATCGTTGTTACCGCAACTGACGGAACCCATTTGACCGATCACGCGGTGGCGATCACGGTTTTGGACAAGGCCGAGTCCGTCGGGAATATCATCAACGGAACCGACGCAGGAGAAACGCTCGAGGGAACCCCCGGAGACGACGAGATCTACGGGATGGGCGGCAACGACACCATCCTTGGCCATGACGGCGTCGACTGGCTCGTCGGCGGAGAGGGAAGCGACTTCATCGACGGTGGCGAGGGTAACGGGGAAGACGTGGTCGTATACAGCGACAAGGGCGAGGACGGCGGCGGTGCCGTCACGGTGAACCTTTCCAATGTCCAGGTCGGCTCCCAGGCGGCCCACTCGGCGACCGACACATACGGCGATACGGATACCCTGGTGAATATCGATGAAGTCTTCGGCACGATGAAGGGCGACACCATCATCGGCAGCACAGACGGGAGCTACAACGGCTTCTGGGGACTGGGCGGCGACGACACGCTCGTCGGCGGTTCGCATGACACCTGGATCTACTACCACCGCGACCTGGACTTCGGGGGGTCGGCTGGTGTCAAGGTCAATCTCTCGGACGTTCAGCACGATTCGCAGGCAGCCCATTCTGCCACAGACGGTTTCGGCGACACCGACACACTGGTCAACATCGACCGGGTGAGGGCGACGGCCAATGACGACGTGGTCTACGGCAACGACGCCAGCAACATGTTCCAGATGCTGGACGGCGACGACTTCGTCGACGGCGGCAACGGCACCGACATGATCGACTACAGCAAAGACAACCGCTCCGGGACTGCGACCCACGGTGTTTTTGTCAACCTGTCCGGCGTGGCGCAGGCATCGTTCCTCGGAACCGTGGCGGCTCACAGCGCCATCGGCATCTTCAACGACAGCGACAGCCTGAACAGCATCGAGGAGGTCATGGGCACGGACTTCGACGACGTGATGATCGCCGCACAGAATCCGGACAAGTACCAGGGCTTCTGGGGCCTCGCCGGAAATGACACGATCAAGGGTGGCGGCAAGCAGTCCTGGGTCTACTACTACGATGACGCGAACTCCGGCGGTGGGGCTGGGGTCGTCGTTAACCTGTCCGACATCGAGCAGAACGGGCAGGCGGCCCATACCGCCAGAGACGGCTTCGGAGACACCGACACGCTGATCAACGTCGGAAGCGTAGTCGGAACCAATTCCGCGGACATCTTCTACGGAGACGGAAAGCAAAACCAGTTCGAGCTAAAGCGCGGCGACGACTTCGTTGATGGCGGCGATGGGCATGACTTCGTGGGATACAACCTGGAAAACGACGGATCGGCCACGCACGGAGTCTTTGTCAATTTCAGCAACGAGACGAAGACCTCGCAGCTCGGAACGGTCGGCCCTCACAGCGCGATCGACATCTACGGCGGCATCGACACGCTGATCAGCATCGAGGAGGCGGGGGGCTCCGAATTCGACGACGTGTTCGTCGCAGAACCCGACGCGGGCAAGTACCAGGGGTTCTGGGGTCTCGCCGGGAACGACACGATCGTCGGCGGAGGCTCCAACACGTGGGCCTACTACGACGAGGATGCGTCGTACGGCGGTGCGAGCGGTGTGATCGTCAACCTTTCGGACACCGCACAGGGCGGCCAGGCAGCCCATACCGCGACCGATGGCTTCGGGGATACGGACACCCTCAACGGGGTCGGCGGCGTAAAGGCAACGGCCTCCAATGATAGGATCTACGGCAACGCTGGCGACAACCAGTTCCAGCTCGGGGCAGGCAACGACTTCGCCGACGGGGGCGACGGAAACGACACGATCGACTACAGCTACGACGACGATGGCACGGCGGCCCACGGAGCGCTTGTCAATCTCTCAAGCCAGACGTTCGCGACAAGTCTCGGGACCATCGGTCCACGCAGCGCCGTCGGGCTGTACGGCGACAGTGACTCGCTGCTCAACATAGAGAATGTCACTGGATCGCATCTCGGCGATTACATCATCGGCAACGGGCAGGACAACGTCCTCGAAGGTTTGGAAGGCGATGACACCCTGATAGGCGGGGCGGGCAATGACAGGTTCTACGGCGGGCGCGGCAGCGACACGATGGACGGCGGGACCGGACTGGACACCGTAGACTACAGCCGGGATGTTCGGGATGACGGCTCAACCGACGGCGTGCAAGTGAATCTGCTTGGGAATGGGCCCGCGCAGGACCTCTTGCTCGAGGCTGATCAAGCGCGCGACATCTGGGGCAGCATCGATACGGTGACGAACATACGCAACGTCGTGGGTACGCGGTACGACGACACCATCTATGGCGGCAATCACGGCAACCTGCTGGAAGGCGGTGCCGGAAACGACAAGCTCATGGGCGGCGTCGACAACGACACGCTGGACGGCGGCGATGGAACCGATACCGCGATCTTCGAAGGCAACCGCGGCGATTACCTCGTCACCGAGAACGCCGATGGCACCGTGACTGTTGCGGATCAGCGCGCCGGAGGACTGGATGGCGTCGATACGCTCAAGAACATCGAACTCCTGAAGTTCGCAGATCGAACCGTCCCCGCAGCCGACAATTCGGCGCCGACGATCATCGGCGGGGACAATGCGACCGTCTCAATCGGTGAGAATGTGAAGTTCGTGACGAAGATCGTCACCACCGACCCAGATGTCGGCGACAGCCTTATCTACTCGATCATCGGCGGCGACGATCAAGCCAGATTCACGATCGATCCCGCAACGGGCGACCTGAGCTTCATCGCTGCCGCTGACCACGAGTCGCCGGCCGATGCGGACGGGAACAATGTCTACAAGGTCGTCGTCCAGGTTTCTGACAGCCTCGGCGGCGTGGACACGCAGGCACTCGAGGTAACAGTCGGCAATCTCAACGACAGCGCTCCGGTGGTCGTATCCCCGGCCACCGCAACCGTCGCCGAAAACATGACGGGTGTCGTATACACCGTACAGGCCACCGACGCGGACAACCTCGGAAGTCTCACCTATTCCTTGAGCGGAACAGATGCTGCACTCTTCAAGATCGACACGGCGACTGGCGCGGTCAGCTTCAAGGACGCACCGAACTTCGAAGCCCCAGCCGACGCTGGCGCGGACAACGTCTACGACATCCAGGTGATCGTGTCGGACGGCACGCTATCGGGTGCGCTTGCGGTGGGGATCACCGTCACGGACGTTGCGGAAAACACCATCAACACACCACCGACGATAACTGGGGGGGATCGGGGCGAAATCTCTCTGGACGAGAACACCAAAGCCGTGACGACCATAACGTCGACCGATCCGGACGCAGGCGAGGTGGCGACCTACTCGATAACAGGAGGCGCCGATGCAAGCCTCTTCAGCATAGACACCCAGACGGGCGCCCTCGCATTCATCGCGGCTCCTGACTTCGAGCAGCCCAATGCGAATGGCGGCCCCGCTGACCAGAAATACGAGGTCTTGGTTCGTGCCACTGACAGCCATGGCGAGTTCGATGAACAGTTGGTGACGGTGAACGTAGCCAACGTGAACGACAACGCTCCGGTCTTCACATCCGATGTCGCGGTCTCGGTCGCCGAGAACGCAACGGGGCCAGTCTATCATGCCCAGGCAACCGACGCGGACAATCTCGACCCGCTCACCTATTCGCTGGGCGGTGCCGATGCGGCACTGTTTAACATAGATTCTGCGACCGGGGCTGTCAGCTTCAAGGCCACGCCTGATTTCGAGCACCCGACCGACAATGGTGGCAACAACACATACGAGGTGACCGTAACCGCCACTGACGGCAAACTGTCCACTGATCAATCAGTATCCGTGGCGGTGACCAATGTCGTGGAGGCACCGACCGATCTCCTTCTGTCGAACAGCTCGATCAGGGAGTTCCCTGCTGACGACGCGCTCGTGGGACTGGTTCAATTTGAGAAACCGGATGCTGCCGTTACGGGAGGCACCTTCTCTCTTGCCGACGATGCCGGCGGACGTTTCACCATCCGCGGCAATGAAATCCACGTCTCGCGCAGCGCGCTACTCGATTTTGAACAAAGCAGCACCCACGAGATCTCGGTCATTGCCACGGACTCGCAGGGCAACACTCTCGTCAAGACCTTCACCATCACGATCGGCGACATCAACCCCGAAGTTCTTACGGGTTCGGTCGGCAACGACACCCTTTATGGCGGCGCGGGCAACGACCAGTTCTGGGGCGACCAGGGCAACGATACGCTCGTCGGCGGCGCGGGCGACGACTACCTTGCCGGACAGTTTGGCCAGGACATCCTGACCGGCGGAACGGGAGCGGACGTGTTCACCGGAAGCGTGTCAGACTGGGACGGCGACCGGATTACGGACTACGAGTATGGTGAAAAGATTCTCGTCGCGTTCGGATCGACCTCACCCAACGCATACCGTCTGGACCATGTCGGAAACGACACGCTGATCAGGATCGATGTGGATGGCAACGGGTCATTCGACACTGCCATTACCCTGTCCGGCCACATCGAGGGAACTCTCTCGGTCGCCCATGAGGACGACACAAACGTCACCCACGATCCCAACCCGGTCTACACCCGACTGGTGATTACACCGAACAGTCCTGTGATCAGCTCTGACGGCGGTGGCGACACGGCAGCGGTTGAGATCGACGAGAATGGGAGCGGAGTGACCACCGTCACGGCAACGGATCCAAGCAACACTCACTCCATGGCCTACTCGATAGTCGGCGGCGCGGACGGGGCGAAATTCGTCATCGATGAGACGACGGGTACGCTGACGTTTGCGGAACAGCCGGACTATGAGGCGAAGGCCGATACGGACGGTGACAATGTGTACGAGGTCGTTGTCCAGGCGCTCGACGGCCTGGGCAAGTCGGACACCCAGACGATCAACGTCACGGTGGCCAACGTCAACGACAATGCTCCCGCCTTCAGCTCGGGAGCTACCGCTACCTTTACCGAGAACGCCACGGGCACGGTCTATGATGCGACCGCCACGGATGCCGACAATCTCGCCTCACTCAGCTATTCGCTTGGTGGAGACGATGCCGCACTATTCGACGTCGATCCTTCCACGGGCGTGATCAGCTTCAAATCCTCACCAAATTTCGAAGCGCCCGCCGACAAGGACGGGAACAACATCTACAACATTGTCGTGACTGCCTCTGATGGCTCGAACTCGACGAACCAGTCTGTCGCCATCACCGTCACCAACATGAACGACAATGCTCCGGTCTTCACTTCGGTGGCGGCCGCGAGCTTTGCCGAAAACGCCACGGGAACCGTCTACGACGCGAACGCCACCGATGCCGACAATCTCGGCGCGCTGACCTACTCGCTGGGCGGAACAGATGCGGCGCTCTTCAACATCGATCCGGCGACAGGCATGGTCAGCTTCAGGTCCTCGCCGAACTTTGAGGCACCTTCCGATGCGAACGGAAACAACGTCTACGAGATCGTCGTGTCGGCGACGGACGGCACATTTGCGACCGACAGGGCGGTGTTGATCACGGTGACCGATGTCTCGGAAGGAACCACACCTCCCATCACCGGAAACTCCGGCAACAACACGCTGAACGGCACGCCCGGCAACGACGTGCTCGACGGCGCGGCCGGGGACGACACATTGAACGGACTGGCTGGCAACGACCGCCTGATTGGCGGCTCGGGATCGGACATGCTGAACGGCGGCACCGGAGCCGATCTCATGCAGGGCGGCACGGGAGGGGACACCTACGTCGTCGACAACACGGGCGACGTGGTCGATGAATCCGGTGGCGGCGGCAACGACACCGTGCAGGCTTCCATCGCGTTCAGCCTCGCGGTCTCGGCAACCGTGTTGGGAGACATCGAGAACCTGACCCTTACCGGGACCGCCAGCATCGACGGCACGGGCAACGGCCTGAACAATACCATTACCGGAAACAGCGGCGACAACCGCCTCAACGGCGGTGGTGGCAGCGACACCCTTGTCGGCAATGCTGGCAACGACATGCTTGACGGCGGTGCCGGAGCCGACACGATGCGCGGCGGCAATGGAAACGACGTCTACGTTGTCGACAGCACCGGAGACCGTGTCGATGAAAGCGGTAGCAACGGAACGGACACCGTGATGTCCTCCGTCGACTTCAGCCTATCCTCGAACCGGGTGTCCGGCAGCGTCGAGAATCTAATGCTGATCGGAGCCGCGGACATCGCTGCGACGGGCAACGCGCTGAACAATACGCTGGTCGGCAACTCCGGCGACAACGTCCTCGACGGCGGGGCTGGCAGGGACCTGATGCAGGGTGGCGGTGGAGACGACACCTATGTGGTCGACAACAACTTCGACACAGTCGATGAATCCGTTGCTGGCTCGGGCGGAAACGACACAGTCAGAGTGTCGATGGACTTCAGCCTCGCTCCTTCGTCCCGCGTGCTTGGCCAGATCGAAAACCTAGTTCTGACTGGAAGCAATGACATCGACGGAACGGGCAACGACCTCGACAATGCTATCACGGGCAACAGCGGGGACAACGTTCTCTCTGGTGGTGGCGGAAACGATGCAGTCGACGGCGGACGCGGGGACGACACGCTTCTCGGCGGATCCGGCAACGATGCCCTACTCGGTGGGGCCGGGTCGGACAGGCTCGACGGCGGCACAGGTGCCGACGCGATGGCGGGCGGATCCGGGAACGATGTCTATCTCGTTGACAACGCGGGAGACACGGTCAGGGAGAACGTCCGGGACGGCACGGACACGGTCCAGACCACGCTCACGACCTTCACCCTTCCAGACAACGTCGAAAACCTGGTCTTCACGGGGTCCGGCAGCTTTGCGGGGGTTGGCAACGGTCTCGACAACTCGATTACAGGCGGAACCGGAAGCGACACCCTGAACGGCGGAGCCGGAGACGACATCCTCACGGGCGGGGCAGGGTCGGACTTTCTCACGGGCGGAAGCGGGGCAGACCAGTTCGTGTTCAACGTCTCTCTGGCATCGACCGGGGTGGATACGATCACGGACTTCGTGACGCGCGCGGCGAACGCCACCGTGCACGACCGCATCGTGCTCAGCAACGCCAACGGCATGTTCAGCCAGCTCCAGGACGGGACACTTTCCAACGCGGCCTTCGTGGTGGCCAATGGCGGGCAGGCGCAGGATGCGAGCGACCGCATCATCTACGACCCGACGACGGGCTGGCTGAACTATGACAGCAATGGCAGCGTGGCAGGCGGAACCCAAATCCACTTCGCGACGCTGCAGCCGGGATTGAACCTGCACGCGGCGGACATCCTGGTCGTCTGAGAAAGAGGGAGGCGGTCGCGGATCAAAGGTCCAGTCCACGACTGCCAAACCGCGAGCTTTGCAGCTCCAACCTTTATCCGCGCCCAGTCGTCGGCGGCCGACGACGGCGGTTTTAGCTTTCGCGTCTTCGAGGGACTGTCTCCGCCACGGAGTGGCGCAGGATGTCTTCAAGCTCACGGTTGATGACGGTCACGGCGGCGCTTTCACTGAAACCCTGGCGGTCACCGCCTACGAATTGCAGCAGATTCTGCCTCAATGGGTCAACCGGAGCAGGGACCGGGACTCGCGACGATGGTCGCTACTTTCTCACCCAATTGGGTCATGCGGCGCTGTTCACCTGGGAATATAACAGACACTCCGCACCAGTGGGGACTGGCAGCCACGCATGAAGCTAGGTTCTCGAGCCTGCAGACCGCTGACTCCCAGGTCGTGTGTTGGATGCCGCAGGGGGGCGGAACGACGACGCCTCGCCCAGGCGGCATGGGCGTTCAACTCTGTCGGGAGTACTATATGAAATTACCGCCAAAAGCCGCCAATGCCAACACAAGGTTTAAAACTGGCGGCTACGAGCCGGCGCGCGATGCCCTCCGTGCAAGGATGCGCGACTTCCGCCTGATCGGTCTCTTCTCCGCCGTCATCAATCTTCTGACGCTCACGGGCTCCTTCTATATGCTGCAGGTCTACGACCGGGTTCTGGCGAGCCGGAGCGTCGAGACGCTCGTTGCGCTGTCGCTTGTTGCCCTTGTAGCCTTCGCGGTTCAGGGCTTTCTGGACTCGATCCGCCTCAGGATGCTGAGCCGGGTCGGAGCGCAGTTCGACGAGGATCTCTCGAGCCTCTGCTTCCGTGCCTCCAACCTCCTGCCGCTGCATGCCCGTCCGGGGGATCAGCCATCGTCGCCGATCCGCGACCTCGATCAGGTGCGCGGCTTCCTCGCGGGGGCGGGGCCTGCGGCGATTTTCGATCTTCCGTTCATGCCGCTGTTCATCGTCGGCTGCTTCATCCTGCACTCGTGGCTGGGATGGCTTTCCGTCGGGGGCGGAGCCGTCATCATCATGCTTGCGCTGACTACCGAGTCACGGCTCCGCGAACCTGTGCGTCGTCTCGGTGGCATTTTCGCCATCAGGCAGTCACTCGCGGATGGCGCGCGAAGGAACTGCGAGACGATCGAGGCCATGGGCGCACACGGCGCGCTCGACAGCCGCTGGCGAAGGCTCAATCAGGAGCACGTCCACGTCACGCTAAAGTCGAGCGACGTGAGCGCAACAATCGGCACCTTCGCCAAGATCTTCCGCACGATCCTACAGTCGGCCATCCTCGGCACGGGGGCATATCTCGTCATCAATCAGGAGGTCTCCGGCGGGGCGATGATCGCGGCGTCGATCATGACCGCGCGGGCGCTCGCCCCCATCGACACGGCGCTCGCCAACTGGAAGGGCTTCGTCGCCGCGCGCTCAGCCTACGGACGGCTGAAGAAGTCGCTCGCAGTGGCTGTCGAGCGCGAGATGGTGGAACTCCGTCCGCCCAAGTCGAAGCTCACGGTGCAGGGACTGGCGATCCTGCGGGGAGACGGCGATCCGATTCTCGTCAACGCCAACTTCGAGCTGAAGGCAGGAGACGCGCTAGGAGTGATCGGGCCAAGCGGCTGCGGCAAGTCCTCGCTGGCCCGCGCCATCGTCGGTGTGCTTACTCCCGCGAAGGGTGTCGTCAGGCTCGACCGTGCGGCACTCGCCCAGTGGGATCGCGAGCGTCTGGGGCAGCACGTCGGATACCTGCCGCAGGATCTCGGACTGATCGACGGAACGGTCGCCGAGGTGATCTCGAGATTCCGGGCCGAAGGGAACTCGGACAGGATCATCGACGCCGCCGCGGCCGCAGGAGCACACGACATGATACTGGCGCTGCCGAAAGGGTACGACACTCGTATCGGGGAGGGCGGCGTCTTCCTTTCTGGAGGCCAGCGTCAGCGCATCGGGCTTGCCCGCGCCCTCTACGGCAACCCGTTCCTAGTCGTGCTCGATGAGCCGAACTCGAATCTCGACGCTGTCGGCGACGTAGCGCTCACCGAAGCCATCGAGAGCGTGCGAGCCCGAAAGGGGATAGCCGTGGTGGTGACCCATCGGCCCTCGGGTCTCGCTGCGGTGAACAAGGTGTTGCTCCTTCAGGACGGCGAAGTCAGGATGTTTGGTCCGAAGGACGAGGTGCTCGCAGCGTTGGCTAGGCCAGTGGACGTGACCCCGCTGCGGGCGGTCGGGGGCGCGGCCGACAATGGATGACAGCGAACTCTGGAGATATGTCGACTACCGTGCGTCGCTCCGCCGCTACGGCCTCGCGGGACTGACGCTCATCGCTGTCTTTGTCGGATCCTTTGGTGCATGGTCTGCTCTCGTTCCGCTCTCAGGCGCGGTCGTGGCATCGGGGCATTTCGAGGTCGACGGCAGCATCAAGAAGGTGCAGCACAAGACCGGAGGCGTGGTCTCGGAAATTTTCGTGCAGGACGGCCAGCGCGTTACCGAAAACCAGGTCGTCATCCGGCTCGACCCGACGACGGCCCGCTCCGACCTGCAGATCGTCGTGCATCAGCTCGCCGACCTCAGGATGAGGGCGGCACGGCTTCGCGAAGAGAGGGACGGCCTCGATGATTTCACGGCCCCGACGCGTATCCTGCCGCCCGATGAGGCCGCGTTCGAGGACGCTCTCTATCAGCGCGAAGTGAGAATGCTTGCGGCCCGGCGGGAAGCCCGAAGGGGACAGGAAAGCGGACTGACGGAACGCATCAACCAGCTTGAGAAGCAGATCGATGGCCTCGCTGTTCAGGAGAAGGCGAAGACGCGCCAGCGTGAGAACGCGGGAACCGAACTCAAGAGCCTTCAGCGGCTCCTCGAGCAGAAGCTCGTCCTCGTTGCGCAGGTCAACACGCTCGAACGGTCGGCCACGCAGCTCGACGGCGAGATCGGCGAGATCCAGGCGACGACGGCGGAGGTCGGGGCGAAGATCGCGGAGACGAAGCTCCAGATTCTCAATATTGGCCAGGTAGCGGTCGCCGACGCGAGCAAGGAACTTGCCGAGGTCGAGGCGAAGATCAGCGAACTCGAGGGCAGAAGGATACAGGCGCTGGACGCGCTCGCTCGGGTGGAGATCAAGGCTCCCCGTGACGGCTTCGTCCATGAACTGTCCGTGCATACCGTCGGCGGGGTGGTCGGGGCCGGAGAGGTCTTGATGATGATCGTGCCGGAGCACGTCCCCCTGAAGATCGAGGTGCGTATCAGTCCCCAGGATATCGACAACGTTCATCTCGCCGACAGGGCCTTCGTGCGCGTCGTCGGGCCGACCCGCTCAACCACCCCGGATTTGCATGCCGACGTCTCGATGGTCGGTGCCGACCTTGCTCAGGATCCAGCGACGCATGTCACCTACTATCCGGCGGAGCTGCGGCTCGGTTCCGGCGAGATCGAGAGGCTCGAGAACGTCAGGCTCGTGCCCGGGATGCCCGCGGAGGTGTTCATCACGACGTCAAGCCGCACGTTCGTGGAGTATCTCTGGCAGCCTGTCTGGGACCGCATCTCGCGGGCAGTCAGGGAGAAGTGAGGCGTGGAAAAAATCTCCGGCCAAAGGCGACCGCAACAACCAAGACGATTGAGCAGCCAAGTCTGTTTTAGAAGCGGACTACTCCATAAGAACCAACTGCCGACATGCCGTGTGGGCGGTTTCAAGGTGTGCGAGTGAAAACAGGCCACGACGGACGGCCGCAGTTGACTCGTCCTGGCGGAAGAATATTTGTCGTGGCTGCGAGATTGGACCTAACAGCGTCTCAAGCAGGATGATCCAACGTGGCAACGAAATTGGCCCGGTGGCGCGACCGGTGAGACTCCAATGCTGTCGGAGAAGCTAGGTTGTTCGCGGATCCCATAAGGGCAACCCGACCGACTGGGCAACGTTCGGATCAGCGGTGAAGACGGGTAATCTCTGGTCGCGAAATATTTGCAGTGCTTCCAAATCTGTTTCTTGATGCATGCGAGACAGATTCAATGAGTTGTATTTGTGGCCCTTGGAAAGAGGGTCGATCCCGGTGAGAACCACGTTTGCTGCCCCGCTCGCCAGCGCAAGAGCCGCGCCGACAATGCCGTTTGACCACTTGGCTTCGCCTTCCAGTTCCAGATTCAATCTTCCTGTCATCCGATGCATCAGGGCAATGCGTTCATGGCGGCTGATCAGTGTCAGCTCGTCGTAACGATAGTCGAACGCCTCAAGTCCTCTAAGGAGCCGCGCCCGCTCATGTCGCCAATTGAGAAGGCAAAGAAGTCCGGTTTTCTGATGCTGTAGCACCCGGCGAACCTCGACTGCGGCGGGGTTGAGCCCTTCAATCTGATTGAACTGCATCAATGTCACATCAGGCGAATGAGGCAGCCAGCCCTGAGCTGCGATTTGGGAGGCGTTGATGGTCAATACCCGAAATGAATCGTCCCAGCCCAGAGGCTTGGTGGAGAAGGGCGCAGAGCCGGTAACGACAACCGTCTTTCCAAGAAGGAGGCGCTCTAGGTTGGGGACTCGTGGTGCCGCGAGCCGATACCGCACCCAGCGCGTAAAATAGCGCCTGGTGCGTGTCAGTCCATCAACATCCAACATGCTCAGAATTCCTTAAATTCGAAACATCCTGATTCCGCGGTTAGTGCAATGGTTGAACAAACCGGGTGCAAAGACAAGCATATTAGCCCGATTAGAGATGATTTGGCTTCGGATGCCGGTCTGCTGCCGCACCAGCCAAAACGACATCTGCTAGAGAAGTCGTCTGCGCGCCGCAGATGCGGACTATGTCCTCCGGTTTATCGCACCGGAGCTCTTCGACCGCGGCTAGAGAGCTTGGGGCAGAGGTGCTGGTCAGGGGGAGGCCGTTACTGCCGGCGGCTTGATATCGAGATCGGCCGCAAAGCTTGCCCGGTCGATTTGGAGCGGGCGCGTTTCGCCGCCAAGCCAACCCCTGACCAGATTTCTCGCCTTGATGCCTTCAAGGCGAAGCCGCATCAGTTTCCTGCGTAGCTCGCTTTGGGGCAAATATTCCCGGTCTATCGATTTGCGCACAAAAGCCGAGTTGTCGGGGATTACGTCGAGAAATTGCATTTGAATGACGGGTGTCGGCTCGATCTGGTAGGCTTTCAACCAGCCGCGATGCCAGAAGTAAGCGTCGAGCAGGGCGTAGGTCTTCGTATCCTCCAGCATTTTCCCAGCCGCACGTGGGCCGATGACATAGCCTGCGCTGCCGACGCGGTTCTGAAACACCCTGGTCGCGCGGTGCATGCCGTCGGTCCAAACTGCTGATTTTGCAAGGATATGCGGGCGAGGCGCGAACTCGAGGTCATAGACCCAGTCCCAATTGTCGCGCCGAGCCTCGATGGTCCTGATCGCGTCAGCAAAACCTGAGGACAGTACTGCGTCGTCTTCGAGGATCAGGGTTCGTTCGTTACGCTCGACAATGATTTTCCAGGCGAGCCTGTGCGAGGTGAAGCAGGCGATATCCTCGCGAAGCGTCGGACTCGGCCAGGTGTTTGCTGCTGCTTGGCAGTCGTCGACGGACAGGTCGCTTGCTTCGAACGCGTCGAGAAACTCGAAATCCAGTCCCAGCCTTTGCATTTGCCTCGATTGAAACTGTCGTCTTCTTTGCTCGGCTTTCCGACTGATAATGAGAATCTTCACTGCCGCTCCGCCTCATAGGTCATTTCGTCGGAACCTTATCAATCAATCTCCTGGTGACCTAGCGGAACCTCGACGGAGGACAGTGGCGCATTCATGCCAAATACTGCGTGATGGCGCCGGCAATCCTTTCCCGGTTCATCACACGGGGAATGGCGTACTCAAAAATCCACAGGCGGAGATGCGCCCGTAAGAGCTAGGCTGCCGTATATAACACACAACCCTTCCATTCCCACCCCTTCTCTCTAAACTTCGATCGAAGYGGCTGGCGGTTGTGTAAGTCTCACACCCTCGCCGCCGGACCCTGTATAATCGCCATCAAGGAACGTCACCCCTGCGGCCTGCAGCGCCGATTCAATATCGCGCAGCGTCCGATCGTAAGGCGTTGACTTCTGGGCCTCAAAGTTTGCAAGCGTGGCCCGACCTACGCCGGCAGCCTCGCATAATTCTGTCTGCGACCATCCAATGAGGCCTCGGGCGGCACGACACTGCGCCCCGGATATAGACATTTTGTAAAACCCCAAACATTTTGTATTGACTTGAAGGGAGCTTGGTGTAGTCTAGCAATAGTAACCCGATGAATACCGTTCGCTGCCGCGGTTGTGCCCGGCCAGTGATTCTGCGCGATAATATACCTAGTTCTGCTCGGCGACGCGAGGCAATCACGCATCCCTCAATTGCTGTTGAGGCAGGGAATTACTTCATGGAATTACGCCAACTCTCCTATTTCAAAGCGGTGGCCGAGGAACTGCACTTCGGCCGGGCGGCAGCCAGGATGTGCATTGCTCAACCGGCACTCAGCAATCATGTGATGTCGCTGGAAAGGGAGCTTGGCTGTCCGCTGTTCATCCGCTCGACCAGAAGGGTGGAACTGACCAGGGCAGGGGAAACCTTTTACGATCGCTGTGTGCGGATCTTAAGCGACATCGACCTGACCACCGAACTGACCCGGGCAGCCGGCGGCAGTCGTATCCGCCAGATCAGGATCGGCAGCATCTATCCGGCCACCATGGGCATGCTGCCGACCTTCCTTGCCAAGATCGCCCGCAAGTATCCCGATGTCCGCATCCACATCGCGTCTGGCAATAC
>NZ_JBFTQH010000054.1:0-30343 GCF_056398905.1 Rhizobium sp. 01T417 | reverse complement strand
GCCGGGATCGAGCGAACCTCGGCCATCGCGGCTGCGCTGACGCCCTATTGTCTCGAGAGGGCCAAATCGGATCCAGCTTCGGCAGAGATCTTGGCCGCACTCAAAGCAGCCGGCACCTACGGGCGTAGCGACGTTATCAAGAAGGCCGGCTGGGCAACGCCACTTGGCAGCACCGAGCCAAATGCAGACCTTGCACAGGCCTGCCAGATTGCGCTTGGAAGCGCGGGCTAGTTCAAAGCCTGGGGGCTCGCGGAGCCTGAATGGAAGGAGCCCTGCCATGAGTGCAAAGCCATCCGGTAGCGATCAGTCAAACAGAGATCGACAGATAACGAGTGATCCGTTTTTAGAAACAGCTCGATCTGCAGTCATCGCTGAAGGAAGTTGAAACCAGTGGGGCCGAACCGGTGCACGATTGTGCGAAAGAAGAGAATAAAAAGAGAGGCAGAAGCCAAGTACCGTCACGAGCCTCAAACGGCTGATGATGACCGCCTCTTTAGAGTCGCATGCTGGAAACCTATGCCTGCCCGTCGCTTTGTCCCCGCGTCGTGGGCCCGGCACTTTAATTTCAATGAACAAAGGATCGCCCTGGATGGCCAAAGGACAAGTGCGAAGCAACCGTGAGGCGCGGAAACCGAAACAGGAAAAGGCGCCAGCGAAGGTGCAGGCAAGCTTTGCCAACCAGATCAAGGATGCCTCGAAAAGCAGCCTGCAGGGCGGCAAACACAAGAATTGAAGCACAAACAATAGCGCCAAAGCGCCGGCTTTGCTCGCCGAGTTAGCGCCTTGAACAGACATATTCCGAACACCAGGAGATTCGGCAATGATAAACACTCTTCATGAGATCTATCGCTTCGACTATAGGCTGTTCCTCATCAGGTCCGCCGTGGTGATAGCCCTCGCCTTCTCGGCATTCGTTACCATGCGTGGAATTATTCTTTGATCGATACCATCGACCGCGACCTGACCCCTCCCCTTTCCGATGAAAGGGCATGGCTCAATATCCTCGCCAGATACCGTCAGCCATATCTCAAACGCAGCGTTATCGAACTTATAGTGACCGCCATCCCGTTCGCGCTTTTCTGGGTCGGCGCATGGGCATCGGTTCACTACAGCTGCTGGCCCGGCCTGATCCTCATCGTTCCCGCAGCAGCCTTCCTGTTGCGTCTGTTCATGATCCAGCACGACTGCGGCCATGGTTCCTTCTTCGCGCGTCGACGCGCTGACGACTGGACGGGCCGCGTGATCGGTGTCCTGACGCTTACGCCCTATGACTATTGGCGTCGGGCGCATGCGGAGCATCACGCCTCAGCAGGCAATCTCGAGGAGCGCGGCATAGGCGACATAACCACATTGACGGTATCGGAATACAAGGCCCTTTCGTGGTCCGGACGGCTTAACTACCGGCTCTACAGGCATCCGGCAATCATGTTCGGCATTGGCCCCGCATGGCTGTTCCTGTTCAAGCAGCGGCTGCCCTTCGGCATGATGCAAGCCGGTTCATTGCCCTGGATATCCACCATGGCGACAAATCTGGCGATCGTTGTCATCTCCGGGATACTGATATGGGCAATCGGAATCCTGCCCTTCCTGGTGGTGCATCTGCCCATCACCCTGCTGGCCGGAGCCGCGGGCATATGGCTTTTCTACGTCCAGCACCAGTTCGAGGAAACCCATTGGTCGAAAAAGCCCGAGTGGCAGTTTTCACATGCAGCCCTTCATGGCGCGTCRCACTACGATCTGCCGCTCGCACTACGCTGGATAAGTGGAAATATCGGCATCCATCACGTTCATCATCTGTCGAGCAGGGTGCCTTACTACAGGCTGCCGGAAGTGCTGCAGGATCACCCCGAACTGGCCGGCGTCGGCCGTATTACGCTGATGGAGAGCCTGCACTGCGTAAAACTGGTTCTCTGGGATGAGCAAAGCCGGCGCCTGATCTCGTTTCGCGATGCCGCAAAGTTGCTGTACGGGTAATAGTAGGCGATTTAACAGGCCATCGTGGATGAACCACGTTATTCCGCGGCGGGACTTTTTGCAGAGCTGCGGGAGCGTCCTCTCTTTGCTCTTTGCTCTGCGTTCGGCTTCTGCCTGATGCGAATCCTGAGAGGACTGCCTTCGGTCCGTTCGATGTCGAACTGGCCCGTCTTGCGGACGAGGTCGCTCAATTTCTTGAAGCCGAATGTCCGCGGATCGAAATCCGGTGCCAGATTGAGAAGCTGCTTGCCGACCGTGCCGAGGCTGATCCAGCCGTCATCAGTATCTTCCTGAGCCAGGACCCGCTTTATCAGAAGGCTGGCCGTATCCGGTGACTGCAGGGGCTTGCTGCTTGTGGCGGTATCGCCTTCCTCCCTTATCTTTCCCGGCAAGAGGTTTTCGGTATAGATGAAACGTCGGCATGCTTGGCGAAAACTCTCCGGAGTTTTCTGCTCCCCGAACCCGAAAACATCGATGCCCTGTTCGCGGATGCGTGCCGCTAGCCTCGTGAAATCGCTGTCGGACGAAACCAGGCAGAAGCCGTCGAAACGCCCGCTGTGCAGCAGGTCCATCGCATCGATGACAAGCGTGATGTCGGACGCATTCTTGCCTGTCGTATAGGCGAATTGCTGCTGGGGAATAATCGCGTGCTTTGCCAGGATCTCAGCCCAGCCCCGCGAACGCGTCCCCGAAAAATCACCGTAGATGCGGCGCACGCTCGCCTCGCCGATCTTGGCGACCTCTTCAAAAAGACCGTCGGCAATTCTCGCTGAGGTGTTATCTGCGTCGATAAGAACCGCCAGACGCGGTGATCGTGGTTCAGATGGCATATATTGCCTCCCCCTTGCTTCAGTTCAGCCTTGCTACATTTCTTCGGTGATTACCTCGAGACGGGCACTCCGAAAGCCGTCGACAGGGCGACATCCGTCACATCACGACCGACCGCTCTCTCCGATGCTTGAAGAAGGCGCGGTTGGACGAGGTCACCACCTTGAGCAATCGATGTAAGCAACCTGGTCGCGGGCCGCCACATTAACTTTGTGCAACGCAGCAACCTCTAGCGTTCTCGCTCGTTGAGGTAACAATCATCGCCGTCATGGCCGTGATCTTAGGAGCCAAGATGCGACCATTATCCGACACCATAGCTCGTCTGTCACGGTTAAACCGCCGTCCCCCTTTCCCAAGCGATGCCCTCCCCACACGGCTGAGCGACCTTCCAAATTTCGGTTCCAACCCGGGAGCCCTCTCCGCCAAATTCTATGCCCCGTTAGAGCCCCCGAAATCGCCAGGCCTTGCCGTCGTCCTTCACGGCTGCACGCAAACAGCGGCGGGCTACGACGGTTGCGCCGGTTGGTCCAAACTTGCAGAGGAGTATGGCTTCTACGTCCTTTTTCCGCAGCAGAGGCGCGAAAACAACGCCAACCTTTGCTTCAACTGGTTTGAGAAAGGCGACACGGTCAGAGATCACGGCGAAGCGATGTCCATACGGCAGATGATTGAAACTCTGGCCGCGAAATGGAAAATCGATAGAAAGCGCATTTTCATAACGGGCCTGTCAGCTGGCGGAGCAATGGCGAACGTTATGCTTGCTACCTACCCTGAAGTGTTCGCAGGCGGGGCAATTATCGCGGGACTGCCCTATGGCGTAGCATCAACGGTCCCGGAGGCTTTCGACAGAATGCGAGGCCATGGAGTGCCTGACAGGAACAAGCTGCAAAACCTGCTACGTGGGGCGGCTCCGACATTGACGACGTGGCCGTCAATCTCGGTTTGGCATGGTACCGCAGACCAGACGGTGTCTGCCGTTAATGCCACCGCAATCGTTGACCAATGGCGTGGCGCCCATGGAGTTGAGGGATATCCGCCGACAGTTACAAAGGACGAAGGTGTGGTGCGCCAGGATTGGCATAACGAAAGCGGCCAGGTCGTACTATCTTATCATTCGATCGAGGGAATGGGGCACGGGACGCCTGTCGATGCTTCAAACGATCGAGAAAACAGCGGCCCGTTCATGTTAGACGTGGGCCTTTCCTCGACTTCACAAATTGCTGCCGACTGGGGTCTCACACCGTCGTTTGAACGGAGGCAACAGTCTACCCAAGTGCAGACGGCGCATCTTGCGCCACCGATAGCTCCCAATTTGTCATCCGGGATAAAGCAAACGATTGAGAACGCCCTGCGAGCTGCTGGGCTGATGAAATAAAGCCATTCGCACAAGCGCACGGACACATGGGGCTGTTGGCTTTTGCTGTCCAATCGCCTCGTTGGCAATCCTGATTTACCCGTCAACCGTAAGGTCGCCGCCACTGGAACCAATAACGTCATCGCTCGCGCTGTTGGTGCTCTCACACAGATTTGATGGTGCCCCTCGAACAATTCTGGTGGAACCGGAACCTTTGGGCATTGGCGGTGTTAGACTACGCCAACCTCATGCAGGGCTGGCAGTTACTTCCTCAAGCAAAGCTATCCGTCACCTTGCTGCGGAAAAGCACCCGCACTTCAATCTTTGCACTCTGCAACGATTGAAGCGGTCTCACACGTCCAAACAATTCACACATGGCTGGCTGCCTCTGCAGTCCGCGAAAGGACTACGTCCATGTCTCAGACATCAACCCTGCCCGCTGACACTGTTGCATACGCAGCAAACTCAGCCGACGTTCATGCTACGCCGACTGCAGCACTGAACAAGATTTCATGGGGAGCGATTATTGCCGGTGTCGCACTCGCGCTTACGGCCCAGTTCCTTCTCAACCTTCTTGGAGTTGGGATTGGTGCCGCCGTCCTCGATCCGGGCACAACTGACAATCCAACCGCGACCTCCTTCTCGATCATCAGCGCACTATGGTTCGTCGTTGCTGGGCTCGTTGCCTCGTTCATAGGAGCCTACGCTGCAAGCCGTCTGTCGGGTCGACCGAGCGAAACGACAGGCGGATTCCACGGAGTAACCTCCTGGGCAGTGACCACACTTGTCGTCCTTTACCTTCTCACCACGTCGGTCGGAGCGCTGGTTGGCGGTGCGTTCAGCGGCCTTTCAAGCGTGGTAGGTGGTGTTGGAAAGAGGGCAGCCACCGCCGCATCAGCAGCTGCACCGTTGCTAGCGACGGCAACGGACCCGATGAGCGTAATCGAAACGCAAATTCGCGACGGCAGCGGTACAACCGACCCCCAATCCCTTCAGGCCACAGCTATCTCGGCGATGAAGGCGGTCACCACTGGCGATCAATCAAAGGTCGCGGATGCGAAAACGCGGGCAGCTGACGCACTCGCCAAGGCTCAAAATATTCCCGTCGACCAGGCTCTCACGAAGGTCGATGAATACGAGGCTAGCTATCGCGACGCCGTGGAGACTGCAAAACAACAGGCGCTCACTGCAGCGCAGACCACGGCCACTGTCGTTTCGCGAGGCGCTCTCCTTGGCTTCCTTGCTCTCGTCTTGGGGGGCATTGCTGCCTGGTTTGGGGGCGTGGCTGGCACGAAACCCGTCGTTGTCGTCAAGGAATACAACCTCGACCGCAACTCTTAATCCCACAATCGAAGGGAATACGAAGATGACAGAACCAAGAAATCTCAGGGATCTCCTGTATGAAACGCTGAAAGACATCTATTTCGCGGAGAAGCAGATACTCAGCGCACTTCCCAAAATGGCAGAGGCTGTACAGTCACGCGACCTGCGACAGGCCTTTCGGACCCACGAGGGTCAGACCGAAACGCATATCGAGCGGTTGGAGGAGGTATTCGAACTAATTGGCAAGCCCGCGCAGCAAAAGACCTGCAATGCGATCCTCGGCATCATCGAGGAAGGCAAGGAAGTTATGGAGCAGTTCAAGGACACCGAAGCTCTTGATCCGGGACTGCTCGCCGGGGCGCAGGCAGTCGAGCATTACGAGATCAGTCGCTACGGCACGATGGTCACCTGGGCAAAAACGCTTGGCCTCGACGAAGTTGCCGAGTTGCTCGCGACGACCCTCGACGAAGAGGAGACCACCGATGAGCTGCTCTCCGAACTCGCCGAAGCGACCGTGAACGCGAAAGCCGCCTGACCATCGAGAGGCGTGCGTTGCTTGGTGGCGCACGCCCGCATACGAAAAGACGATAAAAAACATTGATCTAGCGGCAACTGCGGTGTGCCACCACGGAGGTTGCCAGCCCCCTGAGCAAACCTACAAAAGCGTGCCTTGCGGCGGTTGAACGGCGGCGGGTAAATCCTCACCGCCGCGCCGACGCAGCTCAGTTTTGGCGCTGAAACGGATATCTGGATCCCGTGCAAGCGACAGTTCCCTGAGCGTCTCAACGCTTAACCGATCCCACGTCTTGCCCCGTTCAGCACCGGACGGCACCCGTGGCAGCAAGCCGGGTTCTACACTCCACGCAATGAGCTGCTCAAGAGAGACCTCATTTAGCATATCACGTAGGTGATGCGCCGTGACATATGCGTCCGGCATTGCCCGATGGGCCGGAAGGCCGATTTCGCGAACGAGCCCAACCGGCATGCGCTGGTATCGCAGCATCTGGTTGGAGAAGCTTGTCAGTTGGGGCCAGAGCCGCATGGAACATTTCCAGGTACAGATCCATGGACTCCCACCGGTGAGACTTGGGCTGCAATAGCGCTGCTCAAATGCTGCCCGGTGTGCCGCGAGCGCCATAACTCCACCTTGAGGTCGCAAAATGCTGGATGCTACCTCCCGCCAATACGGCGCCGTTGCGACATCGGCATCGAGAATGTGGTGGATAGCCATGGTCTCGACGGCGATAGGACGTCCTGGATTGACCAGCAATGCTCCACGCTCCTGCTCGATCTGCCAACGGCCATCTGAACCGAGTGCGACGTCCTGCCAACCAATTTCGCAGACGTCATTCCGGCCTTTGCCAGCGGTCTCCAGGTCGATAACCCGAACGCGGGGATCCTTAGTCAGATCTGTCATATCGCGAGCAAGCCTTCATCATCTCATATCTTCTTACCGGACGTTGCTGCCGATCAGGGGGCGTGACAAGCCTTCACTTCGAGGTTTCGGAAGCCAGAGAAGCTTGGAAGGAATTTCCGTACCAGAGGGCTCGCCTATGTTGTTGCACAATCGCTGGTCGCGGGTTTCAACCTTTTTGTTTCGGTTGAATTGGGCCGCCTCTGTCGGCCTACAGCTGCGTCGATAGAATGAACCGAGATGCGGTTTAAAATCGACGTGTAGCCACATTGCGCGCCGCACCGTGCAACATTCGCTTCTTTGACTACCCTCGTGGCGATCCTCCTCCTGCACATAAGCGGGCTAAAGCAGCATCCAGGATCATCCCGTGAAAAGCGCCATCTGTGGCGACGTTGACAAAACCTATCAGATGCCCCTCTGCACGTCGTCCTTTACGAGGCCTCTGCCATTATCGCCCTTCAACGGCGAGGCCAGTCTGTTGGCGTTGCTTGGCCTCGGACAGTGGCCGCTAGGATCAAAAGGACAATCTCGGGACTCTACATTTGCTGTCGCCAAGATCCGCCCGAGTTGCGAAGGAGCACGCCGGTCAAGTTAGTTTTGAGCGCCGGTGGAACTAACTCGTCGTTCCGAGCTTATCTCGCTGCCCTTTGGAGTGAAAAAGATGACGGACTTTCAGGATATCAGCATCGTAGAACTCAATGACATAGGCTCCGGTTTGTCCAACGAGGGCCCGCTGACCAGCATGGTCCTTCGCCTCTCCGCAGACGCGCCTGATTCTTGGTGCGCCGCCTTCAACGAGGGATGGCAGTCTCACGCTGGCATGATGAAGCGGAAAGCGACGGCCAACCGTGATACCATCACTTCCCCTGTATGCCCTACGAATTGCAGGGGCAGATCATTGAACTGAACAAGGTCATTTCCCAGACAAACGCCACTTATCGCGCCTCACTGTCTCCAGAGGCGGCCGGGTGTTACCGTGAGGCGGATGCTAGGCGAGAACTCAGCGACCTGAAAAACTCGCTTACCTACGAATGACCATCTGCTCGGGACTTCAAGATGGGCCAACACCGGTCAGCCACTCGCCCATCGCACGATCGATCGAACACGATATCAGTCCGAGGCCGTCGTTAAACGGTGCCGGTGCCGCCTGTGCCTACTCTAGTCTTCTGCCGGTGAGGCCAATTTTCCACAGCAAGAGAGCTCGTAAAGGCCTGCTGCCAGGGGTGAGTTTGCATACCTGCTTGAGCGATGGCGGCGGACGCTCAAACGAGCGCCGGGCCGACCGATAACAAGTTGGAAGCCGCTTGGTCTTGGAACGGACGTTGGCATGTATTTCGCCCAGCGCTTCAGTCTGTCCTATTGCGCCGTCTCGCCTCAGCCATCATGTATGATAGCGTCGGACGCGAACCGCAAGGTGGCTATGGGAAAGATCAAAGCAGACATCGAGGCCGTCGGCCGGATGGAAGAAGTCCCCACCATTTTAGAAGTCGTCTGCAAGACCACGGGGATGGGTTTTGCTGCCGTCGCGAGAGTGACGGAAAGGCATTGGGTGGCTTGCGCAGTTCTCGACAGTATCGACTTCGGGCTCACGCCAGGCAGTGAACTGAGGCTGGAGTCGACGATCTGCAACGAGATCCGGCAGAGCCACCAGTCTGTCGTCATCAACAGCGTCACTGATAGTCCCGACTATTGTGATCATCACACGCCGGCAACCTACGGCTTTCAGAGCTACATCTCCGTCCCGATCGTTCAGCGCGACGGCTCCTTTTTCGGAACGCTATGCGCCATAGACCCCTCGCCTCACAAACTCGACAATCCCGAGACGATCGGCATGTTCAAGCTGTTCGCCAAGCTGATCGCCAGCAATCTCGACGATGAGGCTGATCTCGTTCAGGTACACGCCGACCTTGCTGAGGAGCGCGAACTGTCTGTAGTCCGAGAGCAGTTCGTGGCGGTGCTTGGCCATGATCTGCGCAATCCGATCGCGTCGATGATGGCGGGCATCCGACGCCTCACTCGTACTGGCGTCAACGACGAGACGCGCAAGATTCTCAACTTGATGCAATACAGCGCGGTCCGAATGCGCGACCTGGTCGACAACGTCCTTGATTTCGCACGGGCGCGGCTTGGCGATGGCCTGAAGCTGGAGGTCGTGGCGGAGGCGCCGTTGGGACCGGTGCTCGAGGACGTGGTCAGTGAGGTTCGGGCGGTGAACCCGGACCGGGAAATCCGCTCGACGTTCGACCTGGTGCGCGATGTAAGATGTGATCATCCGCGGATTGCGCAGCTCCTGTCCAACCTTGTAGGCAATGCCGTCACTCACGGCGATCCGACAAAACCGATCGAAATCGGAGCGAGCACGCGCAATGGCACATTCGAACTCTGGGTGTCGAACGCAGGTGACCCTATTTCCGAAGCAGCTATGGGAACACTCTTCAAGCCGTTCTTCCGCGGCGAAGTGCGCGGCAGCCGGCAAGGACTGGGCCTGGGTCTCTACATCGCCAGCGAGATCGCACGGGTCCACGGTGGAGCACTTTCCGTGAGATCGGATGAAAACGAGACGCGCTTCACCTTCACGATGCCGCTCTAACCGCATGTCAACGGCCATCTTCCCGCGCGAGACGGACCTTGACATGCCGGGGATGTCGATGAATGGGTGGCGGCCGCAATCAATGGCTGCCCATCGAGATCATCACGTCGGCGACCACGACTCACAGCCGTCATTCCCTCCGGCGCGTGCGATTGCCTCGCCAAGCCATGGTACAAGCTGGTCATCGCCGAGATAAGGAAGGCGGTCTATCAGCATTTGCGGCGGGGGCCGTTCGGAAAGTGCTCCAGCAGCACCCCGAGTACCGTCTCAGCGGAGAACGGCTTTTGAATGAAACTTGCGTTGTCCGGCAGGTCGCCATCGTTCGGCAGCCGCGCCCCGGAGGCGACGACGACCTCGATGCCCGGCCAGCGTTCGGCCACCTTCCTGGCCAGTTGGAATCCATCCATATCCCCTCCCGTGTACACATCCGTGAAGAGAAGCTGGAGCGAATTGTATTTGATCAGGAACGCAAAGGCATCATCGGCCGACGACGCCTCGACGACATAGTATCCCGCGCCGGAGATGATGTCCGCGGTGTCCATGCGGATCAGTGGTTCGTCGTCCACGACAAGGGCGATTGGTTGGGAGATTTCGTCGAATTGCTTGCTGCTCATGCCGGGTAACCTTCGCGCCGCGTGGTTGTTCCACGCAGCGCGAAAGCATTTCGGCTACACCGGAGACGACGGATCGTGTCCTCCTATTGCTGCACGCAGGAACGTTCAGCAATCCGGGTGCACGGTCGCCGAGGCCGGGGCCGCGGCCAGCAACGGAGATTCACCTCCATTCCATCTTAACGTCGGAACATAACGTTGCGCGGCGAGTTCTCATCTCACGGACGTGTGAACCCGCTCCGGGAAAACGAGGAATCTCAATGAAAATCATGATTTTGGCCGCGGCGCTCGTCGCAGCGTCGGCGATGATGGCTGCTGCCCAGACAACCCCAGCACCATCGACCGACGGCAAAATGCCCGCAGTTGCAACTCCCAACACGAAGAATCCGACCGCGCCTGTAGAGGGCGCCAACAGCTTCACCGAGGCGCAAGCAAAGGACCGCATTGAGCAGGGAGGTTACAGCGGCGTGACGGGACTGAAGCTCGATGGCAAGGGCGTATGGCAGGCGTCCGCCACCAAGGACGGCAAGCCCGTCAAGGTCAGCCTCGACTATCAAGGCAACATTGTCGCCATGTGATCGCCAATAGCGATCGAACCCCTTTTAGGAGACTTTCATGAAAACGATCACCGGACTTTTCGACGACTATAACGATGCAAGCTCGGCCGTCAGCGCCCTGGAAGCAGCGGGCATACCCTCCAACGACATCAGCATCGTCTCCAATAACGCGGACGACGGCCACGTTAGCAACCAGTCGGGTGCCGCGACCGGGGCTGAATCCGGCGCCGGACTTGGCGCGGCTGTCGGCGGTGCAGGCGGCCTTCTGACCGGTTTGGGCATTATGGCCATTCCTGGCGTCGGTCCCGTCGTTGCGGCTGGTTGGCTTGCCGCGACGGCGGTCGGCGCTGTTGCTGGCGCAGTCGCAGGCGGTGCAGCCGGCGGACTTATTGGCGCACTGACGGATTCCGGGGTGTCCGAGGAGGATGCCCATCTCTATGCCGAAGGCATTCGACGCGGCGGCTCGCTCGTGACGGCAAGGGTCGACGAGGCATTTGCGCCTGAGGCCGAGGCGATCCTGAAGGGCTTAAACTGGGTCGATCCCGTCGAACGCCGGACGGCTTACAACGAACAGGGCTGGACGGAGTTCGACGACACGCTCGACCCCTACGCCCCGGATCAGATCGACCAAGAGCGCAAAAGATACCGCAGTCCCGCAAACCTCTGATCGATCGATCAGATCGGGCGAGAACGAAGCCAGGCGAGGTTATCGCCTGGTGCGAAAGAAAATTCAACCAACCCGAGGAGCCAATCATGGCCAAGGAAATCAAAACACTCGACGTGCTTTTCCACGACACGCTGAAGGATGTCTATTTCGCAGAAAACAAGATCGTCGCCACGCTGCCAAAGATGCACGACGCCGCGAAGAGCAAGCAGCTCAAGGACGCCTTTACGAAGCACCTCGCCGAGACGAAGGTCCATGTGCAGCGGCTGGAAGAGGTCTTCAAGATCATCGGCAAGAAGCCGGAACAAAAGACCTGCGACGCAATCATGGGTATCGTAAAGGAGGGCGCTGAGATCATGGAGGACTATCAGGGCGCTCCGGCTCTCGATGCCGGCCTCCTGGCCGCCGCTCAGGCCGTCGAGCACTATGAGATGTCGCGCTATGGCACCCTTAGAACATGGGCGCTTGAACTTGGCAGGAAGGACGCAGCGAAACTCCTTCAGACCACGCTTGACGAAGAGCAGGCGACCGACCTCGCCCTCACCGCGATCGCCACGAAGGTCGTCAACCAGAACGCTGAAAAGGCGGCCTAAAGCCGGAGGTCAACGATCTGGACCCGATGGACGCGCGCACCGCGCGACCATCGGGCGGCCCTAGAGCCTGCGCAGCCCCCACAGTCGCATCAACTGATTTGGCGCGGAGATTTCTGCCGGTAGCACGAAGGGGTCTTGCCAGCGTTTCGGCGCGGTGGCGGCCGCTTTGCTTATCGGAATGCCGTGACCCAAGCCCGCGACTGAATAGAGCGCCACGCGGACTTGCCCTGCTCGCTTCCAAGACCGCAGGACGCCCCATGATTTCTCCTCGTGTCGCCCGGCTTCTTCGGGGATCCCAAGCACTTCGAGCCATTGCGCAATGCATGCATTTGCGTTGACGGGAACGACCACCCTGTCCCGCGCTCCCTGCCAAATCGTCATTGGGGGCCACGCGCGGCAATCTGGCGACGTTTCTCTGACGCGCCGTCCCCATCCGCCTCGCGGAGCCGAAGCTCCGGACCGCATCACGCGCAGGGCCGACATTGCGTCGCGCGCAGCGCCAAACGGCAGGCCGGCAATGATCGCCCCCCCGCGAACGATTCGGGATAGTTGGCGACCAGCGCGGAGGTCATCCCCCCGCCGGCTGACAGTCCGGCAATGAAGATGCGCGACCGGTCGATCCGATGGCGGACACATACGTACTCGATCATCTGCCGTATCGACATTAACTCCCCACGGTCGTTGGCAACGGCGCTCGGACGAAACCAGTTAAAGCACCCTTGCGCGTTGTTCGCCTTCGTCTGCTCCGGATAAAGGAGGATGAAGCCGCGCTCCCTGGCGAGCTTCGAGAAACCGCTTGCGGCATCAAGGCTTTCGGGGGTCTGGCGGCAGCCGTGCAGCAGAACGACCAGCGCTGGGACATGTTCCCGCCTCTCCGGAACGAAGGATTTCATGACAAGACCACCGGGATTGGTGCCGAAAGCGGATGTCTGCCGAAGGACAGAGGGTGTTTTCCGAGTGGAGGGTCGAGTACGCTTTCTTTTGGCCGATGGACCTCGAAACGCCTTCTCGAGTAGCTTGCGGAACTTCTTCTGCGTCTTGAGCGCCTTCGATAGCGATCTGCCGAAACCGTTTTTCATGAGCCGTCGCTTTCGTTGCTTTTCCTGGCCGACTGAAACGCTGAGTAGACGAGGTCGTTCCGCGGGAAGACGCTGATGTGGGACCATCAAGCCGGGGYGCGCTGTCGGCAGTCCACAATGTCGGTGCTTGACCGAAACCGCCGACAAATTCGAACAGGGCGTTTGAACGTTGAAAGGGCGCTCCAGACGACTTGCCGTGAGAAGCTGCCGAACGAGCCGCGGCATATCCACATTGGAGTCTTCCAGCAGCTCCGCCGCAGGAACAACAGAGTGTCGCAATTATTCATCACCGCTGAGGAAGTGCCCGATGGCGGCAAGAGGCCGAATTCCATCGCAGACGATTTTCGTGACGGCCAGCATCGGCACGGCCAGAATTGCTCCCGGCACACCCCACATCCAGAACCAGAAGATTAGCGCTATGATTACAAGTACAGGATTGAGTGTGAAGCGCCGGGCGAGCAGCATCGGCGTGATGATCTCTCCCTCGGCCACATGGATTAGAAAATAGAGCGCAGCCGGTAGAAGAGCCAGCCACAACGGATCTATTACCAGAAGGCCGGCGAGGAAAAAAATTCCGACCCCTAGAAGGGGTCCCATGATCGGGACATAGTTTAGAAGAAACGCCACGACACCCCATAGAACCGGATCACCGAGCCCTGTCAGCCACATGGCTACGCCTGTGGCCAGACCAACGGCGCCATTCATGACTGTGATGGTGACCAGATAGGCAGAGATATTCTTCTCGACATCCTGGGACATTTCGACGACCTGGCGCTTCTCCTTGAAGTTAGGCAGTATTTCGACCATCCGTTTTAAGAACGTGCTTCCGGATACGAGCAAAAAAAACAATATGATGATGGTTTCGAAGAAACTGGCTGCGAAGTGGGTAGTTCCAGCAAATAGCGTCGCCGCGATCGTTGAAGCGCCTCCCCCACTTGAGACGGAACCCTGCTGCATGAAGTTGTCAAGCTGATGCAGGAAGGTCTGGAGTGCTTTCACGGGTTGATTGAGGAACTTCAGACGCTCCTGCAATCTGGGAATACCTTCGGGCAGCTTCGCAGCCCACTCCGTCGCCGGACCGGAGATCGCAGCCCCGATACCGACGATGGCGCCGAAAACCAACAGGATTAGCAACAAAGCTGCAAGGCTTCGCGGAAAATGGAGTTTCTCGAGCAATCGCATGGCCGGCTGGAATAGAAGCTTAAGAACGAACGCGAGAACAATGGGCAGCACGATTTCGGCCGCCAGGTAGGCAATACACAGTATGGCGAGCGCTACCAGCAGTGAGAGCAGCACAACCACCGGATTGGTCGGCAGATCCAGCGATCTGACTTGTGCGACGGGACCCGGTTTGGGCTCTGCCACGTTATCGAGGTTCAGTTCGGTATTGTCATCGGTCGCCATGTTGTATTTCCTTTGACCCTGCCAAACTGACCGGTCGAATTGAGTTGCAAGAGCCCGTTTGTCACCGACCCACAGAGTGCGTTTAAGCTCGGTGTTTTGCGGATCTGCTCACCGGGCTTGGGTATCCTGCGCGCGGGTGCTCGAACGCCTGTAAGCCAGCGCTTCTCTCGAGGAAGGATTGCTGGTGCCAGAGGTCACGCCTAACTTAGTTGCAGTGGCTCCGCTTGCCGATGGCGCGTTGTTGCTCCTTCACTGAGAGCGGGTGTGTCTCGCTATGAGAACAAAAATACCTGTCAAGTGTTCCGCCCTGTCTGACAGTTCCGAGCATAACTAGGTGAAGGCCGCCGCGTTGGGGCCGGGCGCGCGAAACGCCCTGTGCTTGCCCATTCAGCCCGGGTAAGACCCTCCAGCGCGTCGAAGGCGCGAACCACGTGGAGCCTTGCGACAGTTCTTCAAACGACCCTCGACGGAGCCGGGGCCGCGAAGCAGCAGAGTGAACCCGTCCTGGCGCCATGCCTTCATAGGAGCTGTCACGAGGAGGGACGGCTTACCTGACGCTCTCATGCTCTGCCCAGCTTCTCCCGGACGTGAATCTAGAGGATTGCAGCTAGTTGCCCAGCAGACCCTGTATCTCGTAGCGATCCAGACAGGGACCTAGTCCCGGTCGCTTCCCGATTAAGCACGCAAGCCATCTCCTCAGCATCGATTTTCGAAAGGTTTAGTAGGGGAATGAATCGCGGCTTGGCGACACTGCTGGAGTGCGTGTCAACCACCGCCCAACTGCCGTTCACCTCGCGCCGATGCGCGTAGGGCATTTCGGTCGTCTCGCTCATTTCACCATCTCCGGCATTGCGCCCTCTATAGAGCGCAGCAACCCGGACTCTGAGGGGACATGCAGAGGACCGGCGAGAGGCCGCATCTTGGAGGTCAAGTAATGTGCTCGCTTAAGCAGCGTCTGAAGGATTTGAGCGTCACGTGCACGAAAGTCGACGTGCTGAATGCTGGAAGACACAGGTCCTCCTTTCAAATAAGGCCAGGGTTGGTGGCCCTGAAGCAGCAGCGCCTGTAAAAATTGCTGCTGAAGTGGCGACAATGGGCGCATGCCTATCTAATGGCAAGCGATCAATTGAGGTCACTTCGGCCTGACCTTCATAAGAAGGCCATCTCGCCGATCTGTCCCAGGCAGAACGAAACAGCATTGATTGGAGGAGAATCTCGGCGTGATCGACATCGACCTTTCGACTGCCGAACGCCTCGAACAGAATATGCACTTGCCGGGATTGAGGTTCAGCGCGAGCGCTCCCCGTATCGGCTGAGAGGACTGTAGAAGGTCGCGGTATCGCTGCTTAAGAACTACGCCGATTTCTTTTGCTTGGATGTGACTGCTCTGGGTCGGTGGCAGAAGAATGGCTCTCGTTTTCGAGGACTGCCGTCAGCCTCATCTTGTAATTGTGATTGGGCATCCCCATATTTGCTAAGGTAGCAGCCACAGCACGGGCGCTGCTTTCAAGGGCACTTAGAACGCTCTAGCCCCAATCAAGGAGGACACGATGTCTTCCACCCAATCCCTACACCGCGCAACTCGCTACCTCAGCCGATTTCGGTATGTCGATTTCATCATCAAGTCGACACCACTAATATGCATGGCTTTCGTTCTTTACCTCATACTCCACGGCACGTTCGGGTAGCGGTAGCAGCGCGCACATTTACGGGCCGCAAGGCGCTTGCGGCATGACCAACCCAACAGACATGAGGTTTTCCCATGATCGAACGCACCACAGCATCTGAAATCACCTTTTCTCACCCGTTCATTCTAGGTTCGCTGATCGTGCCGCTTGATGCCGGCACCTACCGGCTCATAGTGGATGAGGAGCTGATCGAGGGACTCTCCTTTCCTGCCTACAGAAGAACCGGAACCCATCTCGAAATTCCGGCGGTGGGGGTCGAGATTGGCACCAGGCAATTGCTGCAGGTTCCTCTACAGGAACTGGAGGCGGCAATGCAGAGGGATGCAGAAGACGGTGAGGAAAGCCTTGCTTCCAAAGCATGAGGTGCCCGACGGGTACGCTTCGGGCTAGCTCTCTCGATTTCGTTTATGGATTGAGCCGCCCCAACAATGCTCACGGAATAAACCAGCATGCGACCGCGGTCAGCTCGCACCATACAGCGTCGCCGACCTCCTCTGCATCAGCAACGTGAAATTCGCGAAACCACACCTGGAGATCAACATCATGACCGCTAACAATACCGACATATATGCGCCTGCAAAATTGGCAAGGGTTTGGAATATCCGTGAATACGCCAAGCGTTTCAGGCTTGATCGATTTGAAGAAAAGCGGCTGCTGAAGCTCCTGGGACCAACGGCGACAGAGCGCCAGCTTCTAATGAACGCGGGCCGCCGGCCCCTCTAGAACGCCGAGCGAGGCAGGAGATCCATAATCAAGAAAGCACCAGAAAACATTGAAAGTTATAGAGCGGGAAAGCCAAGGCACTTGGGTCTGCCTGGCGAAGAAAGGAAGCCAATCCGCATCCATTCCAAAGCGCCAAGCCCGGACCTGGAAGCATGTAGAAGCCTCAGACCAACCGCAGTGGAGATCAGTCTCGTAAACGCGCAACGCTACACCTTCCAAAGATCAAGGATTGAAAACAATGTGCCACAGCTCTGAGGAACCACGAGCGACGCTCCGGCGCGTTCTTAGACGCGCCAACTACAAAACTTCGGAAATGCAAGCCGCCGAGGGTGATTTGCGTCAGGCTGAAACTGTCATCATTCGCAGAATTGAAGCTGCGACCATTCCCACGAAGAACTATTCTCCGTTCAAACGGCAGCGACAGAGCCGCAATTCTGATGCTATTGCTACGTGGGAGAACGAGGGCGGCTCTGTGCAGGCCTCGAAACAGAAGCAATAGCCGCCTTTCCAAAATGGCCTTCTCTAACGCCGTTGGCCGCGACGCACTTCGCCCTTTGCCTGCGTTTAATTGGAGCAATAGCATAGAGCGCAAACGTCGGTTGACCTTCAAGGCGGGAGGCCTGCGAAGCCTCGCCAGAGACGAACGAACACGTTCTTCGTACATTCACCAACAACGTCCCGGCGTCAGTGAAATCAACGGTGCCCCCGAAGAGACACTGGTCGAGGTCTGCCCGAATGGGAATTCGGAAGCCCGTTCACAATGACTCCTGGCCCCGGGAAGCGTGTTGTAATCGGCCATCACATCTCCTATCGGGCGAGCCAGCCGCCGTCGACTGGCAGCAACGTCCCATGAACATAATCCGAGGCGCGCGAGGCAAGAAAAACCGCTGCCCCCACCATATCCTGTGGCTTGGCCCAGCGCGCGGCCGGAATGCGCTTCAGGATATCCGCGCTTCTTTCCGCATCGGCGCGAAGCGCCTCGGTGTTGTTGGTCTCGACATAGCCGGGCGCGATCGCATTGACATTGATGCCTTTCGACGCCCATTCGTTCGCCATCAGCCTGGTGATACCGGCCAGCCCGCTCTTCGATGCCGTGTAGGATGGAATACGAACGCCACCCTGAAACGACAGGAGCGAGGCGATGTTGATGATCCTCGCCGGCATATCCCGAGCGAGTGCTGCCTTCGCGAACGCCTGGCAGAGGAAGAAGACGGATTTCAGATTGGTGTCCAGAACGGCATCCCAGTCCTCTTCTGTAAACTCGAGCGCATCGGCTCGGCGTATGATGCCGGCATTGTTGACGAGGATGTCAGGGGAAGCGCCGGCGGCAAAGGCGCGCTCGACAACGGCCCCTGCCTCCTTGGTATCAGACAGGTCCGCCTTGAGCGATACAAACCGGCGCCCCGTCGATGTGACCACATGCGCGGTGTCGTCCATGGCCGAGCGGCCGGCGCCGACAATATCAGCGCCCGCTTCCGCCAGACCAATCGCAATTGCCTGACCAATGCCAGTATTGGCGCCGGTGACGATGGCGCAGCGGCCGGTAAGATCGAAAGGGCTCATCGCAGCGCTTCCATCGGCACCTTGTCCATGTCTGTGAAGCTCATATTGTCGCCGGCCATGGCCCAGATAAAGGCATAGCGGCCGGTACCAGCGCCAGAATGGATGGACCAGCCGGGCGACAGAACCGCCTCGTGGTTCTTCAGGACGACATGCCGTGTCTCACCCGGTTCACCCATGAAGTGGAATATCCGCGTCGTCTCCTGCATGCCAAAATAGAGATAGACCTCCATGCGCCGGTCGTGGACATGCGCCGGCATCGTATTCCAGACCGAACCTGGCTCGAACATCGTTAGCCCCACGAGCAATTGGCAGCTCTCGCAGACGTCGGGATGGACGTACTGGTTGATGGTGCGCGCGTTGGATTCCTCTGCGGTGCCCACAGTCACCTTTTTGGCCATCTCGCGGGTAATGTGAACCGTTGGGCAAGCACGATGTGCGGGTGCGCTCAGCAGGTAGAACAGTGCCGGTTCGGCAACGTCAAGGCTGGTGAAGCTCAGGGCGCCCTCACCCATCCCGATATAGAGTGCCTCCTGGAAATCGAGCTCGTAGCGTTTTCCGGCGACGCTGACCGTACCCGCTCCACCGATATTGACGACAGCGGCTTCGCGCCGATCGAGAAAGCGCTCGGTGCCGGTCTGCGCAATGGCAGCGATCTCCAGAGGCTTGGTATCCGGCATGACACCGCCGACGATCATGCGATCGAGATGACTGTAGGTGAGATTGGCCTCTCCTTCGCGAAACAGCCCCTCGATCACGAACCCATCGCGCAAACCCTGCGTGTCACGCTTTGCTGCGTCCTCGGGTCCTACGACCTGGCGTACTGATACTGAAATTGTCACGGGCTATGCCTCTTTTGTCTGGAATGCGGGATCAGGTGAGTACGACATATTCGGTCAGCTGGTTGATCGTCGTGTCTGCCTTGTCGACATCGAACACCTTGGTGCCATGGCTCATGATCACGAAGCGGTCGCAGACCTGATAGGCGTGGTAGATATTGTGCGTTACCAGCACGCTGGACACGTTCTCGGCCTTGAGCTTCAGCACCTGGTTCAAAAGCGCCTCCGTCTCACGAACCGACAGTGCCGAGGTCGGTTCGTCAAGAAGCAGCACTCGCTTCTTGAAATAGACTGCGCGAGCAATGGCGACCGCCTGTTTCTCGCCGCCGGAAAGGTTGCCTACCAGCGTGTCGGGAGAATCAATGCCCGAGATGTGGACGGCATTCTGCAGCACCTCCATCGCGATCTCGCGCATCTCGCGCTGCCTGAGGAAGCCGAAGCGATCGGTAAGTTCGCGACCCATGAAGATGTTGCGGGTGATCGACAGGGAATCCACCAGCGCCGTGTGCTGATAGATGGTTTCGATACCAGCATCGGCCGAGTCCGACCGGCAGCTGAAAGCGGTCTTCCTGCCGTCGACGCTGAGATAGCCTTCCGTCGGCTTGTGGATCCCGGAGATCAGGTTCACGGTAGTCGACTTGCCGGCACCGTTGTCGCCGAGCAGCCCCACCACTTCGCCTTCGCCGATATGGAAGCTTAAGTTTCGCAGCGCCGTCAGCGCGCCGAAGCTTTTCGAGATGTTGTGCAGTTCGAGAAGATTTGGGGCCGACATCACGCAAGACCTCGCCGCTCGATAAGATGGTTGAAGATGGCGGCCAGCACGATCAGCGTCGCGATGAACATGTCGAGATAGAAGCCCGGCGCGCGCAGGAGCAGCAGAACGTCGGTAATCGTATGGATCAGGAGCACGCCGAGGAAGATACCGATGATTGACCCGCGGCCGCCGCGTAGCGACAGTCCGCCGATCACGCAGGCGGCGATGGCCTGGAGTTCCAGTCCGGCGCCCTGCCCTGGTTGCACGCTGCCGACCCGTGATGTCGCAAGGATGCCGGCCACCGCCGCCATGCCGCCAGCGATCGCAAATGCCACGAGCTTCACGCGGTTGGTGTTGATGCCGATCGCCTCCGCAGCACCGCGGTTGCCGCCGGTCGCGAACACATGGTTGCCGAAGCGGTGGCGGTGGACGAGATAGTGGAAGCCGACGACGAAGAGCACGATCCAGATGAAGGCCGCATTGATGCCTAAAAGCGTGCCGGAAAACAGGCTGGTGAAGATCGGCTCAGGGTCGAAGCGGACCTGGACGGCGCCGTTATAGAGCAGGACAGCGCCGCGCCAGAACAGCAGGCCGCCCAAGGTCACGATAAAGGAGGGCAGTCCGAAGCGCAGCGTGATGTGGCCGTTGAGCAGCCCAATCATGATGCCGGCCAGGATACCGAGCGGAGCGGCAACAAAAGCGCTCAACCCGGCGCCCACAAGGCTCGCCATCAGGATGGCGGTGAAGGTATAGACGGAACCGATGGAAAGGTCGAACTCCCCTGAAATCATCAGCACACCAGCACCGAGCGCCAGGCAGCCAAGCACTGGAATTGCCTTCATGAGGATCGTCAGGTTCTGTGGCGAGAGATAGCGAAACTGATCGGGGTAGAGCAAGGCGCCTAAGATGCAGACGATCTGCAGCGTCATGAAGACAAGGAAGATCGCACCCGCCGGCATCGCCATGATCTGCCTGAGGATCGGTTGCTTTTGCGTCCGCGACCGGGGCGCGGCACTTTCTGCGAGAATTGGTGTCACGGTCTGGTACTCGATCGGTTGAAGATGGAGAACCTGCCGGCTTTCCGGCAGGCCCCCACGAAACGCGGTTAGCGGAAGCTGCCGATCAGCGGCTTGACCGAACTGATGCGCGACTTGTCGAGGAAGGCGCCCTGGCCGGTGTCCACGTCGGTTGGCGTCAGCCCGTACTTCTTCGAAAGCGCGATCTGGGCGATTGGGTAGTAGCCCTGCAGGTAGGGCTGCTGGTCCATGGTCGCGAACATCGCGCCGGACTCGACAGCGTTGACGATCTCGACGGCGAGGTCGAAGCCGCCGAACGGAATCTTCACGCCTGCATCCTTGATGGCGCCGGCGCCCACAGTCGAGGTAACGGAGCCCGTGCCGAACAGCGCCTTGACGCCCGGATTGGCGATCAGGAACTGCGCCATGATATTCTGCGCTTCGGCCGGATCGAGGCCGGCGCGAACCGTCTCGACCTTGATGCCGCTTTCCTTCATCGCCTTCTCAATGCCGCCGCCACGCGCGACCGCGAAGCTCGCCTCAGGGATTTCGCGCGGATTGAAGACGACGTCGCCGGATTTCAGGCCGAATTCCTTGATCATCCGGTTCCCGAGCTCGTAGCCGGACGCGAACTCGTTCATGCCGACATAGGCCTGGCGGCAATTGCCCTTGGCGCCTTCCAGATCGTCGTTGTTGAAGCCGATGACGACGATGCCGGCCTTCACCGCCGCGCAGATGCTTTCATCGAAGGCATCAGACGAGGAGATGGAAACAGCGATGCCGTCGACACCGCTTGCTGTCGCGCTCTCGATCAGGTCGTTCTGGCGAACCGGATCGTTGTTGGCATATTGCACGTCGAGATCGACGCCGAATTGCGCGGCTGCGTCCTTCGCACCCTTTACCACGGGGTTGAAGAACTGGACACTCGGATCGAGATAGATGATCATCGTTGCCTTGACGTCCGCGGCCAATGCCGTAGATGTCATCATCGTGGCGATACCCGCGGCAAGTGCAGCGGTTTTCAATCTGGTCAATTTCATTTGCGTATCCTCCCTTTGGATGTGCAATGCGGGTCGAAAGACCCAAGTCTCGGCTGGCGGGCTCCGACCAAAGATCACGCCGGCCGAGATTTTCCTCCCAGGCGTTTCGCTTCTCCCAAAAACGGAAACGCCCTATATGTTTAGTCCCCTGCGACGACGGTGCCGCTGCTAGCCGAACCACGGCGCCGGGCGCCCGAACGTCACGTGAATGCCCTTGAACTGGGAATATTCGTCGAAGCCGTAGCGGCCCAACTCGCGACCAAGGCCGCTCTTCTTGTACCCGCCGATAGGCAGTTCCGGTGTCCCGTCGATGACACTGTTGACCCAGCAGCGACCGGCGCGAATGCGGCGGATGCTCTGCATCGCATATTCGAGATTGGTCGACCACACCGAGGCGGAAAGGCCGAACTCGCTGGCATTGGCGAGTGCGACGGCTTCGTCCGCGTTCCTGAAGGTCATTGACGACAGCACCGGCCCAAATATCTCCTCGCGGGCGATCGACATGTCAGGCTTCACACCAGCGAATACGGTGGGTGCGTAGTAGATCCCGGCGTCCTTGCTGACACGCTCACCGCCGAGCAGCAGTTCGGCACCCGATGCGATGCCGGCTTCCACGTAGGAATGGACCTTGGTCGCATGGGCTTCGGAGATCATCGCCCCGATCTTCGTGCGATCATTCAGAGGATCGCCGAAGGTCACCTTGCGCGAGATATCAAGCAGGCGCTCCATCAATGCGTCGCGGATTCCCTCCTGAACCAGAAGCCGGCTACCGGAAATGCAGCACTGCCCGGCATTGTGATAGACACCGTAAGCGATGCCATCGGCCGCGGCCTCGAGGTCCGCATCGGCAAAGACGATCTGCGGACCCTTGCCGCCGAGCTCCAGCCCGACGCGCTTGACGCTGCGCGCGGCGATCTCGCCAAGCTTGGTGCCGACACGCACCGAGCCAGTGAAGGCAACCATGTCGACGCCGGGATCCTCGGCGAGCACCTGGCCAGCCGGATCGCCGTAGCCCGTGACCACATTGAAGACGCCATCGGGAATACCGGCCTCGCGTGCAAGCTCCGCCATGCGGATCGACGTTCCCGAGGTAAACTCGGACGGCTTGAGGACGACGGTGCATCCAGCACCGATCGCCCAAGGCACGCGCTCCGACGCGATGATGAAGGGGAAATTCCACGGCGTGATGATGCCCACGACGCCGACAGGCTCGCGCAACACAAGACCCAGACGATCGTCGCCGATATTATTGTGCGTCTGACCTTCGAGCGCGCGCGCCTGGCCGGCGGCGTAAGACCAGAGGTCGGCGCAGAATCCGATCTCGCCGCGCGCCTGGGTGATCGGCTTGCCCACCTCCAGGCTTTCAATCAAGGCGAGTTCTTCTTGCCGCTTGAGGATCAGGTCCGCCACCTTGAACATCAGGCGTGAACGCTCCGCGCCCGACATGCGCGGCCATGGGCCGGTGTCGAAAGCACGACGGGCCGCCGCCACTGCCAGGCATACATCCTCGGCCGAGGCCTCGGGCCAGGTACCGACCACGACGCCGTCGTGACCAGGGCTGACACGGTCAATCGTGCGACCCGAGGCGGCATCCACCGACTTGCCATCGACAAGCATCTGGTAGCGGGATTTAATGTTCAGCCGCGGATCACTGGAATCAGGCGCAATGAAATTGGACAGCACGTTACCCTTCACGCCGACACATCGTGCCGGCCCTCCCGTTTTTGCCCGGTTTGAGCCACCGGATTTATGTTGCGTTTCAATTGTATGGTACTGTATGGTGGTTTAAAATGGATGTCAACGGATGACGGCGACGAAAGACATGAACATAGAATCCTTGAAGATTGAGACCGGCGAAACGGCGGCGGCGCAGGTCGAGCGCGACCTTCGGGAGGCGATCATCAAGCTCGAACTGGCCCCGGGCACGCGGTTATCAGAGCAGGAGATCGCCACGCGCATGGGCGTATCGCGCCAACCGGTGCGCGAGGCCCTCATCGCGCTCGGAAAATCGAAACTGGTCGACGTGCGCCCCAACAGGGGTACTGTGGTCGTCAGAATCTCGGCGCGGCAAATGATGGAGGCGCGCTTCGTCCGCGAGGCGCTTGAGACCGCAGTTGTCCGTCGCGCCAGCGAAAGTTTCGACAGCTGGACGAGGCGCCGGGTCGACAGCATACTTGCCCGGCAGAGAACTGCCATGGAGGCCCACGACCACAACGCATTCCGACGCGAGGACGAGCAGTTTCATATCGCGATCGCGGAAGGCGCCGGCTGCAGCCTTGCTTGGAACGCGATTGCCGACATCAAGGCCCATATGGATCGCGTCTGCAATCTGCAGCTTCGCCACCCAGATTCCATGATGCGGCTTATCGCTGAGCATGAGGCGATTATCACCGCTATCGACAGCCGCGACGCTGACGCTGCGGCATCCGCCATGTGCGCGCACCTCAACGGCATCCTCTCCGACTTGCCGCAAATCGAGGCGGATCACCCCGACCTTTTCGAATGATGCCATCGCGATGGTTCGCGCTTTGCGATGGTGACTTGTGGATGAATAGAAGTTGCCGATTTTACAGCGGTTCATCGGAATGTAGCCGACCAGCCAATCTTGTCTGCGAGGGTGACGCCCGCTTCTTTGAAGCTGCGGATTCGATCGTTCGGGATGTTGGTGTTTTCGTGCCGATAGAGATGCAAGACCGAGCGACCCCGCAGTGTCCTCCTACACCTGCAGACAAAACGACAGCACAGTTACCAGTCGTCTGATGGTCGGGGCCGGCTAAATGTTCCAACTGGTTAGGCGGCTTGTCGTCTAGGTCCGGCGGGAAACTATATTAGCGGAACTAAACATCTGCAATCATGTTTAAGAGCGTGGGGCGTTTGGAAATGCTTTAAGCAGCACCCCGCCGAACGCAGCCATATTTGGCCCCTGCCCCTCGGCGGGGGCCATTTTCGGGAGGGCGCATAGAAAACCCAGACGCCCAAAGCAATATTAGGAGAACTGCGTATACGGTTCTATAATGGCCGGGCTTTCGGCGTTGGACACCGGATGCAAACACACACACACAAGCCGTGGAACTTGGCCCCCGCTCGGCGGCGTAAGGGCCATGTTCCACCCCCCAACGGCCGGGGCTCGTGCAAAATTATTAGCGGAACGATTGCGCTTTTTTGGGGAATGCCGTCCCCCGGAAGCGCATGGAAACTTGGCTCCCACCGGGAGACGGTGGGAGCCAAGTTAAAAGAAAACCCCGCGAACGGCCGGGGGTCTCCATCAGGGCAAGATCGATCGAAGGTCAATTGAGCCCTTCAAATTGCGCTGGTTAAAGCGGCCTTGGGCTTGGCGCGCTCGGCGCCAATGGGAAATCGGACAAGAGCCTCTTCAGAACGCCGATCGTCGGGCCCTAGCGCCTCTTTGGCTTCTCCCGCTCGGAGGAATTCAAGCGGTCCGCGCCGCCGGCGAGGCATGCGGACCGCCGTGCGCCTAAGTATTGAGCGCTGGGGATGCGCCCATGCCAGTCGTCGCGCTTTGCATGGCATCGGTCAATCCGCCCGGTTTCGGCGTTTCGGGTGAGAGGCCTAGTACGCATGTACCAACACCGTAGTTGTTTTTCGCACCGATGCACGGGACCGTTGGGATAGTTGCACGTTCTTCCAGCGTCTAGAATTTACCCGCTTCCGAGGGGCAGGGGTCGTGAGCGAGACCAATGTGCATCAGCGGATCTTTACGTTGAGCGCTGCGCGAGAGATGGCGTCGCGGGAAACTCCAGACTACGACCTCGTTCTGCTTCTCATCCAAAATAAGCCCTCGACGTGGCCACGGAAGAGGCGTCTCGTCATTGCGGTATGGTCGATGCGTTGTGGTCGATTTCGATGACATTTCAGAGCAAGAGCATTGAGAGCGTACGGTCGCGGCCATTCGCCTTGAGCCCCGGGACCGTACGTCGTTGACCCAAGAGGGGCTGGGAAGGCTCCGAGGTCAACCTATTGAAAATAAGGAGGCCTGGGGTCGATTGGAACTGCAGCTTTTGACGACGTTTCGTCGTTTGTTCCTACTACTGAATAGCGATGACCAAAAGTCGCAGATGCCTGCCTAACCACACGCTCTCGTGCGCCCACTGACKGGCGTCGTACGAGCCACCATTGGGTGTTGCTGTAGCCTCTGCGAGCTTTTCACGAGCAAGGCGCTGGAGTTCTTCTCCGTCGTGTGTGCCTTGTTGCCACAGCGTCGTTAGTAGGATCGCGATTGCAGCGACTGCTCTTCGGTCTCGCTCGACACCGTTCTCACGGCACAAAAGTTTTCAGCACGAGTTTGATGGTGGAGGAATTAGGAACCATTTGCAGGTCTATGCCCATCAGTTACTTACCTTCCGAGTGCTCAAGCCTCGCGATAGTTCCATGGACATCGCCTCACGATTAGACCTGCTTATTTTTCTCGGCCCAAACTCTGTGCTCGCAAAAGGACTTTCCTGGTCGGCGGGACCGGGAAGTCCTTGATCTGTCGGCGCGCGGGTCTTGGGCTGTGCGACTCGCATCAACCAAGATTGCCCGTCATTGTTCGCTGAAGAAATCGGACTGGAGCCTGAATCTCGTTTGGACTTTAGTCTGACGGGCGCTCCCGCAGTCATCCATAGGCAAGCGTCTCAAACAACGGCTTGGTGTTTGCTCGTCGTGGACAGAAAAGTACCCCGTCGGCGTGGAGGGCCAAGCGGGGCTCTTAGGCATTGCAGTGTGAGAAGGAAACGGCGGAGGTGGAAGATTGCCGTTCCATCCGCTCAAACGAATGAAACTGCGTTTGGTTCCGCCTGGCGAACTACGCATCCGCATTCACGCGGATGTTGGATTTTTCCGCCGCCGTGATGAAGGTGGCTCGCGCTCCCTCGGCGTTGGACCATGTTTCTAGCGCACTTGCGCATGCGGCGCGAGCCGCTTCCCAACCGTCGTTCCGCTTATCGTCCGGCCATCTATTGGCAAGTATCTCGGCCATCTGCTGAACATTCGTCACGACGCGGTAGCCGCCTGGCTTTACGTCGATCGCTACTCCGAGCGGGCGGATATCCATTGGCTTCGACATCTCATCCTCCAATTTTACCCAAGACGATACAACCTAGACGCCTTCCCGGTGGTGGCTCTAGCGCCGACGACCAGCTTTGAGACTTTACGCCAGAAAAGCTTGAACGTGTTTAAGTCGATCAGCAGCTCGTCGCTTGCTGTCATAGAGCCTCGCCAACAGCGCAATTTCCTGGTCCGTTGGCAAACCGTTTGCCCGTGTTCGTTTGAAAACGGCTACCTGTCTGCACAGCCGCCGGTCGATTATTGCAACGACGCGTTCGGCAAACCTCAGATCCCTGTCGCGAAAATGTGTGTTTTTCATCGAGTAACACCAGTTCATGTTCAAATGCCAGCGGGACACCCGCCTGCGGCGCTCAGTAGGAGCGGAACTGCGGAGACTTTCAGGTCTGATCGCGAGCGTTAAAAACATCCGGCCGATTGAGGAGGTGCCGCGCTTCCGCCCTCGTTTGTCCAGCGATCAAGAGAATGGTCCGCCGTCGCCTCAAACATTTCCTCGCCATCGGCGACGCCCCTGTCTCTAGCAATTAAAGCGATCCCCAGCTCCTCTTCACTGACTATCCCCTTCCGGACCAGGCGCAGAAGGAACCTCGCCGCCTCAAGTGTTTCGCTGTCCATCTCAGTCCCCGAGCAGCGATATCCCGCTTGTTCAAGCACGCCTTCCAGCATCGTCATGTCTGTTGCATCAAGATATTCGTGGGGGTGTTTGGAAGACATATGGTCCTCCTTTGGTTGGGGCGAAGGTATTCAACCTTTACGCAACGGCGCCCGCTTCAAATGCCATTGACAAAGGAATCCTACGCGCTCGCTGGCGACATAGCAACGAGTTTCATTCTGGGGCTTCGAACTAGAGGTCCTGTTGCTCGACCTCAAGACGGAACCGGAGCGAACCCTCTAGTTCTTCGGCAAAACCGAGTGCGGACTGAAGAACGGTCCTTTCATTCAAGGCGAGTGATCCTTGATCCATAACTAAGATCGGCAATTCTATCTTGGCCGCGGTCGCGGTCATGCGAACATTAAATAGTAGTTGTCCACCGGGCCGCTCCTCAACCTTCGCCAATTCGAGACTTGCCATTGTCACGCTCCATGCTGGCAACCACTCGTCGCCAGATCACATGAGATCCGATATAGATGCCTCACCGCTCCCGGCCAGCCTACCATAGAGGATTTTCGCACTGAAAGTGGGTCGGCGGTCTCTCGCCGCGAGCTGCTGCTGGGTCTGCACTGCAGTCAACCGCCCAAAGCGCTCTTCCTCAAGGAGACCCAAAGACGACGAATTTCTCGACCTGCGCTCGCTGAAAATAGGCGTGATCCATATTGCGAGTGCAACACCGCTGAATGTTGTTCCCAGGAAGGAAATTCCCGGCCAGCCGGACCGCGCGTAGATTGCAGTGGCGGCGATCGCCTCGATGGCGCTGCCGACCGAGTAAAAGATCATGTAACCACCAATCAAGCGGCCGCTTTTTTCTGGATGCAACGCCACCACGACGCTGAGGTTGGCGACGTGGACGGCTTGGACCGCCAGGTCGAGCAGTAGCACTCCCATCAATAGCGCTGTGATGGAGAATGGTAGGAGAGCGATCGGTCCCAGGAACCCAGAAGGATCGCCAGAGATAACCCAGTCGTCCATTGACCGTAGCCTCTATCTCAAGTCTTCCGGCGGATGTTGCTCCAATCGCCCCGGCCAGTCCAACCAGTCCAAAACAGACCTATCGAAGTGTGGGAATAGGAAAACGGCGCAGCGCTGAGGACCAGCGCCGTCCAGAATGTGCTGAAGGATGCGAAGATCAGGAGCGCGAGGATGCCTCGGAATGATCCAGAGTTCAGCCACAGGCGGGGGGCAACCTCCGGCAACGCACCACGCGCGCCCAGGGTGCTCATCGAGGCCGACAAAGCCGTGTCCAGCCGCATGCCGCGCTGACAATCCCGCGCACAGGCGCAACAAAGCAGTCTGTCCGTATCCATCCCGGCGCTTCCCGACTACGGCCGCGGCATCGCCGACACCAGCCGAAATCCAAAATCCCCATAGCGCCTGTGGCCCGCGGATTCCCTCCCTCGGGGACTTTCGTACGCCTACCGTCGCCCGAAACTCTTCACGATGGCCGACCGTCCGCTGCGAGGACACCCACGAAGAACGGACATAGAGTTCTTGCCGCGCGCCCTATGCCAATTGTCGCCAGCTCAGCCCAAAAATCCAGAAAACCATCCCGCAAGGAGCGCCAAGGCTGCGACCATAACAACCAGTATGAAAACTCCGCGACCGTGCTTCGGCGGTCTCCCGGAATAGCGATCAGGGTCAGCCATCGTACTCGTCTCCAAAAATCCGCCTTCGCTGAGGTCTGGGATGTCGACCCAAACCGGACCGCTAGAGGCGCGATTTTTCTGGGCAGCGTTGCGCCAATTGGTGTTTGCATCATCAGGCCGAGCCGGTGCGAAGCATCGGAAGCGCCTCTGAGAATTAGCGTTGGCAGCAAAGCCCTTATGTCGGGCTCTACCCACTACGCTCGGCAATGCTTGAGCACGACCGTGTGACGCGTTACGCGGCGCGAGAAGTCAAATCGCAAATCTGGGATTGCGACGAATTGTCTGAGGTGGTTGTCCCAGCGTCCGGCGAGAAGCGTGGGCCGCCCTCCGCGCGGCACGGTTAGGGTTTCAACCTAAACGCGGGTTGAACTATTGCCGATCGGCGTCTTTGGCGCCAACCTTTTGTTGTCCCGCGCCGGTTCAAGCTCCTTCATCGTGGGAGCTTTTCGAGAAGTTAGGTCTTGCTTTCCACCTCAAAGCCACCAAGCTCTTCGATTGGCAATTGAACCTCCGAAGCGACATTGCCTGGTGCGCCGTGTCCACTGCGCAGCTTAGCGCGAGCGTCTGAAGCCTGAACGATCAATTCCTCAGCCGATGGGCTCGCTACCGGTTTGGTAATTTTATCCCTGAGCATCGGTTATCCGTCGATCTCTGTTTAACTGATCGCTACTGGATGGCTTTGCACTCATGGCAGGGCTCTTTCCATTCAGGCTCCGCGAGCCCCCAGGCTTTGAAACTAGCCCGCGCTTCCAAGCGCAATCTGGCAGGCCTGTGCAAGGTCTGCATTTGGCTCGGTGCTGCCAAGTGGCGTTGCCCATCCGGCCTTCTTGATAACGTCGCTACGCCCGTAGGTGCCGGCTGCTTTGAGTGCGGCCAAGATCTCTGCCGAAGCTGGATCCGATTTGGCCCTCTCGAGACAATAGGGCGTCAGCGCAGCCGCGATGGCCGAGGTTCGCTCGATCCCGGC